>NZ_JBEXRA010000009.1:0-209718 GCF_040612855.1 Streptomyces sp. NPDC006332
GCGTTGGCGAACTTGTGGCGGGTGAAGTGGGTGTTGATGCCGGCCAGGAAGTCCTTCTCGCTGACACCGGGACGGGCGGCAGCGGCTTGGTGCGGTGACCGCGAGGACCACCGCGCGGTCTCGAACTCAGCGCAGCCGGTCCTTGGCCTTGTAATAGGCGCCACCGAACGGCAGGAACCAGGGGGTGCCGTTGTAGAAGGGGACGGGGACCTTCGGGAAGCCGAGACCCCGCAGGGGGTTGGCCTCCGGGCGGCCGTCCATCATCTCGGCGACCGCGCGGCCCATGTACGTGGCCATCTGCACGCCGTGGCCGCAGTAACCCATGGAGTAGTACAGGCCGTCGGCCTCGCCCGCGTGCGGCAGGCGGTCCCAGGAGAAACCCACCATGCCGCCCCACACGTAGTCGACCCGGACGCCCGCCAGTTGCGGGAAGATCTCCGTCATCTCCCGCTTGAGGACGTCGCCGCTCTTGACGTCGGAGGCGGGATTGGACGGCGCGAAGCGGGCCCGGCCGCCGAAGGCGAGGCGATGGTCGGGCGTGAGACGGATGTAGTGGCCGATGTTCTTCGAGTCGACCACCAGACGGGCGTTCGGGATGAGTTCCTTGGCGCGCGCCTCGCCGAGCGGTTCGGTGACGATGATGAAGCTGCCGACGTTGATCAGCCGCTTGCGGAACCACGGCATCACCTTGTCGGTGTAGGCGTCGGTGGCGGCCATGACCTGCTTGGCGCGGATGGTGCCGTTGAGGGTCTCGACCAGGAAGCCGCCGCCGGGGAGGCGGGTGAGGCCGGTGGCCGCGTTGCGTTCGTGGATCTCCGCGCCGGCCCGCTCGGCGGCCTCGGCAAGACCGTGCACGTACTTGCCCACGTGCAGGGCGGCGCTGAGCGGGTCGAGCAGGGCGCCGTGGTAGTAGTCCGAGTTCAGCTCGGACTTCAGCTCGCCGCGCGTCAGGAGGTGCATCTCGTGGCCGAAGTTCTCGGCCAGGTCACGCTGCTTGGCGCGCATCGCCTCGAAGTGCTGGGGCTTGAAGGCGACACCGAGTCGGCCGGCGCGGTGGAAGTCGCAGTCGATCCGCTCCTCGCGCGTGAGGTCCTCGACGACGTCGACCGCCTCGCGGAACGCATTGTAGAGCTCGACGGCACGCTCCTGGCCGTAGCGCTTGCGGGCCTCCGCGGGGCTGATGGTGATGCCCTGGGTGCACATGCTGCCGTTGCGCCCGGAGGCGCCCGAGCCGACCTTGTCCTTCTCGACGAGGACGACCCGGGCGCCCTTGCGGGCGGTGTGATAGGCGGTGGAAAGACCGGTGAGGCCGCCGCCGATGACCACCACGTCCGCCTCGTCGGGCAGGTCCTTTCCGGATCGGTCGGCGAAGACGGGGGCTGTGTCGAGCCAGTAGGGGATCTGCTTCATGGCGTACGTCCTCTGTGTTCTCTGTCCTGTGTCGCCGTGTCGCCGTGGGGTCAGCAGCCGAGCAGGGCCGGCAGGCCGGACAGGTCGGGCAGTTCGTCGTAGGGCTGGTAGTCGGCGCTGCCGGGGTGGCCGTAGCGGTTGATCCACACCCGGCGCCTCAGGCCCAGGTCGCGGGTCGGGATGTGGTCGTACTCCCAGCCCTGGGCGGTGTGGATGACCTGGGAGGGCTCGACACCCATCGCCTTGAAGGCGTGCTCGAAGGTCTGGCGGTCCGGCTTGTACGCGCCCGCCTGCTGGGCCGTGACGACGTGGTCGAACTCGACACCGATGTTCTCGACGTTCCGGGCGATCAGGTTGTCGTCGGTGTTGGAGATGATGGCGATCTCGTACCTGCTCTTCAGCGCGCGCAGGGCGTCCGGGACCTCCGGGAAGGGGCCGAAGGTGGGGACGGCCTCGACGAGGGCGTCGCCGTCGGACTCGCGGTACTCCAGGCCGTGCAGACGCATCGCCATCTTCAGGCTGGAGTGCAGGATCTCGTGGTAGGGGCGGTAGGCCTCCAGGACGGCCTGGAAGCGCATGACGCGGAAGTCGTCGAGGAACTCGTCGACGTCCAGGTTGTCCAGGTCCAGCCGGTCGGAGATGACCTTCAGGGTGGTGGGGCCGAGTTGGAAGTCGACCAGGGTGCCGTAGGCGTCGAAGGTGACGATCTCTCGCATGGTGTTCAGCCTCGTTTTCCGGGTGCCTATCAGGGAGTTGACCTATAAGGGAGTTGGGTGGGTCAGACGACTCGTTCGCCGGGGGCCACGATGGCGTCGAGGGCGGCCAGATCGGTCGTGTCGGGTATCCAGTCGGCCGCCGCCGCGTTGGCGATGACCTGTTCCGGCCTCATGGCGCCGCAGATCACGGACCCGACGGCGGGCAGGGCGGCCAGTGCGCCCACGGCGACCTCGAGGAGGGTCAGACCGCGTTCGGCGCCGTACGCGGTGAGCGCCTCGACACGGTCGAGGGCGGCGTCGGTGAGCCAGCCCTGCCGCCAGGACAGCCGACTGCCGGGCGGAGGCTGTTCGCCGCGCCGGTACTTGCCGCTGAGCAGGCCGTTGGCCAGCGGGTAGTACGGAAGCAGTCCGATGCCGTGACGGAGGCAGGCGGGGATGAGGCCCTGTTCCACGCCGCGGTCGAGGAGATGGTAGGGGGCCTGCGTGGACACGAAGGCGTCGGTGAGCTGCTCGGCCGGGAGGTTCGAGCAGCCGATGTGTCCGATCGTGCCCTCGTCGACCAGCTCGCGCAGGGCCGCGGCCGTCTCGTCGAGCGGCGTGACACCGTCCGGCTCGTGGTACTGGTACAGGTCGATCCGGTCGGTGCCCAGGCGGCGGAGTGAGGACTCGACGGCGTGGCGGATGTAGGCGCGGGCGCCGCGTCGGCCGTACCGGTCGTCCTGCGGGTACATCTCCATGCCGAACTTGGTGGCCAGGACGACACCGTCACGATGTCCCTTGAGCGCCGCGCCGAGCAGGCGTTCGCCGTCACCGCGCCCGCTGCTGCCCTCGCCGAAACCGCCGTACATGTCGGCCGTGTCGAACAGGGTGATCCCGGCGTCGAGGGCGGCGTGCACGACCGCCTTCGTGCCCTCCTCGTCGAGGCGGGAGCCGAAGTTGTTGCCTCCGACGCCGACGACCGAGACGGTCGGGCCGCGTTCGCCCAGCGTGCGGTACCTCATGACCGGTCGCCGAACCCTATGCAGACGTTCTTGGTCTGCGTGTAGCCGGCCAGGGCTTCGAGGCCCTTCTCCCGGCCCCATCCGCTGTGCTTGTAGCCGCCGAAGGGGAGTTCGACTCCGGTGCCGACGCCGGTGACGTTGACGGAGACCTGACCGGCCCGGATGCCCTCGGCCAGGCGCATCGCCTTGTCGATGTCACGGGTCCAGACGTAGGAAGACAGGCCGTACGGGCTGTCGTTGGCGATCCGGAGAGCCTCGTCGGCGTCGTCGAACTCGATGACCGTGATGACGGGGCCGAAGATCTCCTCACGGGCGCAACGCGCCTGGTTGGTGAGGCCGGTGAGGACCGTCGGCTCGATGTAGTAGCCGTCGGCCAGGGCGGGGTCCGACGGGGCTTTGCCGCCCACGCGGACCGTCGCGCCCTCCTCCCGTGCCAGGTCCAGGTAGCTCAGTACCCGGTCGCGCTGCCGGGCGGCGACCAGAGGGCCGATGTCCGGGTCCGTGGAGCCGGGGCCGACGCGGAGCATGGCGATCCTCTCGACCAGCCGGTCCAGGAACTCCTCGGCGCCGCGCTGGAGCAGCAGCCGGGTGCCGGCCGAGCACATCTGTCCTGCGTTGCTGAACGAGGCGCCCATGATCGCCTTCAGTGCCAGGTCGAAGTCGGCGTCGGCGAAGACGACGAACGGCGACTTGCCGCCCAACTCCGTGACCGACGACACCACGTTGGCGGCGGCCGCCTGGGCGACCTTGATGCCGGTGGGCACCGAGCCGGTGAAGGTGACCTGGTCGATGTCCGGGTGCCCGGCGAGGGCCGCGCCGGTCTCGCCGTCGCCGGGGACGACGTTCAGCACGCCCGGCGGGAGACCGCACTCCAGGGCGATCCTGCCGATCTCCAGCGGGGTGAGCGGCGCCTCCGGGGAGGGCTTGAGGACCACCGTGCAGCCCGCGGCCAGTGCCGCGGCGGAGCCCCTCGCGGTGTTCTGCAGCGGGTAGTTGAACGGGATGATCTGGCCGGAGACGCCGATCGGCTCACGGACGGTGTAGTCGATCAGACCGGGCCCGAGGGGGATCGTGGATCCGCCGAGCTTGTCGGCGACGCCCGCGTAGAACTCGAAGTAGCGGGCGGCGGCCTCGACATCGGCCCGGGCCTGGCCGAGCGGCTTGCCGACGTCCTGGCTCTCCAGGCAGGCGAGCCGTTCACCCTGGTAGCGGATGGCCTCGGCGATCCGGTACAGGACACGGCCCCGGTCGGCGGCGCGCATCCGGGCCCACTCGGGCGCCGTGAACGCCGCGCGGGCGGCGGCCACCGCCTGGTCCACGTCCGCCTCGCCGGCCAGCGCCACCTGGGCGATGGCCGTCCCGTCGGACGGGTCGAGGACGGTGAAGGAGCGTCCGTCGGCGGCCGGGACCTGTTTGCCGTCGATCAGCAGCTCGGTCAGCTGAAGTGCGGCGGTCATGGCCGGATCTCCCCCTGGACCTCGCCGAAGATGACGACCTCGTCGCCCGGACGGACCGTGCGGATCCGGCGCACCCAGAGCACGATGCCGTCCTGCGGGGCGCGTACCTCCTCCAGCGTGTTGCCGTAGTGGTCGCTGATCGCGGCGATCAGGTCGCCCTCCTTGCAGTTGTCCCCCGGCTCGACGTGAGCGACGAAGAAGCCGCCGGCGTCCGAGCGGGCGAAGGTGCCGGAGACGGCGGTGTAGGTGCGCCGCAGCTCCGCCTCGCCGTCGATCATCTTGAGCTGCCGCATGATGTTGCGGATCGAGTGCATGTGCAGGGCGACGTTCTCCTCGCGGTACGTGCCGCCGCCGACCTCGATGGTGATGGCCGGCTTGCCCGCGGCGAGGGTGGGGTGGCGGACCGTGCCGCCCCACTTGCCGCCCTTCCAGACCAGCTCGTGCCCCGCGGCCAGGGCGAGGTCCGTCGCCAGGTCCTCGTAGCCGCCCTGGAGGATGACCAGCGGGGCGATCTCCCCGAAGGTGCCGCCGGTGTGGAGGTCCACGAGGGCGTCGATGGCGGGGACGACCTGCTCGACGAACGTGGCGGCCAGCCGCAGGGAGTACGAACCGTCCGCGTCACCGGGGAAGATGCGGTTGAGGTTGAGGTGGTCCAGGCCGCTCGTGCGGGCCGCCGCCTCGAACGCCGGGGTGTTCATGCAGGGGATGGCCACGAGGGTGCCGCGCAGGGTGGCCGGGTCGACCTCGGCGAGAACACGGCGGACGGCTTCCTGACCGTCGTACTCGTCGCCGTGCACGCCCGCGTCCACACACAGGACCGGACCGTCCAGCGTGCCGTTGACGACGACCAGCGGGATGCCGAGTTCCACGCCGTAGGTGCTGGTGCCGACCGGGATGAGGCCCTGGGCGCGCGTACCCGGGGCGACGGTCAGGGGACCGATGGAGTACATGTCGTTCCTTCCAGAAACATGGTCGAAGCGGGTGTCACAGGCGGGCGGCCGCCTCGTCGAGGGTGTCCGCGACGACCTCGGCGATACGGTCGAGGAGGGCCCGGTCGCTGATCAGCGGAGGCGCGATCTGCACCAGCGGCGCGGCGCGGTTGTAGACGCGGGCGAGGAGCCCCGCTTCGCGCAGCCGGCGCGGGATCAGGTCGACGATCAGATCGGCCCGGGCGGTGTCGCTGAAGCCGCCGCCGTCGAGGTCACCGACGAGTTCGCAGGCGTAGAAGAAGCCGGCGCCGCGGACGTCACCGACGATCGGCAGGTCCGTGAGGGACGTCATACGGTCCGCGAGACGGTCCTGGAGGCCGCGGACGTTGTCCAGGATCCGGTCCCGCTCCATGATCTCCAGGCTGCGCAGGGCGATGGCCGCGCTCAGCGGGTGTCCGGCGAAGGTGTAGCCGTGGTTGAGGACGGCGCCGGGCCGGTTGATGACCTCGGTGACCCGATTACTGACCAGCGTCGCGCCCATGGGGGCGTATCCGGCCGTGATGCCCTTGGCGACGGTGACGATGTCCGGACGGGCGCCGTAGCGGTCGCCGCCGAACCACTCCCCCAGTCGTCCGAAGGCGGTGATCACCTCGTCGGCGACGAGCAGGAAGCCGTACCGGTCCGCCAGGACCCGGAGTCCCTGCCAGTAGCCCTCGGGCGGGGTGATGCAGCCGCCGCGGTTCTGCACCGGCTCGGCGATGAGCATGGCGACGGTCTCCGGGCCCTCGGCCAGGATCGCGGCCTCCAGCTCGGCGAGGAGACGGGAGGTGAACGTCTCGTCGTCGACGAACTCGGGTGCGAGACCGAAGCGGTTGGTGTTGGACACGAACCGGGTCTCGATGGCGCCCGGGCCGTACGGCTCCCGCAGCCCCGGGTCGTCGGTGAACGACAGGGCACCCACGGTCAGCCCGTGGTAGGCGCCGCGCCGGGAGATCGCCTTGGTGCGGCCCGCCTCGCCGCGCAGGGCGTGGTAGCGGCGGGCGATCTTCCAGGCGGTCTCGACGGCTTCGGCGCCACCGCCCGAGAAGAAGGTGTGCTCGATGTCCACCGGGGCGAGCCGGGACAGCCGCTCGGCGAGCTCGATTCCCGTCCGGTGCGCCGAGCCGGACCACAGCGGGCTGAAGCACAGCTCACGCAGCTGCTTGTCCGCGGCCTCGGCGAACTCGGGGCCGTAGGAGTAGCCGAGCTGGCAGCAGTACAGGCCCGAGAGGCCGTCGATGTAGCGCCTGCCGTCGGCGTCCTCGACGTAGGGGCCCTCGCCGCGCCGGACGACGAAGACGTCCTCGCCGCCCGGGCCGAGCGAGCCGTTGGGGGTCATGTTGAGGAGCAGGTGTCTGGCCGCGGTGGCGGACAGTTCACCGGCGGGGGTGCGGGTGCTGGTGGTCATGGGGCGATCTCACTTCCGGCGGCGAGGCCCACGCCGGGCTCGGTCGGCAGGATGCCCTCGTGCCTGCCGGTGCCGCTCAGTCGGCGTACCACGGCGACCAGGGCGAGAGCCACCACGGCGACCCCGATGAGGATCGCGCTGACGGCCGTCACCGACGGATCGACGTCGTACTGGAGGACGTTGAACACCTGGACCGGCAGGGTCACGGTGTTCACGGAGGACAGGAACTGCGAGATGAAGAACTCGTCGAAGCTGGTGATGAACGAGAAGGTCGCGGCGGCGACCAGTCCGGGCATGGCCAGCGGGAAGGTGATGCGCCGGGCGACGGTGACGCGGCCGGCGCCCATGCTGGCGGCGGCGTCCTCCAGCCGTTCGTCGATGCCCTGCAGCGTGGCCATGAGGATCATCACCGCGATCGGTGCGGCCAGCACGGTGTGGCCGAGGGAGATGGCGATCGGGCTGCCGAGCATGGCGGCCGGTTCGAAGAGCAGGAACAGGCCGAGCGCGAGGACCACTTGGGGGATCACCAGCGGAGCCAGGACGAGACCGTAGACGGCGGAGCGGAGTGGCAGCTTGCTGCGGACCAGGGCCGTGGCCGCCGTCATGCCCAGGATCAGGGAGAAGACGGTGGTCAGGGAGGCGACCAGGGCGCTGAGCGACAGCGCCGCCGGCCACTTGCTGCCGTCCGCGAACAGCGCCTTGTACCAGTCGATCGTCCAGGAGGAGGGCGGGAAGGCTCCGAAGGCGTCCTTTCCGAACGAGGTGACGACGATGACGACGATCGGCAGCACCAGGAACAGCAGGATCAGCGTGGACAGGACGGCCAGGGTGACGCGTCCGGCCGGCGTGGAGCGGAGCTCGGTCATGACGCCGTGCCTCGATTCCGGTACGCCTCGCCCGCCGACTTCAGCACCCTGAGCAGCAGCAGTCCGGCGAAGGTGAACAGCAGCAGGATGATGCCGAGGGCCGCGGCACCGTTCCACTGGTCCTGCTTCATCACCTGTTCGTTGATGAGCGAGGCGACCATGGTCTGCTTCGCGCCGCCCATGAGGGCGGGGGTGAGGTAGTAGCCGAGGCAGAGGATGAAGCACAGCACACCGGCGTTGACGAGGCCCGGGGCCACCAGCGGGACGTAGACCCGGCGGAAGATCGTCAGCCGTCCCGCGCCCATGCTGGCCGCGGCGGCCATCAGCCGGCGGTCGATGCCCTTCATGACCGCGTACAGCAGCAGCACGGTGTACGGCAGCATCACGGAGGTGGTGCCGATGACGACTCCCAGCTCGTTGTAGAGCAGGTCGAAGGGGGCGCCCGGCACGTGCAGGCCGGTCAGCGCGTTGTTGATGACGCCGTGTTCACCGAGCAGGATGATCCAGCCGTAGGTGCGCACCAGCGCGCTGATGAAGTGCGGCACGACCACGACCACCATCACCAGCCCCGCGAGCAGGGGCTTGAGCCGGGACACCGCGGCGGCCAGGACGAACCCGATGACCAGGCTGAGCAGCGAGGTCTCGGCGGAGATCCGGAGTGTGGTGAACAGGATCTCCAGGTTGGCGCCCCGGAAGGCGTCGGCGTACCAGTGGAGGGTGAAGCCGCCCCGCTCGCCCTTCAGACTCAGCAGCAGGGTGCTGAAGATCGGATAGACGAAGAGAACCAGCAGATACACGACGACAGGGGCGGCGTTGAGCAGCCCGAAGCGGGTGCGGCGGTCGGACAGCGCGCGGTTCAGTCGCTTCTTGTGGGGCACCGGAGGGGCGGAACCCGTTACGGGAGCCAGCACGGCCATACTTGTCACCCCCCGCTTTCCGCGTCGGGGAACACGCTGACGTTGGCGGGATCCACGCTGAGGCCGACGCGCTCGCCCAGGACGGGGGCCCGGCCGGCCGGAAGTTCCAGTCGTACGAGTCCGGTGTCCGCGCCGCCGACGGGGCGGACGGTGGCGCGGACGAGCGTGCCGACGTAGGTGACCGTCTCGACGGTCCCGGTACAGAACCCGTCGTCGGCGGGACACAGGACGAGCCGGCCGGGCTGCACCGCGGCGCGTACCCGTGCGCCGTCCGGGGCTGCCTGCGGACGGGCCTGGAGCAGGCCGCCGGTGTCCAGCCGTACCAGGGTGTGGTCCGCCGTCTGTTCCTCCAGCCGGCCCGGGAGGAAGTTGGCCGCGCCGAGGAAGTCGGCGACGAACGGGGTACGGGGGCGCTCGAAGAGTTCCCGCGGGGTGTCGAACTGGTCGATCAGCCCGTCCCGCATGACCGCGATGCGGTCGGAGAGGACGAGAGCCTCCTCCTGATCGTGCGTCACATAGATGACGGTCAGGCCGAGTTCCTGCTGGATGCGTTTGATCTCGGTCTGGAGCTGATCGCGCAGTTTCTTGTCGAGGGCGCCGAGCGGCTCGTCCATGAGGATCACCGGCGGGCGGTAGACCAGGGCCCGGCACAGGGCGACGCGCTGCTGCTGTCCGCCGGACAGTTCCCGCGGGCGGCGTCGGGCCATGGCCGACAGGCCGGCCATCTCCAGGGTCTCGCCGACACGGCGCCGCAGCTCCGCCTTCGGCACGCCGCGCAGTTGCAGCGGGAAGGCGACGTTCTCCCACACGGTCATGTGCGGGAAGAGCAGGTACTGCTGGAAGACGAAGCCGAGACCACGCTTCTGCGGGGCCAGTCGGGTCACGTCGTTGCCGCCGACGACGATGCTTCCGGAGTCGGGTTCGCAGAACCCGGCGATCATCATCAGGGTGGTGGTCTTGCCGGAGCCGGAGGACCCCAGGAAGGTGACGAACTCGCCCGCCGCGATCTCCATGGAGACCTCGTCGACGGCCGTCACTCCCCCGTAGGTCTTGCGCAGTCGCCGCGCGGACAGCGGCTTTCCGCTGCCGGCCAGTGCCGCCGGGGCGACGATCGACGGCTCGGGCATCACGTCGGTCTCAGGCATGCGCCCACTCCTGCCAGCGCTTGGCCACCATGTCGTCGTTCTCGGCCCACCACGCGACGTCCAGGTCGAAGCCGGTCCTGAGGTGCTCCGGGGAACTGCCCAGGTTCGCGGCGACGGACGGGGAGAGCTTCTTGTATGCGGCGGGCACCGAGGGGGCCATCGGGTACAGCTCGGCGTAGGCGGCCTGCACGTCCGGCCGCAGCGCGAAGTCGATGAACTGGTAGGCGGCGTCCAGGTTGGCGGTGCCCTTGGGGATGCCGTAGGCGTTGCTCTGCCGGCGGGCGCCGTTCCACTGGTAGGCGAGTGGCGAGCCCTGCTTGATCAGGGCGTCGAGGCGGCCGTGCCAGACGCTGGAGGCCACGACCTCCTTGCGGCCGAGGAGCACGCCGGGGAGGGCGCCGGTGTCCCAGAACTTCTTGACGGACCCCTTGATGGTGTCGAGGGACTTGAAGGCACGGTCCACGTCGAGCGGGTAGAGCTTGTCCAGGGGCACACCGTCGGCGAGGAGGGCGAACTCCAGCTCGGGCCGGTCCGCGTCCAGGCCCTGGAGGGAACGGCTGCCGGGGAATGCCTTGGTGTCCCAGAAATCGGCCCAGGAGGAAGGTTTCTTCCCACCCCAGGCGTCGGTGCGGAAGGCCATGACACTGGCCCAGTAGTTCTTGCCGATCGCGTTGGGGGTGACCAGGGTCTTGGCGATACCGGCGTTCGTGGCGTTCTTCAGCCGGTCGTAGTCCAGTTCCTCGGTCGCGTCCGCCTTCTTGAAGCGCAGGAAGTCGGACATCGAGTCGTCGATGACGTCGAACTGCGGGCGGCCCTGCTGGATCTGGGCGAGCATCTGCGCGTACTGGATGTTCACCACCTCGATCCGGATCCCGGTCTCCTTGGTGAACGCGTCGTAGACGGCCTTCTGGTTGGCGTCGCCGTACGTGCCGCCGCTGTCGCGGACGACCAACGTCTTGGAGCTCTTGCCACCGCCGCCACCGGCCACGGACCGGCTGGTGCCGGTGCCGCAGGCGCTGAGGGTGGTCGCGGCGGCGATACCCGCCGTGGCTCCGCCTATTCCGCGCAGGAACAGTCTGCGGTCGATCCGGGAGTCTTTCATCGTGTGCCTCCTGGTGGGGCTGGCCGTAGGAAGGGGAGCGCTGGGGCGTCCGTAGGGGGCTGGACAGAGGGTCTAGGCGTGGGGGTCCGGCTCGGCGGGTGCGACACCGACGCCGGGGGTCCGGAAGTCGGCCGGTCGCGTCGCCGGGTCGGGGTCCCACGGGGCGGCGATGGCGGCGAGTTCGTGGCCGGGGGCGACGGTCAGGCCGTGCATGCCGTAGAAGAGCCGCCCGCCGACCGGGGTGTGGACCTCGTGCTCCGCGCCGTCAGCCGGGTCGATGATGCGGCCGATGAGGTCGCCTTCCGCCACGTCGTCACCGGCGCTGAACTCCGGGTACCACAGGCCGGTGGCCTCGGCCGTGACACCCGCGGCCCAGACCCATTCCCGGACGGCCGGGGCGGTGGTGCCGGTCGGGCCGTTCTGGCCGGTCGGGGCGAGCACGCTCAGGTGGCGCAGTGCCTGGAGGACACCGTCGACGCGGCGGTCGGCCGTGGCGCCGTCGCGCTGCCCGAGTTCGCCGACCTCGACGAGTACCGCCGAGATGCCCCGGCGGGCGGCGGCCGCGTGGCTGTTGCCGCCGTCGGCCTCCAGTCCGAGGATGACGTCCTCGATACCGAAGGAGCCTGCCAGTTCGGCCGTCGCCCCATCGAGGTCCGGGGCTCCGGTGAGGCGGTAGCCGACGAAGTCGCGCAGGACCTGGTCGATGCCGCCGCAGTGCAGGTCGATGTAGACGTCGGCGCCGTCGACGAGGTGGGCGAAGAGCCAGGACGCGAGCCGCTCGGTGGGGCTGCCGTCCGGGTCACCGGGGAAGACGCGGTTGATGTTCACGCCGTCGACCGGAGAGACGTTGAGCCGGCCGTCGTACACGGCGGGCGGGTTGGCGACCGGGCAGATGATCACCTGGCCGCGCACCTCGTCGGGGTCCAGCAAGGTCGCCAGGCGCGCGGCGGCGTCGACGGGGGTGAACTCGCCCCCGTGCACGCCCGCGGTGATGGTGACGCGAGGGCCGGGGCGGGCACCGTTGACCAGTGTCAGCGGAAGGTCGACGGTGAGGGTACCGAGGTCGGCGCGGACGCTGCCGCGGGTCTTGGTCCCGGGCTCGGCCCGCAGGGCACCGACGGAGAGGGCTTTGGTCACGGTGGTCACGCCTTCGCTCGGTCGAGGGTGGAGATGAAGTCGATGGGCCGGGGCGAGGAGCCGTCCAGGGCCAGGTCCGCGGCGATGTCGCCGAAGGCGGGCGAGAGTTTGAAGCCGTGGCCGGAGAAGCCGGCGAGCAGAACGACGTTCTCGGCGCCGGGGAGCGGGCCGACCAGTGGTCGGCTGCTCTCGGTGTAGCCCTCCATGTAGACGGAGAGGCGGGTCGGATCGGGGTGCAGGTCCGGCAGGTGACGCACGATCAGCTCGGAGAAGATCTCCAGCTCGTCCGGCTGTACGGTCCGGTCCAGCTGGTTGGGGTCACCGGCCGGGCGGTGCAGGGCTCGGGACAGGCCGAGCTTGACCGACACCCCGTCCGGGGAGGGCAGGCCGTAGCAGTGGGTGGGCGCCGTACGGATGAACGCCGGGCGCTCCTCGCCGAACCAGGCGTCGGTGGTGGGCACGTACCAGGCGCTGACGAGGCGGCGGATGTCCACCTCCCAAGGCAGGTCGGGAAGCAGGTCGTTCACCCAGGGGCCCGGGGTGACCACGGCCGTGTCGAAACGCTCACTGCCCGCGTCGGTCCGGATCTCCACTCCGCCGGCGACGGGCACGATCTCGCGGACCGTGGTGTAGCGGTGGATACGGGCGCCCAGCTGCTCGGCGCGGCGAGCGGCGGTCTGGATCGTCAGCTCCGGGCGGATGAAACCGGCGCGGCGGTCGAGCACGGCCGCGTCGCCGTTCTCGACGCGGTACTGCGGGAAGCGCTTGGCGAGGGCCTCGGCGTCGAGGACCTCGTGGTCCAGGTCGTGCTCCGCGATGGACTGGAGGACCGTGGCCATCTGCTGGTGCTCGGTCGGCCCCATCAGCAGGCACCCGGTCAGGCGGCGAAGCTCACGGCCGGTCTCCTGCTGGAGCTGCTCCCACAGGACGTCGGCGTGCTTGAGCAGTGGCACGTACCGGGAGTCCTCGAAGTGGGCACTGCGGAAGATGCGGGTCTCACCGCCTGCGGCGCTGCGGTCGTGGCCGGGGGCGTACCGGTCGTATCCGACGACCTCGGCACCACGGGCCGCCAGCCGCCAGGCGGCCTGGCTGCCCATCGTTCCGACGCCGACGACGGCGACGCGCTTCCTGGCAGCTGACACAGGGGTTTCCTTTCGTATCGCCGGGGCGCATTCTGAGCGCCCCGGCGCGAGGCTGTCCGATTCGAAGAGAGGTCCGGGCGAGGGCCAGGCCCTTCGGCGCCCTGCGGACTGCATCCGCCCCGGGCGGGGAGTCCGGCTCGCTTCCTCGGAGCCCTCCGAGGAGCCGTGCCACATTGTGGAATGCTGTGCTAGAATCTGGCACGAGAATGGCAGTGGCCCGGAGGGGAGTCAAGAGGGTGTCTGCAAGAAGTTCCGAGGATTAACGGGGGGAAATCGGATGGAAATGAAGAGCGTCACCAGATCGCTGCGCATCCTGGAGGCGGTCGCCCAGCATCAGCCGGTGACCGTCGGGGAGCTGACGAAGCTCTTCGGCCTCCCGAAGTCGACGGTGCAGCGCACCCTGGTCACCCTGGCCGAGGCGGGCTGGCTGCGGGCGAACCGCAAGGACACCACCCGCTGGGAGATCGGTGCACGCGTGCTGGCCGTACGGCCCGCCGCCCTGCAAGGGTCGAGCCTGTTCGCCGCCGCCCGCGAGCCCATGGTGCACCTGCGCGACAAGGTGAACGAGACGATCCACCTGTCGGTACCGGACGCCCTGCAGTGCATGGTCGTGGTCGACCGCGTGGACTGCGACCACGCCGTACGAACCTTCCACGCCATCGGCGACACCTCACCCCTGCACGCGACAGCCGCCGGACGAGCGGTCCTCGCCCATCTGCCGAGGCGGGACGTCGAGGAGCTGATCGCGCGGGGGCTGGAGCGCTACAGCGACACGACACCGACCGATCCCGATGAGCTGCGCGCGGAGCTGGACCAGATCCGCACCGGCGGCTACGCGGTCAACCGCAACCAGTACCGCCCGGGCGTCTGCGCGATCGCCGCACCCGTCCTCGACGAGGACGGCACACCTCTGGCGACGGTGGCAGTCTCCATGCCCGATTCCCGGTTCGACGCGGACGAGCTGCCCGAATGGGGCCGCCTCGTCACCGAGACGGCCGCGGAGATCACGGGGCGCCGGCTGGGCGCCTGAGCAGGCGGTGCCGCCATGGCGGCGCGCCGCGAACTCCGACCCCGACACAGATGCTGACCCATGCCACATTGTGGCATGGTATGCTGTAATCCGGCACACGAGTGAGGGGGTCCGGATGGAGATGAAGAGCGTGACCAGGTCGCTGCGCGTCCTGGAGGCCGTGGCGCAGCACCAGCCGGTCACCGTCGGGGAACTCACGAAGATCTTCGGGCTGCCCAAGTCGACCGTGCAGCGCACCCTGGTGACGCTCAACGAGGCGGGCTGGCTGCGGGCGAACCGCAGGGACACCACCCGCTGGGAGATCGGCGCACGCGTGCTGGCCGTACGGCCCGCCGCCCTGCAGGGGTCGAGCCTGTTCGCCGCCGCCCGCGAGCCCATGATGCGGCTCCGCGACACGCTGAACGAGACCATCCACCTGTCGGTGCCCGACGCCCTGCACGGCATGGTCGTGGTGGACCGCGTCGACTGCGACCACGCCGTACGGACCTTCCACACCATCGGCGACATCTCCCCCCTGCACGCCACCGCCACCGGACACGCGGTCCTCGCTCATCTGGCGAAGCGCGAGATCGACGAGGTCGCGGCAGGCACCCTCCAGGGCTACGGCGAGGAGACCATCACCGACCCGGTGGAACTGCGCGCGGAACTCCGCCGCGTCAGAGACCGGGGATACGCCGTCAACCACAACCAGTACATCCCGGGTGTCTGCGCCATCGCGGCACCTGTCCTGGACGGTGACGGCGTGCCGCTGGCCGCCGTGGCCGTCTCCCTGCCCGACTCCCGCTTCGAGCCCGACCGGCTCCCCGAGCTGGGACGACTGGTGACCGGCACCGCGGCGGACATCACCACCCGCCACCTGGGCTGAGGGGTCCTTTCCCTATGAGCGGCAAACCCGCCGCTCCACCGATGCCCGGCAGCGGACCGGCCCGAAGCGTGGCCGTCCTGCGCCCCACGACGCCCCGTGCTCGGCCACGAGGACAGTCGGCCGGAGCACGGGGCGGCCCGCGCGGTGCGCGATGGGGCGGGCGTCAGGGCAGGACTGCCACCGTCATCGCATGGGCACCGCGAGGTACTGGTACTCCAGGAACTCGTCGATCCCGACGCGGCCGCCCTCCCTGCCGATCCCGGACTGCTTGACGCCGCCGAAGGGGGCGGCCGGGTTGGAGACGAGACCGGTGTTGAGGCCGACCATTCCGACTTCCAGCCGTTCGCTGACGCGCAGGGCACGGTCGAGGCCCTCGGTGAAGACGTAGCCGACCAGTCCCCACGGCGTGTCGTTGGCCCTACGGACGACCTCGTCCTCGTCGTCGAAGGTGAGGATCGCCGCGACCGGGCCGAAGATCTCCGTGTCCATCAGACGGCTGTCGGGCGCCACGTCCGTCAGGACCGTCGGCGGGTAGAAGCAGCCCGGCCCCTCCGGCGTGCGGCCCCCCACGAGCACCCGGGCACCCCGCTCCACCGCGTCGGCGACCAGCTCCTCGACCTTGGTCCGCCCTGTCCTGTCGATCAGCGGGCCGACGTCGACACCGTCTCGGGTGCCGGGACCCACCACAAGGGCGCCCATGCGCTCGGCGAGCCGCCGTCCGAACTCCTCCGCCACCGAGCCGTGCACGAAGAAGCGGTTGGCGGCGGTGCACGCCTCGCCCATGTTGCGCATCTTGGCGATCATGGCGCCGTCCACGGCCACGTCCAGGTCGGCGTCCTCGAACACGATGAACGGCGCGTTGCCGCCCAGCTCCATCGAGGCCCGTACGACGGCGTCCGCGCACTGCGCCAGCAGCAGCCTGCCGACGGCCGTGGAGCCGGTGAAGGACAGCTTGCGGACCCGTCCGCCGCGCAGCAGCGGTTCGCAGACCTCTCCCGCGCGGGAGGTGGTGACGACGTTCAGTACACCGTCCGGCAGCCCCGCCTCCTTGAGGATCGCGGCGAGCGCCAGGCTCGACAACGGGGTCTGCGGGGCCGGCTTGAGGATCATCGTGCAGCCGGCCGCGATCGCCGGGCCGATCTTGCGGGTGCCCATGGCCAGCGGGAAGTTCCACGGGGTGATCAGCAGACAGGGGCCGACCGGGCGGCGGGTGAGCAGCATGCGGTTGCGGCCGTCGGGCAGGACGCCGTGGCCGCCGTCGATGCGCACGGCCTCCTCGGAGAACCAGCGGAAGAACTCCGCCGCGTACGCCACCTCACCGCGTGCCTCGGCCAGCGGCTTGCCCATCTCGGCGGTCATCAGGTGGGCCAGCTCGTCGGTGCGCTCAAGGATGAGCTCGTGGGCACGGCGCAGGATCTCGCTGCGTGCCCGGGGTGCCGTACGGGCCCACGCCTGCTGGGCGTCGACCGCCGCGTCCTCTGCGAGCCGGGCGTCCTTGGGACCCGCGTCGGCGACGTGGCAGAGGACCTCGCCGGTCGCCGGGTCGTCCACGGCCAGGGTCGCGCCGTCCGCGGCGTCCACCCAGGCCCCGCCGATGAACAACTGCGTAGGTGTGTCGGTCATGAGGTCTCTCCTGGTCGGTCGGTGGCGGGGTCGAGGAGTTCGGCGAGGTGCAGGGCGCGGAGGTCACGGTCACCGGCGAGGTGGTCGATCTGGGTGGCGCAGCTGAAGCCGTCGGCCACGACGACGCCGGGCGTGTGGTGGTCGAGGCCGTCGAGGCGGGGTGTCAGGGCGAGGTCGGCGACGGCCATGGAGGTGTCGTAGTGCTGTTCCTCGAACCCGAAGTTGCCCGCGAGTCCGCAGCAGCCCTCGGCCTCGTCGACGGTGCGCACGCCGAGTCGGCGCAGCAGATCGCGCGGGCGGCGGTCGGTGAAGGTGGCGTACTCGTGGCAGTGGGTCTGCAGGACGACATCGGCGGGCAGGGGCGGCGGGGTCCAGTCCGGGGCGGCGAGGTCGGTCAGCGCACCGGTGAGGGTGTGGACGCGGGCCGCGACCCGGCGGGCGGCCTCCGTGCCGAGGAGCTCGGGCACGTCGCGTCTGAGGGCGGCGGCGCAGCTGGGTTCCGCCACCACGATGGGCCGGTCGTCGCCGTCGTCCAGGTGCGCGACCGTACGGGCCATGACGCGGCGTGCTACGGACAGCTGGCCGGTGCTGACCCAGGTCAGGCCGCAGCACAGGCCGTCCCGAGCGGTGCTGGGGATGCCGGCGTCGGCGAGCACCCTGGCGGTGGCACCGGCGACCTGGGGGCGGAAGGCACGGGTGAAGCTGTCGACGAAGAGCAGGGCCCTGGCCGGTTCGGCGGTCCTCGTCCCGCGCAGCTGCGAGCGCAGGGCGCGTCGGGAGGCGAAGGCGGGGATCGTGCGCCGGGTGGTCACTCCCCCGAGCCGGGCCAGAACCCTGCCGAGGGGCCCGCGCAGCAGCGCGTTGAGCGGGCGGGCGGCGAAGCCGGCGAGCGCGGAGGTCAGGGGAAGCCAGCCGAGCGAGTAGTGGGACCGGGGCCGGAGCCTGCCCCGGTAGTGCTGGTGCAGGAACTCGGCCTTGTAGGTCGCCATGTCGACGCCGACCGGGCAGTCGGTGGAGCAGGCCTTGCAGGACAGACACAGGTCGAGGGCGTCGCGGACCTCGGTGGAGCGCCAGCCGTCCTGGATCGACTCGCCGCGCACCATCTCCTGCAACAGGCGGGCGCGGCCCCGGGTGGAGGCGTTCTCCTCGCCGGTGGCCCGGTAGCTGGGGCACATCACGCCGCCCGCGTCGCCGCGGCAGCGGCCGACACCGACGCAGCGGCGGGCCGCGCCGGTGAAGCCGTCCTCGTCGTGCGGGAAAGTGAACTCCGTGGTCAAGAGCGGGAGTTCACGCAAGGCGAGGTCGGTGTCGAGGGGGGCCGGAGCGACGATGACGCCGGGGTTCAGCATCCCCTCCGGATCGAAGATCCGCTTGAACGCGGCGAACGCCTCGACCATCCGGTGGCTGTACATGATCTCCAGCAGCTCACCGCGCGCCCGTCCGTCGCCGTGCTCCCCCGAGAGCGTCCCGCCGTGCTCGACGACCAGGGCGGCCGCCTCGCCGAGGAACCGGCGGGTGGCGGCCCGGCCGGCCTCGGTGACGAGGTCGAAGTCGATACGCACATGCACGCAGCCGGCGCCGAAGTGCCCGTACAGCACCCCGGTGAGCCCGTGGCGGGCCAGCAGTTCACGGAAGTCCCGCAGGTAGCCGGCGAGGTTCTCGGGGGCGACCGCCGCGTCCTCCCACCCGGGCCAGGACTCCCTGCCGTCCACCAGGCGGGCGGCGAGCCCGGCCCCGTCCTCGCGGACCCGCCACAGCGAGCGGCGTTCGGCCGCGCTGTCCACGACCCGGCCGCCCGTCATCCGGCCCCGGGCCTTGAGGACGTCCAGCAGTTCGGCCGCCCGGGTGGTGACCGTCGCCGAGTCCTCGCCGTCGAGTTCGACGTAGAGCCAGGCACGCCCCTCGGGCAGGCCGGTGACGGCGTCCGGACCGCGGCGGGCGCGCATAGTGGCGACGATCGCCTCGTCCATGCCCTCCACGGCGGTGGGCTCCCGGCGCAGGATCTCCGGGACGTCCTCGGCGGCGTCGACGACGTCGTCGTAGCCGAGAGCGAGCAGCGCGGAGGCGGGCGCGGTGGCGACCAGACGTACGGTCGCGCCGGTGACGACCGCGCAGGTGCCCTCGGTGCCGACCAGGGCGCGGGCCGCGTCGAAGCCGTTCTCCGGCAGGAGGTGGTGCAGTTGGTAGCCGGAGACCTGGCGGGGGACGCGGCCGAGTTCGGTACGGATCGGCGCCAGGTTGTCGGCGACCAGGCGGCGCAGGTCCGCTTCGAGCCGGGCGACGCGTCGGACCGCGTCGGTGTCGTCAGGGTCGGCGGCGCGCAGTCCGGCGTGGTCGGCCACGGCGCGCACGCCGTCGGCGGTGACGATGTCCAGGGATTCGATGTGGCCGCTGGTCCGCCCGTGCCGTACGGACCGGTTGCCGCACGCGTCGTTGCCGATCATTCCGCCGAGGGTGCAGCGGCTGTGCGAGGACGGGTCGGGGCCGAACGTGAGCCCGTGCTCGCCGGCCGCGTCCCGCAGCGCGTCGAGGACCACGCCCGCCTCGACGCGCGCGGTGCCCGCCTCGGGGTCGATGGCCAGGATCCGGTTCATGTACCGGGAGAAGTCCAGGACCACGCCGGGTCCGACCGCGTTGCCCGCCATGCTGGTGCCGCCGCCCCGGGCGGTCACCGGGATGCCTTCCTCCCGGCAGGCCCGCAGCACCGCGCACACGTCGTCGGCGGTGCGCGGGAACGCCACGGCACGGGGAGGCACCCGGTAGTTGGAGGCGTCGTAGGCGTAGGGGACCGTGTCTCCGGCCCCGGTTTCCACCCGCAGGCCGGGCGCGGCCTGCGCGATGCGGGCCGACAGACCCGCCAGGTCGCGGGTGGCGCTTGTCATCGCTGCGACGCTCCCGACGTACCGGCCTCCACCGCGGCCGCCCACGCCTGAAGGCCGGCGTCCACCGCCGACTCGTCGATCACGAGCGCCGGGATCATCCGCACGACCTGGTTCCAGGCCCCGCACAGCAGCAGGAGCAGGCCCTCGTCGACGGCTGCCCGCTGCACACGGGCGGCGGTCTCGGGGTCGGGGGCGCCGTCCTCGGTGACGAACTCGGAGGCCAGCATCAGGCCGAGGCCCCGTACGTCCCCGATGGCCGGTGTCCGCTCGGCCACCGCCTCCAGGCCGTTGCGCAGCCGCTCGCCCATCGCCTCGGCGTTCTCGACGAGCTTCTCGTCGCGTACGACGTCGAGGGTGGCGCAGGCGGCTGCGCACGACACCGCGTTGGCGCCGTACGTGCCGCCCTGCGAGCCCGGCCACGCCTTGCCCATGAGTTCCTCGGAGGCGGCGATGCCGGACAGCGGGAACCCGCTGGCGAGGCCCTTGGCGGTGATCAGGATGTCGGGCGTGACCCCGAAGTGGTCGTGCCCCCAGAACCGGCCGGTGCGGCCCACGCCGGTCTGCACCTCGTCGAGGATCAGCAGGAAGCCGTGCCGGTCGGCCCGCTCCCGCAGTCCCTCCAGGAAGGCGCGGTTGGCGGGCACGTAGCCGCCCTCGCCGAGCACCGGCTCGACGATGACCGCGGCCGTGTCGGCGGGCGAGGAGATGGTCTGGAGGGTGTAGTCGAGCTCCTGGAGGGCGAAGCGGGTGGCGGTGTCCTCGTCCCAGCCGTAGCGGTAGGCCGTCGGGAACGGGGTGACGACCACGCCGCTCATCAGCGGCGAGAAGCCGGACCGGAAGCGGGTGCCGGAGGTGGTCATGGCGGCCGCCGCCACGGTCCGGCCGTGGAACCCGCCGTGGCAGACGAGCACGTTCGGGCGGCCGGTGGCCTGCCGGGCCAGCCGCAGCGCTGCCTCCACCGCCTCGCTGCCGGAGTTGGTGAAGAACAGGCTGTCCAGGCCGGCCGGCAACACCTCTCCGAGCCTGTCGACGAGCTGCCGCAGGGGCTGGTGCATGACGGTCGTGTACTGGCCGTGGACCAGCGTGCCCACCTGCTCCTGCGCCGCCGCCACGACCGTGGGGTGGCAGTGCCCTGTGCTGGTGACGCCGATGCCGGCGGTGAAGTCGAGGTAGCGGCGGCCGTCCTCGCCGTACAGGTGGACGCCCTCGCCACGGACCGCCACGACGGGCGTGGCCTGGCGAAGGTGCGGCGACAGTGCGGTCATGTTCGTCTCCCGGCCCATGCGTTGTGGTCTACTCCGGCATCCCGAGCATCTCGACCCGTTCGCGCGCCGACAACGCGTGATCTGTCCAGCGGGGAGGCGGTGTTCGGACGTTGTGTCAACCGAGGCGGGTCCGGCGGGCCGCCCGGGGCCCTGGTGACCACCGTCGGTCCGCTCTTGCGCAGGTCAGCCACGCTTGTCACAGTGTCCGGGCGGGCAAGGAGGCACCATGAGCGAGTACGTCGAAACGTCCCGGACGTCCGGATCCGGCGGCCCTGGCGCCGCCCCCACGGGCGGTGTGCTGACCATCGCCGACGTCCTGGCCCTGCCGGTCCTGGCCGCGGGGCGACCGGAGGTCGTCACCGGCGTGACCCGCCTCGACCGACCGGTCCGCTGGGTCCACATCACCGAACTGACGGACCCCGCCTCCTTCCTCAAGGGCGGCGAGCTCGTCCTGACCACCGGCATGCCGCTGCCTCAGGACACCGCGGGCGTGCGCCGCTACGTCGACGAACTCGCCGACATCGACGCCGCGGCCCTGGTCATCGAACTCGTCCGGCGCTACCACCGGCCGCCCGACCCGCTCATCCAGGCCTGCCGGACCCGTGGACTGCCGCTCGTCACCCTGGCCGAGGACGTCAACTTCCTGGAGGTCACCCAGGTCGTCCACACCCTCATCCTCGGCAACCAGGCCGATGCCATGCGCCGGACCCAGCGCGTCCACGAGGCGTTCACGGCCCTGACCTTGCGCGGCTCGGGCCCCGAGGAGGTCGTGCGGGCGGCGGCGGAGATGAGTGGCCGCACGGTCGTCCTGGAGAACCTGGTGCACCAGGCGCTGATCTGCGAGCCCTCCGGCAGCACCGTGGACGAGGCACTGACCGGCTGGGAACAGCGGTCCAGGGCGACACCTCCCGGAGATCGCACGGAGGTGAGCGGCCCCGAGAGCTGGCTCGTGGCGCCCGTGGAGTACCAGGGCGAACGCTGGGGCCGGGTCGCCATGCTCCCGCCCCCGTCCGGCACCCCGGCCGCCGCCTCGGCGGCTTTCGTCCCCGAGGACGTCACCGTCCTGGAGCGTACGGCGATGGCGCTCACGATCGCCCGCCTCATCCACACCACCCCGTGGGAACGCACGGCGCACCGCAACGCGCTGCGCGATCTCGCCGGACAGCGCCACCACTCCCCCGAGGACGCCCGTGCCCGGCTGGCCGCGCTGGGCCTGCCCACCGAGGGCGGCCTCTTCCTCGCTGTGCTGGCGGACATCCGTGCGGAGGACGACGGCGGTGCGGAGAGCCGGCTGTCGCAGGAGCTCAGGACGACGGGCGTCCCGGCGCTCGTCGGCATACTTGCCCCCGGCCGCCTCGGCGTCCTGCTGGCCCTGCGCCCGTCCCAGCCGTGGCGGCCCGTCGTCGAGCGGCTGAGCCGTATCGCCCTCGACCTGTGCCCCGAGGCTGTCGTGTGTGTCGGTCCGGAGGTCACGCACCTCTCCGACGCGGCGCGTTCCTTCCGCGCCGCGGCCCGCGTCGCCGAGGCGGCCCTGCCCGGGCGACAGCTCCGCGAGGGCAGGACCTTCCTCGAACTGTCCGACATCGGCCTGCCTCAGCTGCTGTACGCGCTGCGCGAGGACACCCGGATCCAGGACTACGCCGAGCGACAGCTCGGGCGCCTCATCGAGCACGACACCCGCCACGGCACCGATCTGCTGTCGACCCTGCGCCACTATCTGGACGCGGCGGGCAACAAGACCACCGCCGCCCGGCTCGGCGCCCTGTCCCGGGAGACCGTCTACCAACGGCTGCGCACCATCGAGCGGCTCCTCGACCGTGACCTGGAGTCCGGCGAACAACGCACCGAACTGCACGTCGCGCTCACCGCGCTCGACGTTCTCAGGCTCGGCTGACGCACGGCGCCACCGGTGCGCCCACGACCCCACGCACGACTGCGCGCACGGCCCGCCATGAGGAGCAGCCAGATGACGTCCGCCCCGCGCCACGCCCGCGGGATCACTCGTCGTTGACCCAGCGCATCAGCCGTTGCAGTGGGTAGAAGCCGTCGTGCGAGAGGCCCGGGGGCATGCCGCCCGCACCGCCGAGGGAGACCACGCGCTGCACTCCGGCGCAGGCGAGGGCGTCGCGCAGGTCCGCCTTGCGGGAGTCGGGGTACACGCCGACCGTCTGGGTGGCGACCCCGGCGTGCCGTACGGCCTCGGACAGTTCGCCGACCGGAACCACGTCGACGATCTTTCCGTCGGGGTGGAAGTCGACGGGTTCGGGAGAGCGGATGACCAGGCCCCGGCCGTCGTAGCCGCCCCACACCCGGTACTCGGGGGCCATGGACCTCAGAACGTCGATCTCCTCGCGCAGTCCGGTCGGGACCTGCGGTCCGCCCGCCGAACTGAACTCCCGGGCCACGCCGAGGCGTTCGCACAGCAGGGCGGCATAGCGGTCGGCGTCGTCCCAGGAGCCCTCGACGAACTGGAAGCGACTGGCCACGCAGGCCTGCTGGTTGAAGAACGTGGCGTCGGCGGCGCCCGCGTCGGCGGCCCGGGCCAGCGTCTCGGGGGAAGCGAAGGCCTCGCGGCCGATCAGGGAGATGGAAGTCTTGGGGTCGAAGGAGACGAGCTCGAACCCCGGGCCGACGTACCTCAGCGCCCCGCGGATGGTGGCCTCGCCGCCCCAGGCGACCAGCTTGTCGAAGAACTGCGGGCGGAACAGCACGCTCTCCACCGTCTCGTCGCCGCCGCGCCAGTACACCGCGGAGAACGAACGCACCACGGGGTGCCCGGGGGCGACCGCGGCCATGGTGCGCAGGATCGCGGTGGCGGTGAACAGGTCGTTCGAGGGCAGCTTCAGCAGGTTGACGCCCTTGGTGAGGGCTCCGCGCACGACGGACATCGCGGCGACACCGGGTGCGTTGCCGGCGATGATGTGCACCAGGCGCGGCGGGAAGGCACGGGTGGCCGCGGTCCGGTTCCCGGGCAGCCGCACCTCGCGCCAGCCGTCGAGCACGTCCGCTCCACCGAGTTCGTGGTCGATCTGGGCGTACAGCGCGGGCCGCTGGAAGCTGCGCCACAGCACGGCGTAGGCGCGTTCGAGCACTTCCGCGGGCAGCGGACTGACCCGGGCCATCCGGTCCAGGGCCTCGGCGAGCAGTCCCGCCCGGTCCGCCTTGAGTGCCTCGCCGGTCTCCACCAGCAGGTCGACGATCTCCGCGACGGGCACCTGGAACGCGGGGCCGGGTTCGGTGCGGGGCCACACGAGATCGTCCAGGTCCAGGGTGGGCGCGGTGAAGGCGGCGCCCGGGCGGCCGTGCTGGGTGGGTGAGCCGTGCTGGAGCTCGCCGCGGACCACGTGGACGACGGGTACGGAATCAGCCGCGGTGGTGTCGAGCATGGTGCCGCTCATCCGTGGATCATCCCCCGCACATAGGAGTCGAGTGTCGCGGCGCAGGTGACCTTGTCGTCGCCGCCGAGGTCGCCGTAGCGCCGGATGTCGGGCAGGACGACGGGCCCCGCTCTGCCGCAGTCGCACGGCGAGAAGTCCACGAAGACCCGGTCGCCGCTGATCAGCCCGCCCCAGCGGCCTTCCAGGGAGACGTCCAGGAAGGCGAACCGCCCCTCCACCACGCCGTGTTCGGCGTTGAGCAGCGTCTCGCCCGGCTGGTCGAGGATGAGGGGGATCACCCACGGCGGCACGTGGTAGTTGCCCTTCTCGCAGGCGGGGCAGGAGCCCTGCATCTCGGTCATGCCGTAACTGCGCACGCGCCGCACACCGTCGTAGAAGGCGGCGAACTGCGCCTGGTAGTCGTCGGGCAGCGCCCGGCCCTTGTTGCCGCCGCCGCTGAGCACCAGCGTGTCGGGGTGCAGACTGCCGTCGGACACACCCCGGGCGCGCAGGGCCTGGATCAGGGTGAACTGCTGGTTGTTCATCCCGGCGATCAGCAGCGGCTCGTCGCGGTGCGCGAAGATGTCGTCGACGATCCGGGACACGGCCGTGCCCAGTTCCTCCTCACGCGTCTCGGAGGCGGACTCGAAGGAACTGATCTCCTGCGGGGTCGCGGTGCCCTCCGCCATCCGGCGGCGCAGCAGTGCGCTGCTCATCAGGTCGGACACCCTGAGCGGCTCCTCGGTGAGCAGCTGGGTCTCGCCGGGCCTGGCGAAGACGTCCGCGTGCCAGCGGAAGCCGTCGATGGACCGCATCGGACCGCTCGCCGGTGCCAGCAGGTAACCACGACGGGTGGGCTTCGGGGGGAGCGGGTCGGGCCAGCAGGTGACGTGTTCCAGGATGTCGTGCAGGAAACTCAGGTCGGTGGCGTCGCAGTTGAGGAAGGACACCTTTCCGGAGGTGCCGCTGGTGATGTAGGGGCGGTGGCCGGCGGCGGTGACGCGTTCGGTCCACTCGTCGATGTCGCCTACGCCCTCGATGTCGACGTCGCCGGGTTCTACCGCCGACACGGTCGTGTACCAGCGCAGGAGCCGGTCCCAGCGGCCGCCGGTGATGAGGGAGAGCGGGTACGACTTGTAGCTGGTGTGCGAGAAGAGCAGCGGTACGAGTTCCTCGAAGCCGTTGATCTCGCGTACGCCGGTCTCCTCCGCCCGGGTGCGCAGCAGCGGGACGCGCTCGCGGTGGGCGGCGAAGGCCTCCCGTGCGGCTTCCAGCTGCAACTCCCGTGTGTCCTCCCCGGGTTGGCCGAACGGGTCGTCGGATGCGACCAGGGCCCGGAGTTGCTCGCGTGCGCTTGCCACAGAACCATCTCCATCAGTCAGGACTTCGTGTTCTTCGCGAGGTAGGACGACTCGATCGCGGCCAGGTCGGCGCGCAGTTCCGCCGGGGTGCCGGTCATGGTGACGCGGCCGCGGTGCAGGACGTAGACCCGGTCCGCGATGTCCAGCACCTTGCGGACGTGCTGTTCGACCAGCAGCGCGCCGAGGCCCTGGTTGGCCGCCTCGCGCACGGCGCGCAGCAGCCGGTCGACCACGAGCGGGGCGAGGCCGAGCGAGAGTTCGTCCGCGAGGAGCAGCTTGGGGGCGCGGCCCAACGCGCGCGCCAGGGACAGCATCTGCTGCTCGCCGCCGGACAGCATGCCGGCGCCGGTGGTGAGTCGTTTCTCGAGTTCGGGAAAGAGCCGCAGGGCCTGCCGGGTCGGCACCCGGCCGACCCGCAGGTTGTCCGCGGTGTCCAGGCGGGTGAAGACCGCCCGCTCCCCGACGTACGCCAGGCCCTGACGGGCGCGGCGGTGCAGCGGTGCGCGGCCGGTCCCGCCCAGCCAGCACACCTCGCCCGCCATCGGGTTCAGGTCGCCCCCCAGCGCCCTCAGGGTCGTGGTCTTGCCCGCGCCGTTGGGTCCGAGCAGGGCGACGACCTCGCCGGGTCGGACCTCGATGTCGAGGTCACGCACCACAGGTTGGCTGCCGTAACCGGCGGACAGGGAACGTGCTTCGATCAGGGGGGCGTCGGTGTCGGGCACGGGGCCGCTCCTCAGCCGGCCGGCGGGGTCGTCAGGACCTTGCGGACGTCGACGAAGGTCGATCCGGACTTCAGCCACTCGATCTTCCCGTCGCGGATGGTCAGTTCGGTGGCGGTGGTGTTGTGGATGCGGTTGAGGCCCTTGATCGGCAGGGCGGTGGACGCCTTCCAGTCCAGCGGCGGGGTCAGGCCGCCGGTGTTGATGCCGGGCGTGGTGTCGAGCTCCTGCACCAGGGCCTTCGCCGTGATCGTGGGGAGCTTCTTGACGGCCTCGGTGAAGACCTTGAAGGACACCCAGGTGGTGGCGTTGGCCCCGTTGGTGGGGTCGATGTCCTTGTTGCCCTTGGTGGCCGCGAGGAAGTCCTTCCAGGCGGGGTCGGAGGTCGGCGGGTAGTAGCCGGTGATCGCGGCGCCCTCCAGCGGGCTGCCGCTGCCGCCGGTGCTCTCGGCGAGTTGCGGGGTGAGGTTGCCGACGACGCTGCCGAGCTTCGTCTTGGCACCGGACTGCACGTACGACTTCACGAACAGGCCCGAGGCGGTGCCCATGATGACGCTCACGCAGTCGCTGCCCTTGGTCGCGGCGGCGACCTGCGGGGCGAGGTCGGTGGCGGTCAGCGGCACCTTGATGTCCTTGGGTGCCGATCCTCCGGCGGAGACCGCGCCGAGGGTGAGGAACTGTGAGACGACGGCGGCGGCGGCCACGTCGTAGCGCACGCCGGAGATCTTCTTGCAGCCGCTTTGCACCAGCTGCCGGCCGTGGGCCGCGAACACCACCGGGGTGCCGCCGTTGACCGGGAACGACAGAGGGTTGGAGAACTCGGCGGCTGAGACACCGGTGCCGCCGAGGTAGGGGATGCCCGCCTTCTGCAGGATGGGCATGTAGCGGTCACCGGCGAGGCTGTACGACCCCACCACGGCGACCACCTTCTCCGCGACGGCCTGCTGGGCGCACTTCTCGGCCTCGTCGGGGTTGTTCTTCTCGTTGCAGGTGAGGACCTTCAGCGGGCTGCCCTTGATCCCGCCGTTGGCGTTGACCCACTTCTCGTAGGCCTGCGCGGTGAGCCGGACCCCGGGCTGGGCGCTGCCCTGGGTGTCCTCCGGCGTCCAGACCATCACCTTGACCGGTGTGCCCTTCAGCGAGGAGGTCTCGGCCGAACTGCCGGACGCCTCTCCCCCGCACCCTGCGGCGAGCAGGACTCCCGACACCGCGAGGCAGCTCGCAGCGGTGGTTCTGCGTCGTCGTGAGTCGTTCATGGTTCCTCCGCGGAGCTCGTCGTCGAGATGGCGAACAGCATGGGGTGCGTTTTCGAGTTAGTGAAGTACTCTCGGCACAATTATTTAAATGAATGTGCTGTCTCGCCCCGCTCCGGGAGGTTCCCCGATGGACGACATCCTGCGGTTCGCGCTGCTCGGCCTGGGGCTCGGCGCGCTCTACGCGCTCACCGCCCACGGCATCGTGCTGGTCTACCGGGGATCCGGAGTCCTGAACCTCGCGCACGGCGCGCTCGGCATGGCCGGCGCCTATGTCCAGTGGGAGCTCTCCGCCCAGCACGGCCTCGCGTACTGGCCCGCCACCATGTGCGGGGTACTCACCTCGGCGGCGCTGGGTGTGCTCACCCATCTGCTGGTGCTGCGTCCGCTGCGCACGGCTTCCGCGCCGGCCCGCCTGGTCGGCACCCTGGCGGTGTTCATCGTGCTCACCGCCCTCGCCGTCAAGCGTTACGGCGACAGCCTGCAACTGGTGCCGGGCAAGCTGCCCACCCGGCTGCTGACGATCGCCGGGGCGACGGTCTCCGAGGACCGGGTGTGGCTGCTCGGCATCGCGATCGCCATCACGGCGGTCCTTCATCTCCTCTACCGGCGCACCCTGTTCGGCCTCGGCACCACCGCGGTCGCGGAGAACGAGAACGCCGCCGCCGCGCTCGGCTGGTCCCCGGACCTGATCGCCACCGTCAACTGGGCTCTGGGATCGGCGCTCGCGGGACTCACCGGCATCCTGATCGTGCCGGTCATCGGACTGTCGGTGACCGGGCTGACCACCCTTCTGCTGAGCGCACTGGCCGCCGCCCTGGTCGGCAGGTTCTCGTCGTTCCCGATCACCCTGGCGGGCGGTCTGCTCATCGGAGTCGTGCAGTCCGAACTGACCCGCTTCGGCTCCGGCGTCACCGGGCTGGCCGCGTCGGTGCCGTTCCTCTTCATCGCCCTCGTGCTGGTCGCACGGGGCAGGGCGCTGCCACTGCGCGGCACGTTCCTGGACCGGCTGCCCGCCCTGGGCACCGGAAAGGTACGTCCCCTGCCGCTGGCTCTCGCCGTCGCGGTCGGGCTGCTGCTGGTGAGCCTGTCGACACCGCTGTGGGCCGACGCGATCACCAACACCCTGGTGCTGTCGCTGATCATCCTGTCGATCGTCGTGGTCACCGGGTACGCGGGACAGGTGTCCCTCGCCGCTTACGCCCTCGCCGGCACCGGCGCCTTCATCGCCGGGCACACGACGGCCGACTGGGGCTGGCCGTTCGAACTCGCCCTGTTGGCCGGGGTGTTGGGGACGGTGCCGATCGGTCTGCTGTTCGCCCTCCCGGCGGTCCGCACCCGCGGGGTCAATCTCGCCATCATCACGCTCGGCCTCGGCACCACGCTGGAGGCGATGGTCTTCCAGAACACCGATCTGTCGACGACCCCCGGCAGCGACGGCATCGTGGTGGGCAAGCAGACGCTCTTCGGGATCAGTGTCTCCGGCGTCGACCATCCACAGCGGTACGCCGCCGTGGTCCTGGTGATGTTCGTGGCCGCCGCGCTGGTGGTCGCCAACGTGCGACGCAGCCGAACCGGCCGCCGGCTCGTCGCCGTACGGGCCAACGAGCGGGCCGCCGCCGCGCTCGGTATCGACGTCCGCGCGGCCAAGCTGTACGCGTTCGGCTTGTCCGCGGCCATCGCCGCGCTCGCCGGGGTGCTCACCGGCTTCCGTTCGACCTCGGTGGTCTTCTCCGACTTCGCGAGCTTCGGCTCCGTCACCGCGCTGGGGCTCGCCGTCATCGGCGGCGTCGGCTTCCTCGTCGGACCATTGTTCGGGGCCACCTTCGCAGCGGGGACGGTGGGGGCCCGGTTCGGGGACCTGGTGCTGCCCGGGCTGAGCGAGTGGATGCCGCTGATCGGCGGGGTCATCCTGGTCCTGACGCTGGTGGGCAACCAGGACGGCATCGGAAAGGAACTCGGCAGCCAGGCCGCGGGCGTCCGGCGCAGGGTGTCCTCGAAGCGCGGCGCATCCGGGCGGAAGGGCGAACGGGCGACCGCGGCCGTGCGGCAGGGCGCACGGAGGGACGTACCGGAGGTCATGCCGAGGGAAGAGCGAGAAGGGCCCGGGCCGGACGTGCCGCGCTCCGCACCACTCCCCCTCCAGGTACGTGACCTCACCGTGCGCTACGGCGGTGTCGTCGCCGTCGACGGGCTCTCGCTGAACGTCGAACCCGGCCAGGTGGTGGGGCTGATCGGACCCAACGGCGCCGGCAAGACCTCCGCCATCGACGCCGTCACCGGATTCACCAGGGCCGCGTCCGGCCGGGTGTGTCTGGGCGACCGGGACCTGACCCGGCTGCCCGTGCACCGGCGGGCCGCGGCCGGGCTCAGCCGGTCCTTCCAGTCGCTGGAGCTGTTCGAGGACATGACCGTCCTGGACAACCTGTACGCGGCCTGCGACCGGCCGGGCCGATGGGCGTACCTCATGGACCTGGTCCATCCCGGCAGCCGCGCGCTGCCCGCCCATGTGCTGGTCGCGGTGCGGGAGTTCGGCCTTCAGGACAGTCTGGACCGGCCGGTGGGTGACCTGTCGTACGGCGAGCGGCGGTTGCTGGCCATCGCCCGGGCGGTGGCGGCCTCGCCGTCCGTGCTGCTCCTCGACGAACCCGCCGCCGGACTGTCGGACGACGAGACGCGGGAGCTGGCCGGCCTGGTGCGGCGGCTGGCCGAGGACTGGGGCATGGGGGTGCTGCTCGTCGAGCACGACGTCGACATGGTCATGAGCGTCTGCGACCAGGTGGTCGTCCTGGACTTCGGACGCCGGATCTGCGCCGGCACACCCGAGGAGGTACGCCGGGATCCGGCGGTGCGGGCGGCGTACCTGGGCGACCTGGAGCCGGAGATGCTGGGCTGACCGGCCGTCGAGCACCGGTACGACACAAAGCCGGAGGCGCTGTCCTGAAGCGCCTCCGGCTTTCTGCGGCAGGAGTCGTGTCACGCGTCCCGCAGGTCCGCCACGTACGGCTGATGGGACAGCAGCCCGCCGTCCACCCGCAGGGTGTGCCCCGTGATGAAGGCCGACTCGTCGGAGGCCAGGAACACGACCGCCGACGCCACGTCCTCCGGCCGTCCGAGGCGGGGCGTGAGGTGATGACGCAGCATCGCCTCCCGGATCGCCCCGTGCGCCGAGCCGGAACTGGCCGGCGTGACGATGAATCCCGGCGCGATGGCGTTGCAGCGCACGCCCTGCTTGCCGTACTGGGTGGCGACGTACTGCGTGAGGTTGATCAGGGCGGCCTTGGAGGCGCCGTACGCCGGATTGCGCAGGTCTCCGGCGAGGCCGGATCCCGACGAGGTGTTGATGACGGAGCCGCCGCCGCGCGCGACCATGTGCGGGACGGCGGCCTGGATGGCGACCATGGTCCCGCGCAGGTTGATCCGCATCGTGTCGTCCCAGACCGCCGGATCGGCCTCGACGACGGCGAGGTCCCGGCGGGCGGCCAGATGGGTGGCCGCCGCGTTGTTGTGCAGGACGTCGAGGCCGCCGTACGTCTCGACCGCCGCGGCCACCATGGCCCGTACGCTCGCCACGTCACCGAGGTCGACGGCAACCGCCGTCGCGGAACCCCCGGCGGCGCGGATCTCCTCGGTCACCGCCCCGGCGCCGTCGAGGTCGATGTCGGCGACCACCGTGTGCGCGCCCTCGGCCGCCAGGCGACGGGCGGTGGCCGCGCCGATGCCGGACGCGGCCCCGGTGACGACGGCGATCTTGTCTTCGAGTCGCGGCATGACCGAACCGCCTTTTCTATTCGGTGAGTTGGCTGCCGACGACCGACACGAACGAGACGCACTCGCCAGGTCCGCCGCCGAGGTTGTGGGTCAGGGCGAGCGAGCGTCCTTCGGCGACGGACTTCACCGTCCGCTCGGCCGGTGCCTCGCCGCGCAGTTGCAGCCAGGCCTCGAACATCATGCGCAGGCCCGAGGCGCCGATCGGGTGGCCGAAGGCCTTCAGGCCGCCGTCCGGGTTGACCGGCAGCGAGCCGTCCAGGTCGAAGGCGCCGCTGGTCACGTCCTTCCATCCCTGACCGCGTTCGGCGAAGCCCAGGTCCTCCATCAGCACCAACTCCGTGGGCGTGAAGCAGTCGTGGACCTCGGCGAGCGCGAGTTCGGCACGCGGGTCGGTGATACCGGCCTGCCGGTAGGCCTCCTGCGCGGAGGCGACGACCTCGGGGAAGGTGGTGAAGTCGTACTCCGGGTCGAGGAGCCCGTCCGCCGGGCCGGCGACGAAGGACAGCGCCTTCACGAAGATCGGCTTGTCGGTGTACTGGTAGGCGTCCTCGGCGCGTACGACGATCGCGGCCGCCGAGCCGTCGGAGACTCCCGAGCAGTCGAACACGCCGAGCATGCCCGCGACGATCGCGGCCGACCGGATCCGTTCCGGCGAGACCTCCTTGCGGAACTGGGCGCGGGGGTTGCGGGCCCCGTTGACGTGGTTCTTCCAGGCGATGCGGGTGATGACGTCCTTCATCTCCTCCGTCGCGAGGCCGTACTTGGCCGCGTAGGCAGGGGCGAGGAGGGAGAAGTTCGCCGGAGCGGTGATCTCGCCGCGGCTGTCGTCGCCGGCGCCCGGGATCGCGGTCCCGGACAGCCCGGACATGCCGGAGTCCTTCAGTTTCTCCACGCCGACGGCCATGGCCACGTCGTACGCGCCCGAGGCGACCGCGTAACAGGCGCCTCGCAGTGCCTCGGAGCCGGTGGCGCACATGTTCTCCACCCGGGTGACGGGCTTGCAGGGCAGGCGCAGCGGCCGGCTCAGGGTCAGCCCGGAGACGCCGGAGGCCTGGGTGCCGAGCCAGAAGGCGTCGATGTCGTCGAGGGTGATACCGGCCGAGGTGAGGGCCTCCCCCACAGCGTCGATCAGCAGGTCGTCCGCCGAGCGGGCCCAGTGCTCGCCGAAGGGCGTGCAGCCCATGCCGACGATCGCGACCCGGTCCCGGATTCCGTGTGAGCTCATCTGTGTGTCTCCTCGGTCTCGCCGGTCTCGGGGGAATCGCTCGATTCACTGGAATCGCCCATGCGTACCGGCCGGGCCTTCCAGAAGTAGTTGTGGACGCCGGACGCCGTGACCGTGCGCCGGAACGTCATCTCCACCCGGGCGCCGATGACGGCGTCCGCCTCGGTCGCGTCGGTCAACTGGCAGCGGAACCGGCCGCCGCCGTCGTAGTCGACCACCACGACGAGCATCGGCGGACTCGGCGTGTGGGCCAGCCGGTCGACGGTGAACGTGGCGACGGTGCCGCGTACGTGCTGCATCGGCTCGTCGGTCATGGTGTCGACGCTCCGGCAGGACGCGCACACCCGGTCCGGCGGCAGCTGCCGGGTGCCGCACTTCTCGCAGCGGGAGGCGACGAAGCAGTACTTCCAGCCGGTGCGGCGGTGGGCGGGCGGCGCGTAGGGCGGCTCGGGGTCCGGCCTGCGGGGTGGTTCGCGGTCCAGGAGGCCGCGCCAGGAGAGGTAGGTGGCGTACGGCACGGGGGCGCTGCCCGCGGCGATCTGGGCGGCGACCGGGCGGGCGCCGCGGTGGGCGGGGAGCGCGTCGGTGGTGCGCAGCAGGAGGACTCCGGCGCCGTCACCGAGCACGACGAGCGCGACGACCTCCCCGGGCCGGGCCCGGTCGAGGACGTCGGCGAGGAGCAGGCCGGGCTGGGCGGTGCCGGCGTTGCCGATCGCCCCGGTGAGGTCCGGGGTCACCGCCTCGGGGCGTACGCCCGCGGTGCGCCGCACCGAGGCGCACGCGCGTGCGTGCAGTCCCGCGACCACGAAGTGGTCGATCGATCCGATGTCGAGAGCCGCCTGTTCGAGCGCGGCACCGAGCGCGTTGTCCGCGAGGGACACGTAGATCTCCTCGGCGAACCGCTCCTCCCAGACCCGGGACGCGGGGGCGCCCGGCAGCCGCCAGCGGTCGAGGAACTCGTCGCTGACCGTGTCGTGGGCGAGCAGTTCGGCGATGACGGGGGCCCCGTTGCGGTGGCCGCCGAACACGAACGCCGCCGCGCCGTCGCCGCCCGCGACCTCGTCGTTGCCGCCGGGCAGGCCGGTGCGCAGGTCGGAGAGGATCGTCAGGGTGGGGACCGGGGAGCGGGCGGCGGTCACCAGCGCGCCGAGGCCGGAGCGGACGGAACCGGTCATGTCGGCGGCGAGCACGTGCTCGTCGAGGCCGAGCGCGGCGTGCACGGCGGTCGCGTTCGTCTTGTCGAGGTAGGCGGGTGCGGCGGTGGCGAGGAACAGCTGGCCTACGCGGGAGCGCAGGCCGTCGCGGTCCAGGGCGCCGCGGGCCGCCTCGACGGCCATGGATGTGGTGTCCTCGTCGTAGCCCGCGACCGCGCGGGTTCCCTTGCCCGCCCGGGTGCCCAGTACGGTGCCGACGTCCGCTCGCGCGAGGCGGTGGTACGGCACATGGGCGCCGTATGCGATCAGTCCGGCCATCAGCGTCCTCCATTGGCGATGGTTGCGTGCGTGGGGCGCTCGAAGACCGCGGCCAGTCCCTGGCCGCCGCCGAGGCACATGGTCTCCAGGCCGTAGCGGGCCTGGCGGCGGTCCAGTTCGCGCAGCAGGGTGGCGAGGATGCGGCCGCCGGTGGCGCCGACGGGGTGCCCCAGCGAGATGCCGGAGCCGTTGACGTTGAACCGCTCGAAGTCGGTCTCGGTCAGGGCCCATTCGCGGGTGCAGGCCAGCACCTGGGCGGCGAAGGCCTCGTTGAGTTCGATCAGGTCGATGTCTGCGAGCTTGAGCCCGGCACGCTCCAGGGCCCTGGCGGTGGCGGGCACCGGGCCTATGCCCATCGTCTCGGGCGGCACGCCGACGACGGCCCAGGAGACCAGGCGGCCCAGCGGGCGCAGACCGAGTTCGGCGGCGCGCTCGGGGTGGGTGACGACGCAGAGGGCGGCGCCGTCGTTCTGGCCGCTGGCGTTGCCCGCCGTGACGGTGGCCTCCGGGTCCTGGCGGCCGAGCACGGGGCGGAGCTTCGCGAGCTTCTCCAACGAGGAGTCGGGGCGCGGGTGTTCGTCGGTGTCGACGACCGTCTCGCCCTTCCTGGTGCGCACGGTCACTGGCACGATCTCGTCGGCGAACCGGCCCTCCCGCTGAGCCGCGACGGCCTTCTCGTGGGAGCGCAGGGCGAGTCGGTCCTGTTCCTCGCGGGGGATGACGTACTCGCGTCGCAGGTTCTCGGCGGTCTCCAACATGCCTCCGGGGACCGGGTGGTTGACGCCGCCGGAGGTGACCCGGCCGCGGGCCAGCCGGTCGTGCAGCGTGGTGCCCGCGCCGCGCACACCCCAGCGCACGTCGGTGGTGTAGAACTCGGCCTGGCTCATGGACTCGACACCACCGGCCAGCACGAGGTCGCTGGCGCCGGTCTGCACCTGCATCGCCGCGGTGATGATCGCCTGGAGCCCGGACCCGCAGCGGCGGTCGATCTGCAGCCCCGGCACCTCCACCGGCAGGCCCGCGTCCAAGGCGGCGACCCGGCCGATGGCGGGTGCCTCGCCGTTGGGGTAGCACTGGCCCAGCAGGACGTCGTCCACGGAGGCCGGCGGGATGCCGGTGCGGTCGAGTACGGCGCGGATCACCGTGGCCGCGAGTCCGGCCGCCGTCACCTCGCGGAAGACACCGCCGTAGCCGCCGACAGGGGTACGCAGGGGTTCGCAGATCACCGCGTCACGCAGCAGGGCGGGCATCGGCTGGGCCTTTCGTGAGACGTGTGGGATGTACGAGGGTGAGGTCGGCGCTCACATGTACCGGCCGCCGGTCACCTCGACCACGGCTCCGGTGACGTAACTGGCCATGTCGGAGGCGAGGAACAGGACCGTCTGGGCGACCTCGGCGGGTTCGCCCGCGCGGCCCAGCGGGATCTCGGCGAGCTTGGCGTCCCAGGCGGCCGGGGGCATCGCCTCGGTCATCGCGGTACGGATCAGCCCGGGCTGTACGGCGTTGACGCGGATGCCCGCTTTCGCCAGCTCCTTCGCGGACGCCTTGGTGAGGCCGACCAGGCCGGCCTTGGCGGCGCTGTAGTTGGTCTGGCCGAAGTTGCCGACCTTGCCGGCGATGGAGGAGATGTTGACGATGCTGCCGCCCTGCCCGTGGGCACGCATCGCCTCGGCGGCGTGCCGGGTGCCGTTCCAGGCGCCGGTCAGATGGACGTCGACGACGGCACGGAAGTCGGCGATGGCCATCCTGCGCAGGGTCGCGTCGCGGGTGATCCCGGCGTTGTTGACCATGACGCCGACCGGCCCGAAGGTGTCGGCGCAGTGGGTGACCAGGGCTGCGACCTCGTCCTCGTCGGTGACGTCGCAGCGCAGCGAGGTGGCCGCGACGCCGTTCTTCGCCAGGCGTTCGGCGGCGTCGGCCGCGCTGTCCTCGTTGATGTCACCGAGGACCACGCGGGCGCCCTCGGCGCCGAGGACGCCGGCGATCTCGAAGCCGATGCCCTGTGCGCCGCCGGTGATCACCGCGTTCCGGCCGTCCAGCAGTCCCATCTCAGCCCGCCCCAGACTCGACGCTATTCCTCATAAATAGATAACCTATTATGCTGAAACAATCAATACAGCGATCGGTTGGGCGGGCGGGGTCGGACGGGCCGCGCGGGCCGGGCCGGACGAGTCGCTCGAGCGGGCCGGACGAGGAGACGACGCAGGTGGACATCAACTATCCCGCCAAGACCCAGACGTTCCGCACCGAGGTCAGGGCGTTCCTCGCCGAGACCCTGCCGTCGGACTGGAAGGGCATCGGCGCCCTCGACGAGGACGCGGCCTGGGCCTTCGCCCGCGACTGGCGCCGTCGGCTCGCCGAGCGCGGTTTCCTCTCCCTGACCTGGCCCGAGCGCTACGGCGGCCGCGGCCTGTCCAAGCTGCACCAGGTGGTCCTGATGGAGGAGCTGGCCCTGGCCGGGGTGCCGTTCGGGCTGCCGCAGGACACCTTCGGCGTGAAGATGCTGGCGAACACGCTGCTGCGCTGGGGCACGGAGGAGCAGAAGGGCCACTTCCTGCCCCGCATCCTCAGCGGCGAGGACACCTGGTGCCAGGGGTACTCGGAGCCGGACGCGGGGTCGGACCTGGCCTCCCTGAAGACCCGCGCCGTGCTGGACGACGGGGAGTGGGTGATCGACGGCCAGAAGGTGTGGACCTCCGGCGCCCACCACAGCGACTGGATCTTCGTGCTGGCCCGCACGAACCGCGAGGCGCCCAAGCACCACGGCATCTCCTTCCTCCTCGTCCCGCTCGACCAGCCCGGCGTCGAGGTGCGGCCGTTTCGCATGATGAGCGGGCAGCTGCACTTCAACGAGGTCTTCTTCAACGGCGCCCGCACCCGCGCCGACCTCGTCGTCGGCGGCGTCGACAACGGCTGGACGGTCGCCCAGAGCCTGCTGGGCGTGGAACGCGGGGAGGAGGCGGCGACCAACCCGATCCTGTTCCGGGCCGAGGTGGAACGCCTCGTGGAGCTGGCCCGCCAGTACGGCAAGGACCAGGACCCGGTCGTCCGGCAGCGGATCGCCTGGTGCTGGTCCAAGGTCGAGATCATGCGCTACCTCGGGTACCGGATCCTCACCGGCTGGCTGAAGGGCGCCGAGCCCGGTCCCGAGACGTCGATCGCCAAGCTGTACTGGAGCGAGTACCACACCGAGGTCACCGACCTCGCGATGGACATCATGGGCCTGCACGGCCAGGTGCCGGTGGGCCGCCCGCCCCTGCGCACCTACCGCGCCGACGACCCCGGCGCCGCGAACTCCTCGGCGTCCTGGTCGACGACGTACCTGATCGCCCGCTCCGGCACCATCTACGCGGGGACGTCCCAGGTGCAGCGGAACATCCTCGCGGAGAAGGTGCTGGGGCTGCCGCGGGAGCCGAGGGCCACGGCGGGTTAGGGCCTGATCGGGATCGCGCTCCCCGGCGAGACAGGTCGAAGCGTCATGCCCGTTGGGCGCCCGGCCCGGGTGGGTCTATCGTCGGATCGTGGGCCAGAGCGATGGAGGGCGGCCGGTGATGCCGCAGGACGAGGCCGTGATCGGCTGTACGGGGAAGGTGCTCATCGGAACCCGCGGGTCCGCGGGCCCCGGAGAGATCCTGGTGCGGGTCAGAGGCGGTTCGGAGACCTTTCTCGCCTGGTCGGAGGATCCACTGCCCACGGGGGCGTCGGTGCTCGTGATCGAGTCGCGTGGCTGCCGCGAGGTCGGCGTCATCGAGTGGGTGGATCCATTGGACGCGCTCGGCGATCCCGCCGGCGCCGACTGAGGAGTAGAAAGACACATGTTCGGATACCGCGTTCCCGCTCCCGACGAGGCGATGCTGATCTCGGGGGGCAGGCGGGGACTGGGGGGCGCGCCGTTCCGAGTGGTGACGGGGCACGGCAAGTTCGTGATCCCGTTCTTCCGCAAGACCCGTTTCCTCACCCTGTCGATGTGCGAGTCCGAGGTCACCGAGACCTGTGTGACCCGGCAGGGAATCGCGCTGCACGTCCGTGCCGTCATCGCGTTCAAGGTCGGCAACGACCACGAGAGCATCATCAACGCGGGCCAGCGCTTCCTCTCCGACCAGGACCAGATGTCGGTCCTGACCGGCCGGATCTTCGCCGGCCACCTGCGGGCCATCATCGGCTCGATGACCGTCGAGGAGATCGTCACCGAGCGGCAGAAGCTCGCCGCGGAGGTCCTGGACACCTCGAAGACCGAGATGGCGAAGATCGGCCTGATCGTCGACTCGCTGCAGATCCAGTCGATCGACGACGGCGACGCCGGCTACATCGACGCGATGTCCGCGCCGCACAAGGCGGCCATCCAGCGGCAGGCCCAGATCGCCCAGGCCCAGGCCACCCAGGCCTCGGTCGAGGCGGAGCAGGAGGCGGCCCGCAAGCAGGCCGAGTACTCCCGGCAGACCGCCATCGTCAAGGCCGAGTACTCCGCCGAGGTGGACCGCGCGCAGGCGCAGGCCGCCCAGGCCGGGCCGCTGGCGCAGGCCCATGCCCAGCAGGAGGTGCTCGCCGCCCAGACCGACCTGGCCCTGCGCCAGGCCAAGCTGCGCCAGCAGCAGCTGGTGGCCGAGATCGTGAAGCCCGCCGAGGCCGAGGCCGAGCGGATCAGGGTGCTCGCCGCCGCCGACGCGCAGCGGATGAAGATCCAGGCCGAGGCCGCCGCCTCCTACGACCGGGTCGCGCTCGACCGGATGCTGATCGACCAGCTCCCGCAGATCGTGAAGGAGGCCGCGGGCGGCCTCGCCGGCGCCAACGTCAACGTCCTCAACGGCGCGGACGGCCTCGGCGAGATCGCCGCGGGCCTGGTGTCCCAGGGCCTGACGATCCTCGACTCGGTCCGGCAGAACCTGAACGGCCAGGACCCTGCCGCGCCCCGCTCCGAGGAGGGCAACGGTTTCCTCCAACTGCACGCGAACAACGAGACCACGGCGAGCAAGGAGAACAAGGAGAAAAGGACCGACAACGGCTCGGTGGACCTCGACTAGAGACGGGATCAGCGAGCGGAAAGCGGCCCCCCGGCGCCGCTTGAGGTCGTCGGCGCCCGCTTCTCGGCGCGCGGGTCCGCACGACGGGCCGCGAGTCGGCGACCGGGGGGTCAGTCCAGAGCGGGTGCCTCCCGGGAGGGGAAGCGATAGATCCGGCAGCGGGAGATGCCCGAGTGGTCACTGTGGGCGGGGATGGGGAACGGGCTGGCGGAGGCTCGTCCGGGCTGCGGATGCAGCCAGGCGGTGCCTCCCGCGGTTTCGTCGCCGTTGAGGCGGCGCTGCGCTGTCCAACCCTCTGGACCGTAGCGCCCCTCGGTGACGGCTTCGAGACCGATCTGCCACGCCGGATCCGTGGTCGTGAAGCCGATGCGGAAGCCTCGGCCGACCGCGAGAAAGACGTCCTCTTCTTCGGCCACGATGACGCCGCAGCCGTATGTGCCCGCGGGGTCGACCCCGATGGGGGCCGACCGCGTCACCGTCAGGACGATCGAGCCGATGGTCAGCTCGGTGCGCGGAGTCGTGTCATCGAGGTGGAACCCCCTGGTGACGGCCGGCGTGCCGTCCCTGTGGGTCAGCGCGGGCTCGGTCTGCCGGATCAGGTCGTAGACGTCGGAAAGTGCGGCGAGCTCGGGGCCATCGGCGGAGTCCGTGCCGAACGGGGAGACACCCAGGGCGTGGTACTCGCCGATCGCGAGCATCGCGTGCCCGGCACCCGCCGCGTCACGGCGCATCTCCGGTATGAAGAGACCGTCCGACATGATCAGGAAGTCACCGAAGACCGTCTCGGGCAGGCCGAAGTAGAAGTCGGGGGCGTACAGATCGACAGTGGGCGCGATCGTTCGCCAGACGCCGGCCACGCGCGGGAGCGGCCCTCCGCTCGGGTAGGTGCCCGGGACCTGGCCCCCGGCGACCGCGAAGCCCGGGATGTCGAGGTCGATCTCGCTGTCCAGCCAGGCGTTGGTGAAGAAGGGCAGGGGGGAGACAGCCCGGCCCGCCCGCGCCAGCTTCTCGATGTGGCTCGCCAACGCCCAGGCCATGAACGCCTCGTCGCGTGCTGAGGGATCACCCGGCAGGTCGCTCCAGGACGGGTCCGCGGGTACGACGGCCGCGTCCTGCGAGGACAGCACGACATCGCGGAGGTTCTCGGGGACGGGCTGGGTGAAGGCCTGCTGCGCCTGTCGGGACCGGTCGCGGGAGGCGCCGAGCAGTCCGACCTCGTTCTCGATCTGCACCATGAGCACGGTGCGGTGTTCGGCGTCGATCTCCTCGACGTACTCCATCAGGCGGCGGAAAGCGGCCAGGTCGAGGTCGCTGGGGGCGAACGGGGTCAGGGTTTCGGTCACGCTCCCGTCGTCGAGGACACAGCGCGGAAACCGGTCCCAGTCGCGCTTCACCCATGCCGGTGCGTAGCTGGACGAACCGTTCTTCCACGCGCCGAACCACAGCAGGATCACACGCAGTCCGGCGGCCCGGGCCTCCTCGATGACGGATCGGACCGAGTCGAGGACGAAGTGCCCCTCCACGGGTTCGACCTCTTCCCAAGTGACGCCTGCCAGCACGGTGTTGGCGTTCGCAGCGGTCGCGGACCGCAGACCCGCGGCCAGCGAGCCGGCTGCCGAGGGGGAGGAGTTGTGCAGTTCGACGCCGCGCACGAGAAACGGGTTCCCGTCGACGAGGAGCCGGGCCGGTCCGTGCGATCTGTCCAGCCGCGGCGGCGGGCAGCCTCCTGCCGGCCGCATGCCGATCGCCGAAGTGGTCACTGCGTGATTCACGGAGCCTCCTGGGAAAGAACGGTCGGCGAAACTGTAGCGCTTGAGCTGTTTTCGCGGCTAGCATCTCGCGCACCCTCTCTCACAGCGCTGCAAAGGAGCAGGTCAGTGAAGCCAGTGCCCTCTGCCACGACAACGGACACGCCCCCGAAAGACCATGAACCGACCCGGACTCCGGCCCGGCTCGGCAGGCTCGGACCGCTGCTGTTCCTCGCTCACGCGGGCTGGATGCTCCCGTTCTCCGCTGCGGGCACGCTCATCCCGGCGATCATGACGGAGATAGATCCCGACCGGAAAGTGGCGCTCTACGGCATCCTCGCCACTACCGGCTCACTGGCGAGCATGATCGCCACGATCGTCATCGGCGCACTGTCCGATCGCACCCGTACCCGCCTGGGCAAGCGCAACCCGTGGATCGCCAGTGGTGGCGTCGTCCTCGCCATCGCAGCCACCGCCATGTCGTTCACCAGCGACTTCCCCCTGCTCGTCGCGCTCTGGATCACCCTTCAGGTCGGCCTGGCCGTGGTCCTCGCTCCGTTGTTCGCCGTGCTGCCGGACCGGGTGGCCCCCGGCAACCTGGGGAAGGCCTCCGCTGTCGTCGGATTCGGCCAGCTGGTCGCTCAGAGCCTGGGCAGCGTCGTGGCCGGCGCTCTCATCACGGTTCCCCGGGAGGGCCTGCGCTGGCTGCCCTGGCTGATCGCCGTCACCACGGTGCTCTTCGTCCTCCTGGCCCCGGAACCGGACAACCGGGACGAGCCGCGGGAGGCGGGGTCGGCACGAGCACTGCTGCGCAGCTTCGTGCCCCCGAGCGACCGTGACTTCCTCCTCGCGCTGGTCGGCCGCTTCCTGCTGCTGATGTCCTTCATGAGTGTGCTGCTCTACCAGCTCTTCGTACTCACCGACTACATCGGGCTCGGCATCGAGGAAGCGGGCCGTGTCATCGCCACCGGTGGCGTCGTCATGGCGGTCAGCTCGGGTGCGGCGACGGTACTCTCCGGTCCCCTCTCCGACCGCCTGCGCAGGCGCAAGCCGATCGTGATCAGCGCCTCGCTGATCTTTGCCGCAGCCGAGGTGCCGCTGGCCCTGTCCGATTCGCTGGCGGCGTTCTACACGTTCCTGGGCGTCGGCGGTTTCGCCTACGGGATCTACATCGCCGTCGACCAGGCCCTCTTGGCGGAGGTCCTGCCCAGCAGCGACGACCGCGCGAAGGACATGGGGATCCTCAACATAGCCAATACGGGGCCTCAGATACTCGCGCCGATCGTCTCGGGGCTCGTCGTCACCATGATCGGCTACCGCAGTGTCTTCGTGATCGCGATCGTTCTGGCGGTGGTGTCGGCCCTGGTGCTCCTGCCGCTGCGGCGCGTGCGGTGAAACGCGCCGACGGTCGTCGTCGCGCGGTGCCTATACTCGGATCATGGGTGACGTTGCAGCGACGACCGGGCGGCGTGGTCCGTACGCCAACACCGCACGGCGCAAGGCCGAAATCGTTGACGCCGCCGAGCGGGCCTTCGCGGTCACCGGCTACCACGGCGGGTCGCTGCGGGAGATCGCCCGCGACCTCGATCTGAGCTTCACCAGCCTGCGGCATCACTTCCCCAGCAAGGAAACGCTGCTGATCGCGGTGCTTGAGAACGCGGACCAGCGCGAACAGGCAGTCTTCGAAGAGGACTTGCTGCACAGGGGGCTCATCGAGGCGGTCGTCGCCCTGGCCGAGCGCAACCTCGCGCGACCGGAGGCGCTGCGACTGCTGGCGGTCATGTCGGCCGAGGCGTCGTCCACCTCCCATCCTGCCCATGCCTGGTTCGTCGAACGGTACGACCGGGTCCGGGCCCTCATCGAGAACGGCATCCGGTCCGACATCGCCCAGGGGCGCCTCCCAGCGGACACCAAGCCCGCCGAGGCCGCGTACGCGTTCGTCGCGCTGTGGGACGGACTGCAGCTGCAGTGGCTGATCGATCCGAATTTCGACCTCGTCCCCGCCTTGGAGAAGAGCCTGCGCACTCAGCTCGGCCAAACCCCCTGAGCACCGTGCCGCTCGAACGTCTCCAGCGGTGGGACCGGGCGCGGACCGGTGCCCGGGCGCCAGCCCCTGTCGAGTTTGCGCAGGCCCACGCCGTCCGGGGCCCAGATGTGGCAGCTGTTCATCACTCCGGCGGTGGCGCGCGGGTTGTGGACCGGTTCGCCGTTGGCGGCGCGGTGGCGCGCCCCCGCCGAGATCGCCGCCTGGACGGTCGCGGGTCCGAGGGCACGGGTCAGCTCATACAGGTGGGTGCAGCCGGAGACACCGCGGAAGCGTTCCTGGATCGCCCGGTTGTACCCGGCGGCGACGCTCAGTCCGACCAGACCGTCGAAGGCCGGGGTGATCAACGGGCACTCCGCGTGCGGGAACTCCCGCATGTGCGCGTCGGCGCCTGTGATCACCATGTCCGCGAGGCGGACCCGCACGGCGAGCGACATCCGGTGGACGACACCGCCCGGCGATGCCTCCCAGGGACGCTCGTCACACAGTTCCGCCTCGACCACGATCTCCTCGCCGCCCTCCTCATGGGCGGTGACGGTGATCGTACGGCGGTGCAGGGGGAGTTCGGCGCGTGTCATGACCGGGTCTCCTCCAGCTCGGACGCGGAGTCGCCGGCGGCGGGCGCGTTCTCCCCCAATGCCGCGAACTCCGGATGCCGGCGTTCGATGAAGCTGCGCACTCCTTCGCGGTAGTCCGGGGCGCGCTTGGCCGTGGCCAGCAGGGCGGCCGCTCGGTCGCGGCTCTCGGTGAAGGTCTTCGCCTGGTCGTCGGCGAGCTGGCGCTTGATGAGGGACATCGCGTACGGGCTGGCCGAGCGGGCCAGTTCGGTCGCGTACGCCAGCGCCGCCGGGAGGAGTTCCTCCGGCTCGGCCAGTCGGTTGACCAGCCCCATCGCCAGGGCCTCCGTCCCGGTGATCCGGCGCGAGGAGAGCAGCAGGTCGGCGGCGTTGCCGTAGCCCACCAGCCGGGGCAGGATCCAGGACACGCCGTCCTCCGCCACCAGTCCGCGGGCGCTGAACGCGGCGGCGAACTTGGCGTGCGGCACGGCGAACCGGACGTCGCACATCAGCGCCTGGTTGAACCCGATGCCGGCGCAGGCACCGTTGACCGCCGCCACCACGGGCTTGGGGAAGGACATGGGGCGGGTTCGCGGAGGCAGCTGGTCGGTGGGCCACGGACGGGCGCCGGACGACGCCGCGTCCAGCACGCTCATGTCCATCCCCGGGCAGAAGCTGCGACCGGCGCCGGTGAGCACCACGGCCCGCACCCGTGGATCCGCCTCGGCCCGGTCGAACAGCTCGTTGTAGAGCAGCTCCATCTCCAGCGTCCAGGCGTTGTGGCTCTCGGGCCGGTTCAGGGTGAGCAGCATGACCCCGTCGTCGGTGAGCTCGGTGAGGATCACCGGGGTCGGGTTCTCGGTCATCGAGGGTCACTCCCACGGAGCCATCGTCTTTATAGATAGATGAATCATCTATATACCAGAAGACGAGCCGGACACCAGACCAATGAGGCAAGAGGAAGATCACTCATTACTTGACCTGGTACCCTTCATGCACTAAGACGATTCATTTTGCTATATGAGGAGACCCCGTGACCGAGGCAGCCCGCGCAGCAGAAACGGCGACCGTACCCGCCCCTTCCCGCAGCCGCGTCGGGCGCCAGGTGCGGGTCCCGAAGACCGCCGAACTGGTCGCGGCGCACCTGCGCCGCCAGATCGTACGGGGCGAGCTCAAGCCCGACGACGCGCTGCCGCCGGAGTCGGGGCTGATGGAGCAGTTCGGCATCTCGCGGCCGACCCTGCGCGAGGCGTTCCGGGTGCTGGAGTCGGAGTCCCTGATCACGGTGCGCCGCGGCGCCCACGGCGGCGCCCGGGTGAGCGCCCCCGACGCCGACGTGGCAGCTCGCTTCGCGGGCCTGATCCTCGAGTACCGGGGCGCCACCCTGGGCGACATCTACCGTGCGGCCGCCGTCATCGAGCCGCCCTGCGCCCGCCAGCTCGCACTCAAGCACACGGCCGGCGACATCAAGCGACTGCGCGACGCGGTCGCGGCCGAGAAGGCCGTCCTGGACGACCCGCTCGCCCTGGTCGACGCGCAGGACACCTTCCACGCCCTACTGGTCGAACTCACCGGCAACCAGACCCTGATCCTGCTGTGCGGGATGCTGCGCACCATCATCGACCGGGCCAACGCCTCGTACACCGCGGCCGCCACCGACGCCGAGACCCAGAAGGCACAGGCCCTCAAGGGGCACCGGGCACATGTGCGGATGGTCGGCCTGATCGAGTCCGGCAAGGCCGACGAGGCCGAGAAGCTGTGGCAGCGGCACATCTCCAGCGCCGACGACGTGGTGAACGCGGCCGGACCCAAGACGGTGCTCGAACTCCTCGACTGACCTCGACCGACCCGACCGCGACACCCGGCACCATCCCGCCTCGGCACCCCTCCTCGCCTCACCCCTTGCGCTCGATAAACAGTTAGATAATTATAGAAGGCGTACTGAATCAGCGTACTGATCACACCCCGGGGTCCGGAGGCGACGGCCATGGCCGAACAGCGCAAGCGCATCTTCGACTGCGACCAGCACATGTACGAGGAGCGGGACTCCTTCACCCGCTACCTCCCGAAGGAGTTCCTCGGCGCGGCCGTCGCACCGGTGACCCTCCCGGACGGGCGGGAGGTGATCCTCGCGGGCGACCGGATCGTCGTATGCCTGGAGCCGGAGTTCGGGCAGGTCTACCGGCCCGGTTCGCTGAAGGAGATGCTCAAGGCGATGGCCTCGGGCAACCCCGAGGAGACCTACCAGTTCGAGCCGATGCACGAGGCGTACCAGAACCGCGACGCCCGGCTGCGGATCATGGACGAGCAGGGCCTGGACCAGACGATCATGTACCCGGGCGGCTGGGCGCTGGTGGCGGAGGAGTACGTGAAGGGCGTCGAGCCTCTCTACGCCAACTACCACTCCTTCAACCGGTACATGAACGAGGTCTGGGGCTTCAACCACCAGGGCCGTATCTACGCCCCCGCGCTGCTGTCCCTGCGTGATCTGGACAGCGCGGTGAAGGAGCTGGAGTACGTCCTGGAGCAGGGCGCCCGGTTCATCATGCTGCCGACCGGCCCGCAGTACGGCCGCTCCCCCGGCGACCCGTACTTCGACCCGTTCTGGAAACTGGTCAACGAGGCCAAGGCCAGCGTCTGTTACCACATCAGCGAGTTCTACTACAACTCGAACGTCGCCCCGGCCTGGGGCCACGACCCGAACCCCATCCACTTCCGGATGTCCGCGTGGCAGTGGATGAACACCTACGGTCAGCGCCCGATCGAGGAGACGCTGTCCGCGTTGATCTTCGACAACCTCTTCGGCCGCTTCCCCGACATCAACGTCCTGGTGTCCGAGTTCGGCGCCGAGTGGGTGCCGCACTTCGTGCGCCACATGGACAAGAGCCGGGGTATGGGCCGCAACGGGCCCTGGCTCGGCGGCCAGTTGGACGAGCGTCCCAGCCAGATCTTCCGCAAGCACGTGCGTGTGGTGCCCTACCCGGAAGACGACATCCCGAGCCTGGTCAAGCGCCTCGGGTACCACGAGTCCATCGTGATGGGCTCCGACTTCCCGCACGCGGAGGGCATCGCCAACCCGGCCGACTACCGCAAGCTCCTCGCGGAACTCGACGAGTCGGTCCAGGACGACATCATGTACAACAACGCTCAGCAGCTGATCAGCCGCTGAGCGAAAGGGACGTGAAGAGGGGCGGGCCCGATACGGGTCCGCCCCTCAGTCGGTGAGATCGGCCGCCAGGTTCGCCAGGTTCGTCAGCAGCGCCGTGCCCCGTCGGGAGTGGTCGTAGCCGGCGAGTGGGTAGCCGTTGCTCAGGCATGCGAAGGACAGGCCCGTCTCCGGATCCATGAAGCCGAGTTGGTAGGCGGCCCCGGCGCTTCCGAAGAGGGCGGGTGAGCCGGTGGACGGCAGGTTGCTGCCCGCGTCGGGACCGGCCACCGTGACGAACAGGCCCATGCTGGTACGGCGGTTGGAGCCGCCTCCGTAGATCTGCTCGCCGTGCGGGTGCTCGGTCAGCCGGATCCGGGTGCCCTCCGCCACCGCCTCCGGCTTCCACAGGCCCGAGTGTTCCAGTGCCTGGAAGTACAGGGCGACGTCGGCGGCCGTGGCGACCAGCGCGTGGCTGGGCTCACCGGCCGCGAGGACGCGTGGGTCGGACAGGTACCAGGGGCCCCAGGGGTCTGCCTCCTGGTCGTCGCTGGTGCGGTCGGTGGCGGTCATCGGGGCGACGGTGCCGGGCTGCCGGTCGACCGGGACGCCCAGTTCGATCGACGACAGGCCGAGTGGGTGGGTGATCCGCTCCCGCAGGTAGTCGGCGAAGGCCAGGCCCGTACGCCGTTCGACGATCTCGGCGATCAGCCAGGCGGCCGAGGTGAGATGGAACTGGAAGCGGCTGCCGGGCGCATGATCGAGCCGCCAGCGGCCGAAGGCGGCCAGCCGCTGGTCGCGGTCCAGCATCTTCGGGTATCCGAGGGGCGCGAAGGGGAAGCCGGCGGTGTGGGTGAGCACCTGCTCGACCGTCACCTCGTCCTTACCGTTCGGCGCGAACTCCGGGATGATCGCGGCGATCCGCTCGTCCAGGGCGAGCAGCCCCTCGCCGATCAGTTTCCACACCACGCCGGCCACGATCGACCGGCCGACGGACTGCAGGACGTACCGGGTGTCCGCAGTGGCGGCGCCCCAGGTCTCGAAGGCGACCAGCCGACCGTCGCGGGCGACGGCGACCTGCGCGGACGGCAGCGGCCCGTGCTCGACCTCGATGCGGATCCTGCGCAGCAGTACGTCCAGCCGGTACGGGTCGACACCCACGCTCTCCGGGTCGACGACCGAGCGGTCAGCTCTCACACGTTCCTCCTTCGTGCGGCTCCCGCAACCGGCGGCGTACCACCTTGCCGTTGGCGTTGCGCGGCAGGTCGGTCACGAACCACCAGCGGACGGGGACCTTGAACCCGGACAGCCGGGCGCGGGCGTGGCTCCTGAGGACGTCGGGTGGCGGCGGGGCGTCGGGATCGGCGGGGACGACGAAGGCGACGACGGTCTGCCCGAGCCGCTCGTCGAGGACGCCGGTGACGGCCACGTCCGTGACTCCGGGGCACGAGGCCAGGACCGCCTCGACCTCCAGCGGGTGGACGTTCTCGCCACCGCGGATGATCATGTCGGTGCGTCGGCCGAGGAGGTAGAGGTAACCGTCCTCGGCCACCCGGCCCAGGTCGCCGCTGTGCAGCCAGCCGTCGGCGTCGAGCCGGAAGAGGTGGTCGGCGCGGGCGTGGATCTCGCCGACGCCGTCCGGCCCGGCGTCCTCGACCCTGACCTCGACGCCGGGGGCGGGCCGGCCCACCGAACGCAGCAGTTCGTCCCGTCCGGCGACCGCCTCCCGGTGGTCCTCGGGGGTGAGGACGCTGATCGGGGAGCCCTCGGTCTGGCCGAACATGTTGAGCATGCGCACGCCTGGCATCGCCTGATACGTCCGTCGCAGGGTGCCGGGGCGGACGGGCGCCCCGCCGTACTGGAGGACCCGCAGCGTCTCGTGGCGTGCCTGTCCGGCCGCGAGCAGGGTCTCCAGCATCGCCGGGACCATGCTGGTGTGCGTGGTGCCGAGGCCCCGCAACCGGGCCCAGCCCTCGACGGTGAAGCGGGGCAGTCCGGTGACGAGTGCGCCGGCGGCGAGGGCGACGGCGATGTTGCCGAGACCGGCGATGTGGTGGAAAGGCGCGCTGCCGCCGTAGAAGCTCTCGGGGTCGAGTGCGCACAGCCGGCCGTTGACGCGGGCGCGGGCGGCGAGCCGTCGCTGGGTCATGGGGACGGGTTTGGGTCGGCCGGTGGTTCCGGAGGTGTGCAGGACTGCGGCGAGGTCGTCGGGCTCGGCGGTCAACGTGCGGGTAGCGTCGCGCAGTTCGGGGAGGACCTCGACCCGCCGCCCGGACAGCTCGGCGACCTGCCTGCCGAGCTCGGCGAACTCGGGCTGTGTCACCAGAACCTCGGTCCGGATTCCTTCGACCACGTCGGCGATCTCGTACGGCGTCATGCGGACGCCGAGCGGGGCGAGCGGGTGACCGGACCCGGCGCCGCCGATCACCAGGGCGAGCGCGTCGGCGGAGGTGGCGACCAGCGCGGGGACCGGTACGCCGGGCTCAAGGCCGAGCGTGTCCAGCCAGTCGGCCATGGCGCCCGCCCGGTCGAGCAGTTCGCGTCCGCTCCAGGTCAGATCACCGAAGCGGACGGCGGGACGGGCATGGTCGTAGGCGCGGTTCACCATGGCGGTCCAGGTGTCTGCCGTACCGGGATCCTGCGCGGTGCCCACCGGTTCAGGGCTCCAGCCGGGCCGCCGCGGTACCGGTGACCACCTCGACGCCGTCCTGGTTGAGGGTGCGTACGGAGAACTGGGCGACCGGTCCGGTCGGGGTGTCCTCGATCGACTCGACGGTGACCGTGGCCGTCAAGGTGTCGCCGGGCCAGACCTGGGCCTTGAAGCGCACGCCGTAGCGCAGCAGCGCTTCGGGGCCGACCCAGTCGGTGAGGACCCTGCCGGTCATGCCCATCGTCAGCATGCCGTGGGCGAAGACCCCGGGATATCCGGCGGCCTCGACGGCGAACCTCTCGTCGGTGTGCAGGGGGTTGAAGTCGCCGGAGGCGCCCGCGTACTGCACGATCCGGGTGCGCTTCAGGTCGTCGACGAGGACGCTTTCGCGGGTCTCGCCGACCTTCATGTCGCGCCTGCTCGTGCTCATCGCGTGTCCTTCGGGGTCGCGGGGCCCTCGGGGACGACGGCCACGGTGACGGCGCTGACGACCGGTTCGCCGTCGGCGTCCCGGTACTCGGTGACGCGCTCACTGAACAGTAGGCGGCCGGTGCGGCCCTGCTTCTCCCAGCTGCGGCCGGGAACCATGTGCGCGTGGAGCGTCTCCCCGGCGCGCACCGGGCGGTGGTACTCGAAGTGCTGCTCGGCGTGCAGCCCGCCGCCGCCCGCCGCCATCACCCCCGGGCCTCGGCCGGAGCCGAACCACTCCTCGTCCGCCTTCGGACGCAGGTGGTACTCCGGGTCGTAGTGGGCGCTCGCCATGGTGAAGGTGGGTGGTGCCAGCGCGGTCTCGCCCTGGTAGGCCGGGTTCTCGTCGCCGACGGCGCGGGCGAACATCATGATGTGCCCGGCCTCGACGGGGAACGGCTGCCCTGTCATCGTCGTGCTCCTCGGTCGGTACGGTCGGTGATGTCGATACCGTCGGTGCGGTCGACTCGGTCGGTGCGGCGGGTCATTCGGCGGGTCAGTACGGCAGGAACGCGTCGCGGGTGGCCTCGTCCGGGTCGAAGTCCGGCGGCAGCCCCTCGAACTTCGGCTCCCGCTTCTCCACGAAGCTCGCCACGCCCTCGCGGAAGTCCGGCGAGCCCGCGAAGAACTCCATCGCGGAGTAGGACCGGGTTAGGGCTTCGGTGAAGGTGCGGTCCAGGTCGCCGTACACCTGATGACGTACGACGGCCATGGCGCGCGGGGAGCAGTTGCGGGCGATGTCGCGGGCGTAGGCGCGGGCGGCGTCGAGCAGGTCCTCGGGTTCCACGACGCGGCTGACCAGGCCGAGGTCCTTCGCCTCGTCGGCGTCGACGACACGGCCGGACAGCAGCAGGTCGAGCGCGTTCTCCAGGCCGACGACGCGCGGCAGCACGTACGGCAGGTTGTACTCGCCGGCCAGGCCGCGCCGGGTGAACGCGGTGGTGAAGCGGGCCCCGCGGGCGGCGAACCGGACGTCGCAGATGAGGGCCTGGACCAGGCCGATGCCGGCGCAGGCGCCGTTGACGGCGGCGATCATCGGCTTCGGCAGGTCGCGCCGGCTGTACATGGGGACGCGGGCCCGGAGGTTGAGGGACTGCCCCGGCTGGGAGTTCTGCTCCAGGCGCTGGACGTCCATCCCGGGGCAGAAGGCCTTCCCTGTCCCGGTGACGACCACGACCCGGACGGCCGGATCGTGCGCGGCGTCGTCGAGGAGCGCGAAGAAGCGGCGCTCCATGGGGATGCTCCACGCGTTCTTGCGCTCGGGCCGATTGAGGGTGACGGTGGCGACGCCGTCCTCGTCGACCTCGTACAGCACCAGGTCGTCCTGGGCGGGTTCCGCGCTCATCGTGTCACTCCTCGGTCAGCGGTTCGATGGGGTCGCCGACGCCCGGCCGTTCCCCGGAGATGGTCACCACCACCTGACCGCGCGCGCAGACGCGTCCGTCGGTGATGACATCGACGTCGGCGAAGTGCACCCGGCGGCCCCGCCGCACGCAGCGGGCGTGGGCGACGGCCTCCCGGCCCCGGGCGGGCGCGAGGTACTGCACCGACATCGACACCGTGCTGAGCAGGCTCCCCTTGGTGAAGTCGTGCCCGGCGATCACGGCCCCGGCGCCGGCGGTGTCGATGAGCGCCGCGATCACCCCGCCGTGGAAGACGTCCTCGTGGGCGGAGAGGGACTCGGCGTAGGGAAGCACGATCTCGACTCGGTCCGGGTCCCAGCGGGTCACGCGGATGCGGCAGCGGCGGTTGAAGGCGACCCCGCGCTCCCAGCGGGCCCGGAACCACGCCCGGCGTTCCAGCTGTTCCTGGTCGGTGAGGGTCCTCGCCGCGACGGTCATCAGCACGCCCTCCGGTCTCGGCCTGGCGGCCGATCCATATAGTTACATGAATTGGATAGTTGAAGCAATCATGCCGGATGCAACTGCTCGCCTAGATGTATTATTTATATAACTGATTCGCTGACTGTGAACAGAGGGAGCCTCGATGCCGTCGACCGCCCTGGCTGGGATCCGCGTCCTGGACCTGTCCCGCGTCCTCGCAGCACCTCTGGCCACCCAGATGCTGGCCGACCTCGGCGCCGAGGTGATCAAGGTCGAACGGCCGGGTACGGGGGACGACTCACGGACGTACGGCCCCCCGTTCGCCGCCGGGACCGACACCGCCGCCTTCTATCTCTCCTGCAACCGCAACAAGCTGTCCATCACCGTCAACCACGCCACCGCCGAGGGGCAGGAGCTGATCCGCGCCCTCGCCGCACGCTCGGACGTCCTGGTCGAGAACTTCCGCGCGGGGACGCTGGCGAAGTACGGCCTCGACCAGGAGAGCCTGCGGGAGCTGAACCCGCGGCTGGTCTACCTCTCCGTGACGGGCTTCGGCCAGACCGGGCCGTACGCGGAGCGTCCCGGCTACGACGGCATCTTCCAGGCCATGTCCGGGATGATGAGCGTCTCCGGGCACCCCGAGGAGCCGATGAAGGTCGGCGTCAGCATGGTCGACATCCTCACCGGGCTGTACGCCTCCACGGCCGTGCTGGCGGCGTTGCGGCACCGGGACATCAGCGGCGAGGGCCAGTTCATCGACCTCTCCCTGCTGGACTGCGGTCTGGCCTCGCTGTCGCACTTCGCGATGAACTATCTGATCTCCGGTCAGGTGCCGCGGCGGCGCGGCAACGGCGGGTACGGCGGGATCCCCTCCCAGGCCTTCATGTGCGCGGACAAGCCGCTGTTCCTGGTCGCGGGCAACGACAAGCAGTTCGCCGCGTTCTGTGCCGCGGCCGGCCGCGCCGATCTGCTCCAGGACGAGCGGTTCGCTTCGACCTCCGCCCGCATCACCCATCGCGAGGAGATCCTGCCGGTGCTGGAGGCGATCCTGCGCACCCGGACCCGGGACGAGTGGTTGACGGTTCTCGACGAACACGACGTGCCGGCGGGGCCGTTCAACGAGATGCCCGAGGTCTTCGCCGATCCGCAGGTTCGGCACCGGGGGATGCTGGTCGAGGTGGAGGACCCGGTGTCGGGTCGGATGCCGATGCTGGCCAATCCGATACGGTTCGCGGCTACGCCGGTGGAGGGGTATGGGCCGCCGCCGGGGCTCGGGGAGCACACGGCGGAAGTGCTGGGCCGGCTCGCCGGGGTGACGGAGGAACGGTTCTCGCAGCTGCGGGGGTGGGGGGTTGTGTGAGGTGGGTGGGGGTGCGGGTGTCACGTTTTTCGCCCCCGCCGCCCCTACCCGTCCCATCCCTGGGGCTCCGCCCCAGACCCCGCTCCTCAAACGCCGGAGGGGCTGTCTTCAGCCCGTCCGGCGTTTGAGGACGAGGCCCTTTCAGGGCCGAAGCGGGGGTCTGGGGGCGGCAGCCCCCAGGTATGGGACGGGTAGGGGCGGCGGGGGCGAAAAAAAACCGCCTCAGCCGATCAAGGTCCGCCCACCCTCCAGCATCAGTGTCGCCCCCGTCAGATAGGCCATGTCGTCGCTGACCAGCGCCGCCACCGCCCGGCCGATGTCCGCCTCCGGGTCGCCCATGCGACCCAACGGGATACCGGCCAGCACCTGTTCGGCCTTGTCGGGGTGATCGGCGAAGTACGCCTCAGCCGCCGGGCTCAGCGCGGCAGGGCAGACGACGTTCACCCGGATCCCGTACGCGCCCCACTCCCGCGCGGCCACCCGCGTCAGCCCCCGGACGGCCTCCTTGGCCATCGCGTACGCCGCGAAGGTCACCTCACCCTGCACCGCGGCCGAGGAGCCGAGGTTCACCACACTCCCCCGGCTGGCCCTCAGGTGCGGCAGCGCGGCCCGCATGGCGTGGAAGGTGGCCAACGGGCCACTGCGGTAGGTGAGTTCGACGTCGTCGTCCGACGTCTCCTCCAGCCGACGCCGCACAGAGCTCTGCGCGTTGTTGACGAGCACGTCGAGCCCGCCGAACTCCCGGACCGTCTCGGCCACCATTCGGTCCACGTCGCGCCGCTCCCCCACGTCCCCGACGACCGTGAGCGCCCGCCCGCCCCGCCCGGCGATCTCCCCGGCCGTCTCCTTCAGCTTGCTCTCGGTCCGGCCGGTGATCGCGACGGCCGCGCCCTCGGCCGCCAGCGCCAGCGCGATACCACGCCCCACGCCCTGCCCTCCGCCGGTGACCAGCGCTGCCTTGCCGGACAACCGTGCCATCATGCCTCCTTCCAGAACGCCGCCCAGGAGGCGAACGCCTCCGGCAGCGCCGGTTCGCCGGACCCCTCCTGCCAGCCGTTGAATCCGACCGCCTGGGGTCGCTCGGTGACATCGGCCGCGTACCAGTGCTGCTCACGCCGCCGGGAGAAGTACCACTCGCCGTCGACGCGCGCGTACGCGTCGAGATAACGGATGGCCATGACGATCCACCGCTCCCCCACCTCGTGCTCGGCCCGGCAGTAGACGGAGCCGGTCGCGGTGTCGCGGCCGGTGAACTCGATCCGGTGGCCGCAGATCTGGTGCACCGAGCGGCGGAAACCACGGAGCAGGGGTTCGATGTACGCCGACAGTGCCTGCCGTCCGCTGCCGTGGCGGCCCATGTCCACATCGGGTCGGAAGCAGCCGACCCAGGCTTCGAGGTCGCGGGCGTCCACGGCGAGCGCGTAGCGGACGGGCAGTTGCTGGATGGCCAGCTGCGACTCGACGCGGTCGAGGCGGTCCTCGATCGACGTCATGGCCGGGGCTCCTTCGGCAGGCCGAGGAGCTGTTCCCCGATGATGTTGCGCTGGATCTCGCTGGACCCGCCGTAGATCGTCTCCGCCAGGGAGAGCAGAAAGGAGCGCTGGCGGGTGTCCAGGCCGTAGTCCTCGCCGACGATCTGTCCGGCGGGGCCGGCCAACTCCAGGGCCAGGTGACCGAGTTGCTGGTGACGGGTGGAGGCGTACAGCTTGGCCGTGGTGGCCTGCGCCCCCGGGGTGCGGCCCGCGGTCAGTTCGGCGAGGGTGCGCAGGTTGGTGGTGCGCATGATGCGTACGGAGATCCAGGCGTCCACGATTCGTCGGCGCAGCATGGGGTCGTCGAGCGCGCCCCGGTCCCGGGCCAGGTCGATCAGCGCCTCGGCCTCCCGCTCGAAGGTGAGCTGCTGGGGCAGGAGCGTGGTGCCGCGTTCGATGCCGAGCGTGGCCATGGCCGTGCGCCAGCCCTGCCCGACCTCACCGACGACCATGTCGGCGCCGGTGCGCGCGTCGGAGAGGAAGACCTCGGCGAACTCGTCCTGACCGGCGAGGTTGCGGATGGGGCGGATCTCCACGCCCGGCTGGTCGGTGGGCAGGAGCAGCATGGTCAGGCCCTTGTGCCGCACGGAACGGGGGTCGGTGCGGGTGAGGACGTAGAGCCAGTCGGCGTGGACACCGAAGGACGTCCACACCTTCTGCCCGTTGACCACCCAGGTGTCGCCGTCGCGTTCGGCCCGGGTGCGGACCGACGCCAGGTCGGAACCGGCTCCGGGTTCGCTGAAGCCCTGACCCCACAGTTCCTCGACGGCGAGGATCGGCGGCAGGAAGCGCTTCTTCTGCGACTCCCCGCCCACCTTGAGGAGCATCGGGCCGAGCAGGTCGAGGGCGTTGACGGTGGCCCGGTAGGGGGCGCTCGCCCGGGCGTACTCGTACTCGAAGACGATCTCCTCGAGCAGTCCGAGTCCGCGTCCGCCGTACTCCCGGGGCCAGCCGACGCCCAGCCAGTTCCCGGCGGACAGTTCGCGGTCCCAGGCGAGGCGGACCTCCCAGGCCGCGCCGTCGGTGGGGCCGCCCACACCCCGGTGTTCGGCGAACTCCCCCACCAGATGGTCCGCCAGCCAGTCCCGCAGCTCGTCGCGGAAGTCGCTCACCGCGGGCCCGAAGTCCACTTCCATGTCTGCTTCTTTCTCGGGGTGCCGGGGGGTGTGGTCTCAGATGCCGAGCCGGGTGGCGAGCAGCTCCCGGTGGTACGACGGGGTGCCGAGCAGTACCTCGGAACTCTTGGCCCGCTTGAAGTACAGGTGGGCGGGGTGCTCCCAGGTGAAGCCGATTCCGCCGTGGACCTGGATGTTGTCGGCGGCGACCCGGGTGAACGCCTCCGAACAGAAGGCCTGGGCGAGGGCCGCCGCGATCGCGATCTCGGCCTGGTCGTCCGTGTCCAGGGCCCACAGTCCGCCGTACGCCGCCGAGCGGGCGGACTCGATCTCCACCAGCATGTCGGCGCACTTGTGCTTGATCCCCTGGAACGAGCCGATGGGCCGCCCGTACTGCACCCGGATCCTGGCGTAGTCCACGGCGGCGTCCAGCGCGGCTGCCGCTCCCCCGACCTGTTCGGCGGCGAGCAGGACGGCGGCGGTGGCGAGGGTGCGTTCGAGGGCGGGCCATGCCGTGCCCTCGGTGCCCAGTAGGCGGGCGGGGGTGGTCGTGAACTCCAGTCGGGCCTGTTTGCGGGTCTGGTCGAGGGTGGGCATGGGGGTGCGGGTGAGGCCCGGCGCGTCGGCTTCGACCGCGAAGAGGCTGATGCCGCGGGGGGTGCGGGCGGCTACCAGGAGCAGGTCGGCGAGGTGGCCGTCGGGGACGTAGGTCTTGGCGCCGGTCAGCCGCCATCCGCCCGCCCGGTCGTGGGCGGTGAGCCGGATGCCCGGCTCCTCCCAGCGGCCTGACTCCTCGGTGAGCGCCAGCGTGGCCACCGTCTCGCCGGACGCGATACCCGGCAGCAGGTCGCGTCGGGCCTGTTCGTCGTCGCAGCGCAGGAGGGCCTCGGCGGCCAGGGCTACGGTGGCGAAGTACGGGCCGCCCAGCAGCGCGCGGCCGGCTTCCTCGAAGACGATGCCGAGGTCGACGTAGCGGAAGCCGAAGCCGCCGTACTCCTCCGGCACGGCGAGTGCCTGCAGGCCGAGTTCGGTGGCCATCCGCCGCCACACGACCCCGTCGTATCCGCGCGGGTCGGCGGCCAGGCGGCGCACCTCCGCCTCGTCGGAGTGCTTGGCCAGGAACGAGCGCACGACCTTGCGCAGTTCGTCCTGTTCCTCGCTGAAGGTGAGATCCATGCCGGGCTTCCCGTCTCGGTGGGCCGCGCTCGCCGACTGCTTGCCGCTCGCCGCTCGATACAGTTAGATAATTATAGTATCCACACTGAATGCACCAGGAGCGCGACGTGACCGATCTCTACGCCCCGTTCACGAGCCTGACCTTCGAGCGGCCCGCGCCGGGCGTGCTGCGTGTCGTGCTCGACGCCCCGAACCTCAACGCCGTGGATCCCCGGATGCACGGTGAGCTGGCCGATGTCTGGCCCGTCGTGGACCGGGACCCGCAGACCCGGGCGGTGCTGGTGCAGGGAGCGGGCAAGGCCTTCTCGGCGGGCGGGACCTTCGACTCCATCGAGGCCATGACCGAGGACTACGCGGTCCGCGCCCGCGTGATGCGTGAGGCACGGGACATGGTCTACGGGGTGATCAACTGCTCCAAGCCGGTGGTCTCGGCGATCCACGGGCCCGCGGTCGGCGCGGGCCTGGTCATCGGCCTGCTCGCGGACATCTCCGTGGCCGGACGCAGGGCGAAGATCGTCGACGGGCACACCCGGCTCGGGGTCGCCGCCGGTGACCACGCCGCCATCTGCTGGCCGCTGCTGTGCGGCATGGCCAAGGCGAAGTACTACCTGCTGACCTGCGAGACGCTCACCGGTGAGGAGGCCGAGCGGATCGGGCTGGTCTCGAAGTGCGTGGACGACGCGGAGGTCCACGCCGAGGGCCTGCGGGTGGCGACCGCCCTGGCCGCCGGGCCGGCGAGCGCGATCAGCTGGACCAAGCGGTCCCTCAACCACTGGTACCGCTCGGCCCAGCCGATCTTCGAGGCCTCGCTGGGGCTGGAGTTCTTCGGGTTCGCGGGTCACGAGGTCGTCGAAGGCCTCGCCGCCCATCGGGACAAGCGCGCCCCCGACTTCGAGGGTGTGGCCGACAAGCACCCGATCGACCTGTGACCCCGCAGACGCCCGGGGCTGCTGCCCCCAAACACCACCGCCGCACGGACACCACGGATACCCACCGATGCTTGAGGAGCCCGCGATGACGTCGGAGCACACCACGGAGTACACCACTGAGTGCCCCACCACCGAGATCCCTCCGCTGGTCAGGGGCATGACGTACGAGGAGATGCCGAAGGGGCAGATCTTCCGGACCGCCCGCCGCACCATCACCGAGACCGACCTGGTCAACTTCATCACCTGGGGCGGTTTCAACGAGCCGCTCTTCTGGGACGCCTCGCACGCCGCGGACGGCGGTTACACCGGCCGGCTGGTACCGGGCGCGCTGACGTACTGCATAGCCGAAGGACTCGTCCTGCAGACCAACGTGCTGCACGGCACCGGCCTCGCCTTCCTGCACATGGAGCTGACCGTGCGGGGTCCCGTGTACGTCGGTGACACGCTGTACGCCGTGGTGGAGACCACCGGCTCGCGGCCGTCCAGCAAGCCCGGCCGGGGTGTGGTCACCAGCCGGATCACCGTCCGCAACCAGCGGGACGAGGACGTGCTCGTCTACACGCCGGTGCGGCTGATCCGGGGCAGGGACTACGAGGCCGGGACGCGGCGCTGAGTCCGGGTCCTACGGGGCCGGGGATGCGGTGAGCCCTGGGCTACGGGGCCGGGACGCGCCGGGTCCGCGTGGTGCCCGGCACCAGGGTCAGCCCGGCCGCGCGGCCCTCGCCGAGGACGACGGCGTCGGGGTGCGCGAACGCTCCCCCGCGCACCCAGTCCGACGGGATCGGGGGGCGCGGCGGAGGCTCGTGGTCCGGCACGGCCATCGCGTAGAGACGGGTGTAGCGGAACTTCGCCTCCAGGTTGTCGAGCACCGACCAGTACTCGTAGCCGCAGACGTCCACACCGGCCGCGACGAGTCGCGCCAGCCAGGTGAGGCGGGCTCGCAGCAGGGCCCGGCGCCGGGTGTCGTCGCTGTGCCCCCTCTCGTCGACCAGGTCCAGGTCGCCCATGCCGTTGTCGATGACCGACAGCGGCGGCAGCAGGTCCCCATACAGGTCGTGGAGGCTCGCGACGGCGTCGGCGAGACCTTCCGGGACGATGGGCCAGCCGTAGGCCGTCGTCTCCACGTCGTCGAACGGGACGATGGCGAAGCCGAGGCCGACGAGCAGCCGGTTCACCTCGTTGAGGGCGCCGAGGCACTTGCTGGTCGGCAGGACACGGGGCAGGTTCTCCGGCGCGGTGACCCGGAACGGGGTGTGCCAGGACAGGCCCAGCAGGTCCTGGGCGGTGGCGATGACCTCCAGGTCACCTGGGCGTACGCAGCCGGTGTCCGCGACGGGCACGATGTCGTCCTCGGTCACCATGTGCGCGCCGAGCAGGAGGGGATCGAGGAAGAGGCGGTTGGTCCAGCTCTCCAGCCGCTCCAGGGCGAGGCGGTCGTAGGGGTCGTCGGTGGCCGGGTAGCCGCCGACGAGGGTGACCGTGGTGCCGATCCGGCCCCGCGCTCCGGCGGCCCTGAGGGCCAGGGTCGCGAGCCCGTTGGCGAGCAGGATGTGGTGGACCGTCGCCAGCCCGGCCCGGCCGACGCCCCGGCCCGGGGAGTACATCCCGGCCACGTGGTCCGCGAGCGTGGGACCGGCCAGGTCGGTGGAGGTGATCCAGCGGTCCACCCGGTCACCGAAGCGACGGCCCAGTTCGGCGGCGTACTCGGCGAAGTGTTCGGCGGTTTCGCGGGCGAGCCAGCCGCCTTCGGCGTCCAGCCACGGCGGCAGTGAGCGGTCGAGCAGCGTGAGACCGGGACGTGTCCCCTGCGCGAGGAGGGTGTCGAGCGCGCGGTCGCAGCGGTCCAGGGCGTCTGCGTCCCAGCTGCCGGGGCCGTCGGGCTGGAGCTGCGACCAGCCGGCGACCATCCTGTGCGTGTGGGTGACCACACCGGTCAGGTGCCGGATGTCGTCGGTCCACTGCCGGAAGTGCCCGTCCCGCTCGGGCGGGGGAGGCGGCGGGGCCGCGATGGTGTCCGCGGTGGCGACTCCCCAGTCGACGCCGCGAAGGGTTTGGTGCAGGGAACCATCGCTCATGGTTACCGTCCAGGCGGTCAATGGTTTAGCGCATTCAACTGAATGTCCGCCGGTCGGACGCTAACACTTCGAGCAAACTACGACAATGTTTCGTCCGCATTTTCCGCTCCCTGGGGATCGGGCTCCGGTTCCCCGAAGGGGCTAAACCCCTCCTCCCGCCACCAGGGGTAGAGCGCGGGCATGTCCTCGCTGACGCGCCCCGGGAACTTCGGCGGTCGTTTGGCGAGGAAGGACTCGACGCCCTCCACGGGGTCGGGGCCGCCGCCGATCTGGCTCATGATCCGCGAGTCGAGCCGGTGCGCGGTCATGGGGTGGGACTCGCCGAGCATCCGCCACATCATCTGGCGGGAGAGGGCGACCGAGATCGCGGAGGTGTTCTCGGCGATCTCCCGCGCGAGTTCGTACGCCGCGGGGAGCAGTTCCTCCGGCGGGTGGACGGAGCGGACCAGTCCGGCCGCCAGGGCCTCGTCCGGGCCGAAGATCCTGCCGGTCGCCACCCATTCCATGGCCCGCTGCATGCCCACCGCCCGCGGCAGGAACCAGCTCGCCGCCGACTCCGGCACGATGCCGCGGCGCGCGAAGACGAAGCCGAACTTCGCCGAGGTCGACGCCAGCCGGATGTCCATGGGCAGGGTCATGCTGGCCCCGACGCCCGCCGCCGGACCGTTGATCGCGGCGATCACCGGTTTGGCGCTGGAGAAGATCCGCAGCGCGACCCGGCCGCCGGTGTCCCGGTGCCAGGCACCCGCCCTGCGGTGGTCGAAGGAAGAACCGCCGGAGCTGACGTCGGCGCCCGCACAGAATCCGCGCCCGGCCCCGGTCACCACGATCACCCGCACCTCGTCGTCGGCGTCGGCGGCGTCCAGGACGTCCAGCAGGTCGGCCATCATCCGCGGGTTGAAGGCGTTCAGCTTCTCGGGCCGGTCGAGGGTGACGGTGAGGATCCGGTCCGCCACCTCGGCCCGGACGGTCTCGTACTCGGCCCGCACGGTCTCGTACTCCTGCTCCGGCATACGCGTCCTCCGTCGCTCGACAGACCGCCGTCACTCCACGGGGCCGGTTTCCAGAAAGCTTAATTAGTTATAGCATTCAACTCTACTGACTGGTTCATGACTGATGGCGGTGGAGATGACGGACCTCTTGGTGACGGCCGTCGGGCCGATCCGGCTGATCGAGCTCAATCGGCCCGACCAGCTCAACGCGATGAGCGAGGAGCTGCACTCGGGGCTCGCGTCGGTCTGGGACACGTTCGCCGACGATCCGGGGGCCCGGGTGGTCGTGCTGACCGGGCGCGGGCGCGCGTTCAGCGCCGGGGGCAACTTCGACATCATGACCCGTGTCCAGCGCGAGAGCGCGTTCCGCGAGCAGAACGTCGACGAGGCGCGGCGGATCATCACCGGCATGGTCCGCTGTCCACTGCCGGTGATCGCGGCGGTCAACGGGCCCGCCGTCGGCCTCGGTTGCAGCCTGGCCCTGCTGAGCGACCTCGTACTGATCGCCGACGACGCCTACCTGGCCGACCCGCACGTCCAGGTCGGGCTGGTCGCGGGCGACGGCGGCGCGCTCGTCCTGCCCCTGCTCGTCGGCCTGACCCGCGCGAAGGAACTGCTGTTCCTGGGCGACCGGGTCGGCGCCGAGGAAGCGGTCCGGCTGGGCATCGCCAACCGCACGGTCGCGCAGGACAAGATCAGGGACGAGGCCATGGAGCTGGCCGGGCGACTGGCCGCCCTGCCCGCCCAGGCGCTGCGCGAGACCAAACGGGCGGTGAACCTTCACCTGGAACAAGCCCTCGGCACGGTGCTGGAACCGGCCCTGCTGGCCGAGCGGGACACCATGCACTCACCGGACCACATCGCCGCGGTGGAGAAGATCATCGCCTCCCGGGGCCGGCGCCGGGCCGCCGAGGAGGTCTGAGTCATGGACTTCGCCTTCAGCGCGGAGCAGGAGGAACTGCGGCGCACGGTACGGGCGTTCCTCGCCGACACCTCGCCCGAGACCGAGGTACGCCGGCTGATGGAGACGCCGGAGGGCTTCGACCGGGGATTGTGGCGCCGGATGGGGACCGAACTCGGCCTCCAGGGGCTGGCCGTCCCGGAGGAGTACGGCGGGGCGGGGTGCGGGCCGGTCGAAATGGGCGTGGTGCTCGAGGAGACGGGCCGGGCCCTGCTCTGCGCGCCGTTCCTGTCCTCGGCCGTGCTGGCTACGACCACGCTGCTGCGCTCGGCCGACGAGGACGCCCGCAAGCGGCTGCTGCCGGGCCTGGCCTCCGGCGAGCTCGTCGCGACCCTGGCCCTGACCGAGGACTCCGCCCGCTGGGACGCGGCGGGCGTGCACCTCACCGCCCGTGAAAGCAACGGGAGTTGGCTGCTGACGGGACACAAGACCTTCGTCCTCGACGGTGCCGCCGCCGACGTCGTCCTCACCGTGGCCCGTACCGACGACGGCATCGGAGTGTTCTGGGTGGACTCGGACGCGGCCGGCCTGTCGCGTGAGCCGCTGCCCACGATGGACCCGACCCGCCGCCAGGCCCGCCTCGACTACCGGGACGTACCGGCGACCCGGCTGCGTACGCGCGGCGGCGGCTGGGAGCTGGTCTCGGAGGTCCTCGACCGGGCCGCGGTGGCGCTGGCCGCCGAGCAGGTCGGAGTGGCCTCCCGGGCGCTCGACATGGCGGTGGACTACGCCAAGGTGCGCCACCAGTTCGGGCGGGCCATCGGCTCCTTCCAGGCCGTGAAGCACCTTCTCGCCGACGTCCTCCTGGAGGTGGAGTCGGCGCGTGCCGCCGCGCACTACGCGTCGCTCGCCGCCGCGGGCGAGGACCCGGAACTGCCCGCCGTGGCGAGCCTGGCCAAGGCCTTCTGCTCCGACGCCTGTCTGCGGGCGACGGAGCAGAACATCCAGGTGCACGGCGGCATCGGCTTCACCTGGGAGCACCCGGCCCACCTGTATCTGAAGCGGGCCAAGACGTCACAGCTGCTGTTCGGAGACCCGGCCCACCACCGGGAACTGCTGGCACAGCGCATCGGTCTGGACACGGTCACAGTCGAAGGAGCGGCATGAAGGTCGACGGCAAGCTCAATGTGTGGGGCACCACCGAGGTGGTCGAGGAGGCCCGGCACCACGAGAAGGCCGGCTACGACGGCCTGTGGGCCTCGGAGTCCAAGCACGACCCCTTCCTGCCGCTGCTGCTCGCGGCCGAGCACACCGACCGGCTGGAGGTGGGTACGGCCATCGCGGTCGCCTTCGCCCGCTCCCCCATGCAACTCGCGTACACCGCACACGACTTGCAGAGCTACTCCGGCGGGCGGTTCGTCCTCGGCCTGGGCAGCCAGATCAAGCCGCACATCGAGCGGCGCTTCTCGATGCCGTGGAGCCGGCCCGCGGCCCGGATGCGGGAGTACGTGAGCGCGCTGCGGGCCGTCTGGGCCGCCTGGAACGAGGGCGAGAAACTCGACTTCCGCGGTGACTTCTACTCGCACACCCTGATGTCGCCCTTCTTCTCTCCCCCGCCCGCGCCGGGCGGTGCGCCCAAGGTGTTCGTGGCCGCGGTCGGGGAGGCGATGACCCGGGTGGCGGGCGAGGTCGGCGACGGGCTCCTCGCGCACGGCTTCACCACCGAGCGGTATCTGCGGGAGGTGACCCTGCCGACGGTGGAGACGGGGCTGGCTGCCTCCGGCCGCACCCGTGCCGACTTCTCCCTCTCCCATCTGCTGCTCACCGCGACCGGCCGCACCGAGGAGGAGATGGCCCGCGCGGTGGACGGCACGCGCCGCCAGATCGCCTTCTACGGCAGCACACCCGCCTATCGCGGCGTGCTGGAGCTGCACGGCTGGGGCGAACTCGGCGACGAACTCCACGCGTTGTCCAAGTCGGCCCGCGAGGACAAGTGGGAGGCGATGGGCCGGCTCGTCGACGACGAGGTGCTCGACACCTTCGCGGTGGTGGCCGAGCCCGACCGGGTGGCGTCCGAGATCCGGCGCCGGTACGGATCGCTGGTCGACCGGGTGTCGTTCTACACGGCGTACGAGATCGACGCGGAGGTGTGGGAGCCGATCGTGCGGGAGTTGCGCACGGCCTAGTGTCGCGACAGACAACGTTCGCCCCGTCGCGGCACCGGTGACGCTCAGCCGAGCAGGTCCAGGACCGTCGTCATGGACCTGTTCTGCAGGAGGTAGTCCTCGGCCTCCTGGAGGTGCAGGCGCCACAGTTCCTCGGCGGCCTCGGTCCGGCGGGCGGCCACCAGGTCGACCAGCGCGCCGTGGGCACGGAAGCCCCGGCGGTTGGCACGGACGTTCTCGGGGCTGCCGGCGTCGAGGTCGACGTGGGACCAGTTCGCCTGGTCGATGATGTGCCGGACCATGCCGTTGAGGACGCTGAGCGTCTCGTTGCCCGCCAGTTCGACGACGAGGGCGTGGAACTCCATGTGGGCGCGGATGAAGGCCGACGGGTCGTCCATGAGCCCCTCGGCCTCGGCCACGGCGGCCCGCAGCCGCTCCAGGTCCTGGTCTGTGCGGCGCTCGGCCAGCAGCCCGGCGCACGGCGCCTCGATGACCGTACGGGCGTCGTAGACGTCCTTGAGGGTCGTGCCCCGGTACTCCAGGACGACCCCCGCGTAGCGTGCGGCCACCGTGCCCTCCGGGACCTGCACCCGCGCCCCGCCCCGGGCACCCCGGCGCACGGTGATCAGCGACTCCGACTCCAGCACCCGGAACGCCTCGCGCAGCGTCGGCCGGGACACGGCGAACTCCGCCATCAGCGCCGTCTCGGCGGGCAGCGCCTCGCCCTCCGCGAGTTCCCCGCGCACGATCTTGCGGCGGAGCTGCGCCGCCACCAGCTCGGCCATCTTGGGGACCCGCACCGGCGTGTTCGCCACGGCGTCCATCTCCTTCAGTCACCCGCATCCGGTACGAAGTACGGCAGTGTGATCTCGTCGGTGAGCGGGCGGAAGTCCACCCGGACGCGCATGCCGACGACGACCTCGTCCGGGTCGCCCGCGTCGACGTGGGACAGCAGGGTGCCGCCGTCGTCCAGATCGATCACGGCCAGCGCGAAGGGCGTGTCGAACCCCGGCCCCGGCGCGCGGTGCACCACCGTCACCGAGTAGACCGCGCCCCGGCCCCCGCTGGGCGCGTACCGCCAGTCCTCCGCCAGGCATCCGGGACAGGCGCGTTCGGGGGCGAAGAAGCGCAGGCCGCAGCTCGGGCAGTGCGGGATGACGAGGTCACCGCGCCGGGCGGCGTCCCAGAACGGCCGGGACAGCTCGGTGGGGGCGGGTACGGGCCGGTTCATCCCATCCTCCCGAGCACGCTCATCTCGTAGTGCTGCGCGCCCGAGCCGGCGTTGCCGACGACCGCCAGCTCGGCGCCCTCCACCTGGTGCACCGCGTTGCCGCGCAACTGCCGTACGGCCTCGACGACCTTGAGTGTCATCTGCTGCGTCCCGTTCCAGGCGTACGACAGACAACCGCCGTCCGGATTGACGGGATGCTTGCCGCCGACGGCGATCGCGCCACTGGCCGCCAGCGGTCCGCCCTCGCCCTCGCCGCACAGACCGAGGACCTCCAACTGCCGGATGATCTCGAAGGAGTTGGGGTCGTAGAGGGAGAAGACGTCCACGTCGTGCGGGCTGACGTCGGCCATGGCGTAGGCGCGAGTGGCGGCGTCCCGGCCGATCTGCCCGACCTCCCGGTACAGCGCCGGGTTGGCGTACGCGGCCTGGTGGTACTCCATGCCGCCGCCGAGCACGGCGACGGGCGGGTGCGGCAGGTCGCGGGCCCGTTCGGCGGTGGTCACCACGAGGGCCGCGCCGCCTTCGCCCACGATGCAGCAGTCCAGCAGGTGGAAGGGCGTGGCGACCATCCGGGAGGCGAGCACGTCGTCGGCGGTGTACGGGCCGCGGCCGTACATCATCGCCTCCGGGTTGGTGGTGCCGTTGTTGCGGATCGTGGCGGCGACCTCCGCGAGCTGGCGGGAGGTCGTGCCGTACTCGTGCATGTGCCGGGCCGCGACCAGGGCGAACTGGGCCACGACATAACTGCCCCAGACGTCGGCGAACTCCAGCGGCACCCCTGCCCCGACGGGGCCCGCCCCGCGCGATACCAGCTTGCAGCCGCCGACGACGACGGTGTCCGCGAAACCGGCCCGGACGGCCGCGGCCGCCTTCAGCAGGCCTCGCGAGCCCGCGTTGTCGAGCATGGAGTCGCTGGTCCAGCGCAGGTCCCGGCCGAGCACGCGGGCCCAGGAGCTGCCCTCGCCGGGGACGCCGCCGGGGCCGGGCCAGTCGACCTGGGCGCCGTCGATGTCCGCCGGCGTCAGCCCGGCGTCGTCGATCGCGCCCCGCACCGCTTCGAGGGCGAGGCCCATGGCGTCGCGGTCCGGCAGGGACAACGCCTGCTCGGTGGCGTACACGCCGACGATCACGGGCCGGCGGGCGTTCACGGTGTCACCGTCCCGCGCCGAGGGTGTCGCCACCGGGGTAGCCGCCACCGCCGAAGCGTTCGTCGAGCGCCTCGTAGTCCTTGGCGAAGTCCTTGGTGCGAGGCAGCGCGTCTACAAACTCCACCGTCTTCGGTTTCTTGTACGAGGCGATCCGCGCCCGGCAGTGCTCGATGAGGTCCTCGGCGGTGACCGGGCCGGCGGCCGGGTGGAGCACCACGACGGCCTTGACGTCCTGGGCCCAGCGTTCGTTGGGCACGCCGATGACGGCGGCCTCCTTCACCGCCGGGTGCGACTCGACGCAGTTCTCCACCTCGGCCGGGAAGATGTTCTCGGCCGCCGACTTGAGCATGCGGGTGGTCGTGCCGAGGAAGCTGATGGTGCCGTCCGGCTCACGCCGTCCGAGGTCGGTGGTGTGCCACCAGCCGAAACGGAAGCGCTCCTCGTTGATCTCGGGACGGTTCCAGTAGCCGAGGTGCACGAGGTCGCCCCGCACGCAGATCTCACCGGCCTCCCCCACCGCGCACTCCTGACCGGCGCCGTTCAGGACGCGTACGGCGGTGGCGGGGCCCGGGCGTCCCGCGTTGCCGGTGCCCGTCCCGCCGTAGGCGCCGGTCACCGCGAAGCCGGTCACCTCCGTCTGGCCGTAACCACGGCCCTCTCCGCCACCGTTGCGGGTGAAACGGCTCTGGTCGGTCGGTACGGTGCCCTGCCACAGCGGGGCGGCGACGCTCGCCCGCAGGTGGGAGAGGTCGTGCCCGGCCTCGCGGTTCAACGCGACGAGCTGTGCGATGGTCGGGGGCATCAGATAGGCGTGCGTGCACTGTTCCGCCGCCAGCAGCGGGAGCAGTTCCTCGGCGACCACACGGCGGACGATCACGTTCTTGCCGCCGTGCACGAACGCCGGAACGCCCCAGAACTGGTAGTTGCCGATGTGGAACATCGGTCCGGCGCCGAGGAAGGCGGTCTCCGTGCCGATGTCCCCCATCCAGGCGGCGCTCGCGCCCATCGCGAGCAGGTTGCGGTGCGAGAGCATCGAGCCGGACTGCCGTCCGGAGATCGCGGCGGTGTAGATGACCAGCAGCGCGGAGTCCGGGTCGACGTCGGTGTCCGGGTCCTCGGGTGATCCGGAGGCCAGGAAGGACTCGTAGGAGTCGGTGTCGGTGGCGCCCACGGCGCTCACCGCGCTCTCGATGTCATGCCGCAGCCACAACGCCCGGTGGTCGCCGCCGAGTTCGGCCCTGGCCTTGCGGACGGTGTCGCCGATCTCCTCGTCCTGCCAGACGACCACCCGGGGGTCGAAGTCCTCGATGGCGAACGCCATTTCGGGGGCGGCCCAGCGCCAGTAGCCGGGGCACACCATGGCACCGACCTTCGCGGCGGCACCCAGCAGCTCCCAGATCCGGAAGGAGTTCTGCCCCAGCCACAGGATCCGGTCACCGGCTCCGACGCCCGCGCCGGTCAGGGCGTTGGCCAGCCGGTTGGTGCGCTCGTCCAGTTGCGGCCAGGTGAGCCGGACGTAGCCGTCGACGAGCGCGGTGCCCTCGGGGAAGGACCTTCGGTGCTCGCGGATGGTGTCGCCGAACGTCAGACGGCGGGCGCGCAGACCCGAGGGGTGCCCGCCGGGGGAACTGTGCATGGTCGTGGCTCCAGAAGGTGAGAGGTCGTCAGACGCGGCCGATACCCACGCCCTTGACGTTGATGAACTCGTCCAGCCCGGCCTTGCCGCCCTCCCGGCCGAACCCGCTCACGCCGACACCGCCGAACGGCGTGGCGGGCGAGGTGATCGGGTTGGGGCCGGGGTTGACGTACACCGTGCCGGCCTTCAGGCGAGGCACCAGACGGTTCACGCGGGCGATGTCGCGGGACTGGATGTAGGCGGACAGGCCGTACTCGGTGTCGTTGGCGAGGGCGACGGCCTCGTCCTCGGTGTCGAAGGGGGTGATGGCGAGCACCGGGCCGAAGACCTCCCGCTGCGCGAGGTCGCTGCGGTTGTCGACGTCCGCGAAGACCGTCGGGGAGACGAAGTAGCCGTCCGTGTCGAGGTGTTCGCCGCCGTACACGAGCCGGCCCGCACCACTCTCGACCGCCTTGTCGATCACACCCTGGACACGGTCACGGGCGGCCGCGTCGATGAGGGGGCCGATGTACGTGTTCGGGTCGAGCGGGTCGCCGACCGGCAGGTGGGCCACCACGCCGGTGACGCGCGCGACGACCTCGTCGTGGATCGTCCGCTCAACCAGCAGCCGGGTGGGCAGTGCGCAGCCCTGGCCGCTGTTGCTCATGGCGAAGGCGGCGCAGTACGGCACGACCGTGTCCAGGTCGGTGTCGGCGAAGAGCAGGTTGGCGGACTTGCCGCCGAGTTCGAACAGGACGGGTTTGAGGCTCGGCGCCGCGGCGGCCATGATGCGGCGTGCGGTGGCGGGTCCCCCAGTGAAGGAGATCTTGTCGACGCCCGGATGCGTCACCAGGGCCGATCCCGCGTCGCCGAGTCCGGTGACGACGTTGATGACACCCTCGGGGATGCCCGCCTCATGGGCCAGGTCGGCGAAGAGCAGCGCCGAGAACGGGGTCGACTCGGCGGGTTTGATGACCACGGTGTTCCCGGCGGCGAGCGAGGGCGGGACCTTCATCGCCAGCGACAGCGCGGGTGAGTTCCAGGTGATGATGTGGCCGATGACGCCGTACGGCTCGGCGATGGTGTACTCGACGTTCTCGTGCGGGCTGTAGGCCGCGCCCACCATGCCCTCGATCTTGTCGGCCCAGCCGGCGTAGTACTCGGTCCACTCGGCGACGTGCGGCCCGACGTTCGAAGCCCAGCCGCCGACGCAGACGCCGTTCTCCAGCGGGCAGATCGCCGCGAAGTCGGGGATGTGGTCGCGCAGCAGTCCGGCGAAGCGGGTCAGCAGCCGGCGGCGCTCGGCGGGCCGCATGGTGCCCCACACCTCGAAGGCCTGGCGTGCGGCGGCGACGGCCCGGTCCACCTCGGCGGCTCCCGCGAGCGGAATCCGTGCCTGGACCAGACCGGTCGCCGGGTTCCGGTGCTCGTGGACGCCGCCACTGGCGTCGGTGATGTCCTTGCCGCCGATCACCAACCGCGGCTGCGGCAGGTCATGCTCGGCTCTGTCCTGGTGCAGCTTCACGTCCACCGTGACCACGGATGCCTCCTCGAACCGACCCACCCCGCATCTCGCTTAAATAGATAACCTATTTAGCCTTGGTTATCAATGAGCGGAACGAGCGAGGTCACCTCACAGCCCCAGGGACCGTCCGATGATCTCCTGCATGATCTCCGACGTCCCGCCGAACACCCGCTGCACCCGGCTGTCGCGCCAGATGCGGGCGATCTCGTACTCGTTGACGTAGCCGTAGCCTCCGAAGAGCTGCATGCAGCGGTCGATGACCGCCCAGCCGGTCTCCGAGGTCCAGTACTTGGCCGCGGCGGCCTCCTCGGAGGTCAGCTCGCCGTGGACCAGGGCCAGGATGCAGCCGTCCACGTAGACCCGGGCGGCCCCCAGCTTGGCCTTGATGTCGGCGAGGGCGAAGCGGTTGGCCTGGAACTCGCCGATCGGCTGGCCGAACGCGGTGCGGGTCTTCGCGTACTCCAGCGCCAGCTCGTAGGCCCGCTCGGCCGAGGCCAGCGAGGCGACGGCGATGGCGAGGCGCTCGGTGGGGAGGTTGCCCATCATGTGGTAGAAACCGCGCCCTTCCTCACCGATGAGGTTCTCGGCGGGGACGCGGACCTCGTAAAAGAAGAGTTCGGCGGTGTCCTGGGCCTTCATCCCGACCTTGTCGAGCTTGCGCCCGCGCTCGAAGCCCTCGGCGCCTCGCTCGACGACGATCAGGCTGATGCCCTTGTGTCCGGCGTCCGGGTCGGTCTTGCAGGCGACGATGACCAGGTCGGCCAGGATGCCGTTGGTGATGAAGGTCTTGGAGCCGTCGATCACCCACTCGTCGCCGTCCCGGCGGGCCGTGGTGCGGATGCCCTTGAGGTCGGAGCCGGCGGACGGCTCGGACAGGGCGAGCGCGCAGATCGTCTCGCCACTGGTCACCCCGGGCAGCCAGCGAGCCTTCTGCTCCGGGGTGGTCAGGTGTGCCAGATACGGGGGGATGACGTCGTTCTGCAGCCCGAGCCCGATGCCGACCGAGCTGGTGGCGGCCATCTCCTCCGCCATGATCGCGTTGTAGCGGAAGTCCCAGATGCCCTGACCGCCGTACTCCTCCGGGAACTGCCAGCCGATGAGCCCGGCCTTGCCGGCGGCCGCCCACGCGGCCCGGCTCACCTGCCCCGCACGCTCCCACTCCTCCGCGTACGGGGCGCATTCGCGCAGGTAGTAGGAGCGGGCGGTGTCCCGGAACAGCTCGTGCTCCTCGGTGAAGATCGTACGGCGCATGCTCGACTCCGCTCACGCATCTCGCTTATTTAGCTGAAGTAGTTATACGATAGCGCTGTATCGGGACCAGGGCGAGGGAGGGCGCGTGAGCGTACGGGACAAGGTGGCACTCGTCACCGGAGCGGGCCGCGGCATCGGCGAGGCGATCGCCGACCGACTCGCCGCCCAGGGGGCCGCGGTCGCCGTCTGCGATGTGGACACGGAGGCGGCCGGGAAGGTCGCCGCCCGGCTCACGGAGCGGTACGGGGTGCGCTCGGCGGCCGTCGGCGCGGACATCTCCGACAGCGCTGCCGTGCGTGACGCGGTCGCCCAGGTGACCGGCGAGCTCGGCCCGGTGGAGGTCCTGGTCAACAACGCGGCCATCGACGTGATCGGCCGCTTCGTCGACAGCGCCGAGGAGACCTGGGACCGGATCATCTCGGTCAACCTGCGCGGCACCATCACGGTGACCCGGGCCGTCCTTGACTCCATGATCGAGCGTGGCGGCGGCCGGATCGTGCACATCGCCTCGGACGCCGGCCGGGTCGGCTCGTCCGGGGAGGTCGTGTACTCCGCGACGAAGGGCGGGATCATCGCCTTCGGCAAGGCGCTGGCCCGCGAGGTCGCCCGGCACGGCATCACCGTGAACAGCGTCTGCCCCGGACCGACCGACACCGCGCTGCTCGGGCAGGTCGCCGAGTACAGCCAGAAGATGTACGACGCCACCGTGCGGGCGATCCCGCTGCGCCGCGTCGCCCGGCCCGCCGAGATCGCCGACGTGGTGGTCTTCCTCGCGTCCGACGACGCCGCCTACATGACCGGGCAGACGCTCTCGGTCAGCGGCGGCCTCACGATGGTCTGAGGTGAGCTGCGTGCTGCGCGTCGAACTCCGCGACCGGATAGCCGTGTTGACCCTGGACCGGCCGGAACGGCTCAACGCCGTCGGCTCCGCCACCGTCGAGCGACTGCGGCAGGCCCTCGACAACGTACGTGACAACGGCGACGTACGCGCGCTGGTCCTGACCGGAGCGGGCCGGGCCTTCTCGGCCGGCGCCGACCTCGGGGAGATCGAGTCGTTCACCGCCCCCGGGCAGTTCCGTGCCTTCGTGGGGCGGCTGACTGAGACGTTCGCGCTGCTGGAGGACTTCCCGAAGCCCTCGGTCGCCGCCATCCATGGATTCGCCTTCGGCGGCGGCCTGGAGCTGGCGCTCGCCTGTGACCTCAGGGTGGCGGAGCGGGGCACCCGGCTCGGGCTGCCGGAGATGAAGCTCGGCGTCCTGCCGGGTGCGGGCGGCACGCAGCGGCTGCCGCGTCTGGTGCCGCCCGCGATCGCCAAGCAGATGATCCTCACCGGCGAACCCATCGACGCCGAGCGGGCCCGGGAACTGGGTCTGGTCAACGAACTGGCCGAGCCCGGCACCGCGCTCGCCGCCGCCGAGGCCCTGGCCCGCACGCTGGCCGCCGGGGCCCCACTGGCACTCGCTGCGGGCAAGCGGCTGATCGACTACGGCCTCGGCATGGACCTGGAGGCGGCGATCGCCTACGAGCGCGAGACCGTCTCGGTGCTGTTCTCGACCGAGGACCGCGTCGAGGGGCTGAAGGCCTTCCGGGAGCGCCGCCCGGGCGAGTTCCGCGGCGTGTGACCAACCGTCCCCGACAGATCTGGAGGTGTGCCGTGCGGCCACTGGAGGGCATCGCCGTCGTCGAGCTGGGCATGTGGGTGGCGGCGCCGGCCGCGGCCACCATGCTCGCCGACTGGGGCGCGGACGTGGTGAAGGTGGAGGCGCCGACCGGAGACCCCAACCGGTACACGCTGCGGCACGTAGGACAGGACATCGACAGCGCACCCCCGTTCGAGACCGACAACCGGGGCAAGCGCGGGATCGTGCTGGACCTGCGCTCACAGGACGGCAAGGACGCACTGACGCGGCTCCTGGAGCGCGCGGACGTGTTCGTCACCAACCTCCGCCCGGGCGCCCTGGAGCGGCTGGGCCTCGCACCGGACGAGCTGCGGGCCCGCCATCCCCGCCTGGTCGTCGGCACGTTGACGGGCTACGGCTGGACCGGCGCCGAACGTGACCGGGCGGGCTACGACGTGTCGGCCTTCTGGGCCCGGCCCGGGATCGCCGCCATGCTCAACCCGGCCGGTGAGCCGCCGCCCGGCATCCGGCCCGGCCTCGGTGACCGTACGGCCGCGTCCAACCTGGTCGCCGGGGTACTGGCGGCGCTGCTGCGCCGGGAACGCACCGGCGAGGGCGGCGTGGTCGACGTGTCGCTGCTGCGGTCCGGCACCTACGCCAACGGCAACGACCTCGCGCTGCAGAACTTCTTCGGCAGACGCGGCCGCACCCGCCACCGCACCGAGCACGAGTCCCCGCTCTACAACTCCTACCGGGCCGCCGACGACCGCTGGTTCTGGCTGGTGGGCCTGGAGGGCAACCGGCACTGGCCCGGCGTCGTCAAGGCGCTGGGCCGCGAGGACCTGGCCACCGACGAACGCTTCGCGACCGGCAAGGCCCGCCGCGGCCACGTGCGCGAACTGATCGCCGTGTTCGACGAGGAGTTCGCCGGGCGGCCGCTGGAGGAGTGGGCGGCACGGTTCGACGCCGAAGGTGTGTGGTGGGCGCCCGTGCAGACCCTCGCCGAGGTGGCCGCCGATCCGCAGGCGGAGGCGGTGGGGGCGTTCGTCGAACAGCCCGGCATGGGGGGTGCGCCGCCGCTGCGGACGGTGGCGACGCCGGTCAGCTTCTGGGGCGTCGACGACAAGCCGCACGCGGGCGCGCCGACGCTGGGCGAGCACACCGACGACATACTGCGCGAACTCGACTGAACTCATACATCTGGAGGTACGGCGTGGGCATCCTCGACGACAAGGTCGCCATCGTGACCGGCGGTGGCAGAGGGCTGGGCCGGGCACACTGTCTGGCTCTCGCCGAGGCCGGCGCCACCGTGGTGGTGAACGACCTCGGCTCCGGCGTGCACGGCGAACACACCGGCGACTCTCCGGCCGATGACGTCGTCACCGAAATCACCAAGCTGGGCGGCCGGGCGGTCGCGAACCACGCCTCGGTGACCGACTGGGTGGCGACCGAGGCCATGGTCGCGGACACCGTCGCGGAGTTCGGGCGCCTCGACATCGTGGTGAACAACGCGGGCATCGTGCGTGACCGGATGCTGTTCTCGATGACCGAGGCCGAGTTCGACGCCGTGATCGCGGTGCATCTGAAGGGCACCTTCGCGCTGACCCGGCACGCGTGCGCGTACTGGCGCGAGGCGTCGAAGCGGGGTGAGCGGGTGACCGGCCGCGTCATCAACACCACGTCCGGAACAGGCCTGTTCGGCAACCAGGGACAGTCCAACTACGGCGCCGCGAAGGCCGGGATCGCCGGGCTCACCGTCCTGACCGCCCTGGAGATGCGCAAGTACGGTGTCACCGCGAACGCCGTCTCACCTATCGCGGCGACCCGGATGACGGACGGCCTGGCCGTCGGCGCCTCCCTCCAGGCTGTCGACGGCTTCGACCCGCGCGATCCCGCCAACGCCTCCGGAGTCGTCGTCTACCTGGCCTCGGACAGCGCGGCCTGGCTCACCGGCCAGGTCCTGCGCGTCGAGGGCAACCGGCTGAACCGGCTCCAGGGCTGGACGGTCGCCGCCGTTCACCCCAGCGACTCCGGGCAGGCCCTCACCTACGACGAACTCGTCGACGCGGTACCGCGGTTGTACGGTGTCGCCCCCGCGGGCCGGGCCACCGGAGTCGGCCAGTGAGGGGCCACGACGCGGCGGCCCTCGTGCTGCGCGCGACGCTCGGCCCGATGCTCTTCGCCCACGGGTGGAACAAGGTCGCCGGTCCGGGCGGGCTGGAAGGGACGGCGGGCTGGTTCGAGGCGCTGGGCCTCGAACCGGCCGAGGTGCACGCCCGGATGGCCGCCGGGACCGAGATGGCGGCCGGGGCGGGCATCACCCTGGGCGCCGCGGGCCCGCTCCCCGCCGCGGCGGCCGTCGGCCTCATGACCGTGGCCGCGCGGACCGACCACCGCGGCAAGGGGTTCTTCGTCTTCAAGGGCGGCTGGGAGTACGTCGGTGTGGTGGGCGGCGCGGCCGTCGCACTGGCGGCGCTCGGCAACGGCCGGTACTCGCTCGACGGGCTGCTGCGGCGCCAACGCGCGGGCGTGGGGCCCGCGTTGCTGGCCGTCGGCATGGGCACGGCGAGCGCGGCAGCGCTGCTGGCGGTGTGCTACCGGCCCCGGCGGAAGCCGGACGAGACCCGAACAGATCACTGAACACCATCCAGATCAATCAAGCCCGGCGAAACCCAGCAGGGGCCATCAGGGCCATCTATCAAGGAGTCGACATGGACGCGGCTGACTTCAGCGCGGTGCTGTCAGAGGTCCGGCGCTTCGTCCGCGAACGCGTCGTGCCGGTCGAGGCGGAGATCGACGAGAAGGACGAGATGCCCGCGGACATCCGGGAGGCGGCCAAGGCGATGGGGCTGTTCGGCTTCGCGCTGCCCGAGGAGTACGGCGGGCTGGGCCTGTCGGCGTACGAGGAAGCCCAGCTGATGTTCGAGCTCGGGTACACCACTCCGTCCCTGCGCTCCATGTTCGGGACGAACAACGGCATCGCCGGGCACGTCCTGATGGTCGGTGGAACCGAGGAACAGAAGACTCAGTGGCTGCCGAGGATCGCCTCGGGCGAGGTATTGGCGTCGTTCGCGCTGACCGAGCCCGAAGCCGGTTCGGACCCGTCGACGCTGACCACACGCGCCCACCTCGACGGTGGGGAGTGGGTGATCAACGGCGCCAAGCGCTACATCACCAACGCCCCCCTGGCCGACGTCTTCATGGTCTTCGCCCGCACCGACCCCGACGCCCCGCGTACCCGCGGCATCTCCACCTTCCTGGTCCCGGCCGGCACCCCGGGGCTCACCGTGGCTCCCCGGGACCACAAGATGGGCCAGTTCGGCGCCTGGACGGCGGACGTGTACTTCGACGACGTACGCGTGCCCACCGAGGCGCTCGTCGGCGGCGCGGACGGCCTGAACCGCGGGTTCTCCACCGCGATGGGCTGCATCGCGCACGGGAGGGTGCACATCTCGGCGTTGATGGTCGGCATGGCCGAGCGACTGGTCGACGAGTCCGTGGCGTACGCGAGCACCCGCAAGCAGTCCGGGAAGCTCATCGGTTCCTTCCAGCTCGTCCAGGGCCTGATCGCCGACTCGATGACCGACTACTACGCGGGTCGCGCCACGGTCCTGGAGGCCGCCCGGCGCTTCGACTCCGGCGAGGACACGAAGATCGGTCCGTCCTGTACGAAGTACTTCGCGAGCGAGATGGTGTGGCGGGTCGCGGACCGGGCGGTACAGATCCACGGAGGTGCGGGCTACATGCGCGGGGTCGCCGTCGAGCGCTTCTACCGTGACGCCCGGCTGTTCCGCATCTACGAGGGCACCAGCCAGGTCCAGCAGGTCATCATCGCGAAGGCGCTGCTGGGAGAGGCCGCGCGGGCCTGACGGACGGGACGTCCCGCGTTCGAACCGTGCCGAACGCAGGACGTGTCCGGACGCAGGTCGTGGTCACAGGACCGCGGTGAGCAGCGACACGGCGGATTCCTGTCGGCCGATGGCGGCGCTGTCGAAGGGCCCCGCCCAGCTCAGCCCGTACTGATCGGAGCCGTTGCGGTCGTGCGCGTAGGCCGAGTCCGCCTGCGCGGTGAGGTAGGCCCGGTAGGGGCGTCCGGGAAGCAGGGCGTCCAACTCGTCGAGGTTGCGGGCGAAGATGCCCTTGAACGCGGCCTGGTCGGCGTTGCAGTCACCGGCCGGCTCGCAGGTCTCCGTCAGGATTCCCTGCGCGGACAGCGCCGGACTGGCGATCACCGCGTCAGTGATCTTCCTGCCCTCGGCGAGCAGTTGACGTTCGTGGGTGCCCCGGTACAGCTCGGCGAGCCCGCCCAGGACCACGCCCTGGTTGTACGTCCAGGTGGTACCGCCGTTGTTGGCACAGCCACCGCTCTGCGTGTTCAGACCGTCGTTGACGAGGTGGTCGGCGTTGATCATCCCGCTGTCGCTGAACCACTTCCACGCCTGGCGGGCGCGGTCCAGGTACACGGTGTCCTGCGGGATCCGGTTGTGCAGGGATGCGACGAGCTTGAAGTACAGCTCGTTGCTGATCGCGTTCTTGTACGTCTTCGCGGGCAGGTCCCACCAGATGCCGCCGCCGCAGGTGTCGTCCCAGTACTGGCGCATGTAGGCCTCGTCGGTCCGGGCGATGTCCAGGTACTGCTTGTCGCGGGTGAGGTCGTACATACGCACCATGGCGAGTGCCCACCAGCCGGTGTCGTCGGTGGAGTCCGCCCGGAAGTCGCCACCGCCCTGGGGCCACCAGTCCAGAGGCCGGCGCTGGAGCGCGATGGTGTTCTTGACCTCCGGCATGTACGTACGCGAGCCGGTCTTGTCCATGTAGTCGAGCAGCGCCTGGAGGGCGTTTCCCGACTGCCACCACGGAGAGTCGGGATCCCAGCGCCCGGTGGTCCGGTCGTAGAAGCCCATCATCGCGTCCACGGCCGCCTTTGCCTTGGCGCGGCTGGTGGCGGCGCCACCCGGGGCGGGGCCGGCCACGGCCTGGGCGGGCACCACGGCCCCCAGCAGGCAGAGGATGGCGGCGCAGACGATGCTGCCTGTGGTCATGCAGAGTCTTCGGATCCGTTCGGGCATGTCGCAAACTCCTTGCGAGAGGTGATGCCGGGGTGCCGATGCGCGGGTGCCGATGCCTGGATCAGGTGGCGAGACCTGGGAGCTCTGGGGGGGGTGGCTCTGGGACGGACTGGCTCTGGGCGGGCGTAGTGACGGTGTGTCAGTCAGCCCGTTTCAGGCGGTTAATACCTTTCCGCCCGCCTGACGGCAGAGCTGGAGCGCCCGGGGGTCGGCGCCGTCCGTGGTGACCAGGACGTCGATGTCGGACAGCGAGCACAGACGCAGGGACCCGGTGCCCGGGAACTTGGCCTCCGAGGCGACCAGGACCACCCGGTCGGCAGTCTCGATCATCGCGTGCTTGATGGGTTCCTCGACGGCCATGTCGTCCACCACATGGCCGTTGGCACGTACGCCCGTGCAGCTCAGGAACAGCATGTCGGCACTGACCTGGCGCAGTGCCCGCTCGGTGAGGGAACCCACCAGCGACTGGTAGTTGCGGCGCAGGACGCCGCCGAGCATCACCAGCCGGACCGTGTCGTCGTCGCGCAGCTCGTCGAGCACGGCCACGTTGCTGGTGACGACGGTGACCGGACGGCCCCGTAGCCGCCGTGCGATCAAGGGAGTGGTCGTGCCGATGTCCAGCACGACCACGCTTTCGTCGGCGACGAGGGCGGCGGCCCGCTCCGCCATCGCCTCCTTCATCGCCCGGTCGTGCGCGGCGGAGACATCGAACGGCTCCTCGTCGGCCGTGTTTTCCGCCGCCCCGCGCGGCGGCAGGGCGGCGCCGCCGTAGGTGCGCAGGAGCTCGCCGTCGCGGTCCAGCAGGGTCAGATCCCTGCGTATCGTCGACTGGCTGACCTGCAGCCGTTCGGCCAGTTCACGTACCGAGGCGACCCCTGTCGCCCGGAGCGCCTCTTTGATCTTCGCGTGCCGCTTGCTCGATGTCACGCAGCGAAAGTAGCACTCCATGCGCAACTTCAGTCATCTCTGAACGGAAACACTCATTTTACTGACCGAACCTTGTCAGACCCCTGCAAGAGTGCTCACAGTTGAGCACGTCGTGAAGGAGGCGACGTCAGGGAGGTCACCTCCGTGCTCGATGTGATCCGGGACGAGCAAGTCCGCCTCCCGAGGCCGCCCGTTCCCGGCCGACCAACCAGCACCAGGAGAACAGCCCATGAGCGACAGAACCCGCTCTGCGCGGCCCCGCCGACTCGCCACAGCCGTACTCGCCGTCGCCTGTCTTGCCACCGCGGCGGCCTGCGCGCCCGGGCCCAGCGGCGACTCGTCCAAGAACGCCACGAAGAACAGCGCGAGCCCGGTCTCCACCGACCCCGCGACCGCAGGCAAGGTCACCCTCACCGAGTGGGACCAGAACACCGACACGGGCACCAACGCCTCCACCGTGGCGCTCAACAAGGCGTTCATGAAGAAGTACCCGAACGTCACCATCAAGCGCGTCTCCCGCTCCTTCTCCGACCTCAAGACGACGCTGAAACTCGCACTGTCCTCGGACAGCCCCCCGGACGTCGTCCAGGCCAACCAGGGCTATCCCGACATGGGCGCCTTCGTGAAGGCCCAGCTCCTCCAGCCCGTCGACCGCTACGCCAAGACCTACGGCTGGAACACCGCCTTCCCGTCCCAACTGCTCGACCTGAACAAGTTCTCCACCGACGGAAAGACCTGGAAGACCGGCAGCCTGTACGGCGTCTCCCAGACCGGTGAGATCGTCGGCGTCTACTACAACAGGGCCAAGCTGAAGTCCCTCGGCCTCGCCGTGCCCACCACCCTCGCCCAGTTCGAGAGCGCGCTCGCGAAGGCCAAGACCTCCGGCCTGCTGCCCATCTCCTACGGTGACTCCGACAAGAGCCCCGGCATCCACATCTTCGGCGTCGTGCAGGCGGCCACCGCGGGCAAGACCGAGGTCCGGGGGCTCGTCTTCAACCAGGGCGGCGCGAAGTGGACCGACCCCGGGACCGTCAAGGCGGGCCAGACACTGCGCGACTGGGCCACCAAGGGCTACCTGACCGCCGGCTTCAACGGTCAGAGCGGTGACCAGGCGGCGGCAGCCTTCGCGCAGGGCAAGTCCCTGTTCCTGGTGGACGGCACCTGGCAGGCCGCCACGCTCGCCCCCAAGATGGGCCAGAACGTCGGCTTCACCGCGCTCAGTCCGAGCGCCGGAGCGTCCCCGCTCACCCAGGGCGGCGAGGGACTCGCCTGGGCCATCACCTCCAAGTCCAAGCACCCCGACGTGGCCGCCGCCTACCTCAACTTCCTCGTCGACCAGCACGGCATGCAGGTCTCCGCCGACAACGGCAACCTCCCCGCCCTCCCTCCCACCGGCTACCAGGCCCCCGCCGGCAGCGTCCAGGCCGATGTCCTCGCCCAGTGGAAGGCCGTCAGTGAGAAGGACGGCCTGCTGCCGTACCTCGACTACACCACCCCGACCTTCTACGACACACTCACCGCCGCGATACAGGAGTTGACGGCGGGACAGCTCACGCCGCAGAAGTTCGGCGACACGCTGCAGAGCGACTACTCCTCGTTCCAGCAGAGCAAATAAGGCCACCCATGGCTGTCACCGCACCCCGCCCGGACGCGCGCAAGCTCCCGGCCGGCGCCTCCCGCAGGCGCACGGCCGGGCGCCGTGACCGCGTCCAGTGGAAGGGCTACCTCTACGCCCTGCCCGCCCTGACCGTCCTCGCGGTCTTCCTGCTCGTCCCACTCGGTCAGCTCGTGCGGATCTCCCTCTACCACTGGGACGGCCTGTCGGCCTCCACCTGGGCGGGACTCGGCAACTACACCGAGATCGTCCACGATCCGCAGCTGCGGGCCTCCTTCGGCCACTCCTTCGTGCTCATCTTCTTCTTCGCCCTCGTCCCGATCGCCCTCGCCCTGGTCCTCGCCGCCGTCACCACCCGCGCCGCCAGGCTGCGCGGGGTGTCCGTCTTCCGGGCGGTGATCTTCCTGCCCCAGGTCGTGGCCATGGTCGTCACGGCCACCGCGTGGACGGCCGTCTACGCACCCGACGGCGTGCTCAACGAAGCACTGGACGGCCTCGGTCTGCACGACGTCACCCGCTCCTGGCTCGGCGACTTCGGTACCGCGCTGCCCGCCGTCGGACTCATCGGCACCTGGCTGGAGATCGGCCTGTGCCTGGTGCTGTTCATCGCCGGCATCGGCCAGATTCCCCGTGAGCTGTACGAGGCGGCCAAGGTCGACGGTGCCGGGGCGGTCCGGGAATTCTTCGCGGTCACTCTGCCGGGACTGCGCGGACAGCTCACGGTGGCGCTCACGCTCACCGTCATCGCGGCGCTGCGGACCTTCGACCTGGTGTACATCGCCACGCACGGCGGCCCGGGCAACGCCACCAGCCTGCCGGCCTTCGAGGTCTACAACCGGGCGTTCAACACCGGCCAGGTCGGCTCGGCCTGCGCGATCGCCGTCGCTTTGACCGGGGTGATCCTGCTCCTCACCTTCCTGATCACCAAGCTCCAGCCCGAGGAGGACGGATCGTGATCTCCCGGCGCGAACGCGCGCTGAACTACGCCGTCCTCACGGTCTTCGCCGCGCTGGCCCTCGTCCCGCTGGTCGGGGTGGTGGCCTCCTCGCTGACGCCGCCCGCACAGTCCTCCCCGACCTTCACCTGGCCGGACCACCTGGACTGGAGCAACTTCGCGACGGCATGGGCGCAGGGCCACTTCGCCACGTACCTGCGTTCCAGCCTGCTGGTCGCGGTGAGCGTCGTCCTGATCACGGGCGTACTGGCGATACTCGCCGGGTACTCCTTCGCGCGCTTCGACTATCCCGGCCGCTCGCTGCTGTTCTACGTCACTCTGGTGGGGCTCATGGTCCCGCCGGAGGCGTTCGTCATCCCCCTCTACTTCAACCTGCGCGATGTCGGTCTCACCGACTCGTACTGGTCGCTGATCCTCCCGCAGACCGCCCAGTCGCTGGCCTTCGGCGTCTTCTGGATGCGCAACTTCTTCCGCTCCGTACCGGCCGCGGTCATCGAGGCGGCGCGGCTCGACGGGGCGTCGGACTGGCGGGTGCTGTGGCAGATCCTCGTGCCCATCAGCCGTCCCGCGCTGCTCACCATGGCGATGCTCGTGTTCATGTGGACCTGGAACGAGTTCCTGCTTCCGCTCGTCATGATCACCGACGAGGGAAAGCGCACCGCGCCCCTGGGTCTGGCGTTCTTCCAGAGCGCGCACACCACGCAGTACTCCCTGCTGGCCGCGGCCTCCGTCATCGTCGCCCTGCCGGTCGTCGTCCTGTACGTCTTCCTGCAGCGGCACTTCATCTCCGGAATGCTGTCCGGTGCGGTGAAGGGGTGACCACAGCCGCGCAACGGTGACGATCGCGGGCCGAACCGCTCGGGAGACGTCAGATACCGAGCCGGTCCAACAGCCGCTCGTGGTACACCGCCGGGCCGCCGAACAGGAGTTGCGAGGACTTCGCCCGCCGGAAGTACAGGTGGGCGGGGTGCTCCCAGGTGAAGCCGATACCGCCGTGGACCTGGATGTTCTCCATGGCCGCGACCATGTACGCCTTGGAGCAGCAGGCGTGTGCCACCGCCGCGGCGACCGGGCACTCGGCCGAGCCCTCGGCGGCGAGCAGCGCGGCCTCCCGGCTCGCCGCCTCCGCCAGCTCCACCTGGACGAGCATGTCCGCGCACTTGTGCTTGATTGCCTGGAAGGAGCCGATGGGCCGGCCGAACTGCTCCCGGGTACGGGCGTGGTCCGCGCTCATCTCCAGGCATCTGCGTGCCCCGCCGGCCTGTTCGGCGGCCAGACCGATCGAGGCGATGTCCAGGACCCTGGCCATGACGCGCCCGCCCGCCCCGTCCGCGCCGATCAGCGTCGCGGGCACGGCGTCGAGGGTCAGCCGGGCCATCGCCCGGGTGGCGTCGAGGGTCTCCATCGAGGTGGCCGTGAGCCCGGTCGTCGCCCGGTCGACGGCGAAGAGCGAGGGGCCGGCGACGGTGCGGGCCACCACGAGCAGCAGGTCGGCCGTCGTACCGTCGATGACGAAGCTCTTGCGGCCGCTCACCGTCCAGCCGCCGTCGCCGTCCGGTACGGCGCGCGCGGAGATCAGGGCCGGGTCCCAGGAGCCGTCGTCCTCGGCGACGGCGAGGGTGGCCGTGGTCCGGCCGGCCGCGATACCGGGCAGGTGGCGCGCGCACGCTTCCTGGTCGCCGGAGGCCAGCAGCGCCTGGGCGGCGAGCACGACGGTGGCGAAGAACGGCGCGCACAGCAGGACGCGGCCCATCTCCTCCAGTACGACGCCGAGTTCGACCTGGCCGAAGCCGTCGCCGCCGTACTCCTCCGGGATCACCAGGCCCGGCAGTCGCAGCTGGTCGGCCGCCTGGGCCCAGACGGCGGGGTCGTAACGCGGTTCGCTCTCCATGAGCTTGCGCACGGCCTCCTCGGGTGACTTGGCGGCCAGGAACTCCCGTACCGAGGAACGCAGTTCCCGCAGTTCGCTCTCGTCCGCGGTCATGGCCGCACCTCCTTGGCAGCGGCGGCCACCGGCTCCTTGGGCAGGCCGAGTACACGTTCCGCGAGGATGTTCTTCATGATCTCCTCGGTGCCGCCGAGAATGCGCAACGCCGGGGTGGCCAGGAGCAGTTCGGACCAGGCGTACGTTCCCCACCGGCCGGTGTCGGCGATGATCTGGGGGCCGAGCACATCGGACACGAAGTGCGCGGCCCGGGTGAGGTTGTGGCCGTACATCAGCTTGGAGACGGACATCTCGGGGCCCGGTGTGCCCCCGCCGCGCAGGGTGCGCAGGGCGCGGGTGTTGAGGTGCTCGGTGGCCATGGCGTCCACCAGGAGGTCGGCGAGGCGGGCCCGCAGGGCGCGGTCGTCCCAGGTCCAGGTGGCGCGCATCAGGGCCGAGAGGCGGTCCGGGGACAGGGCGGCGGCGACCGGGCCCGCGCCCTCGCTGCCGACTGTGGCCCGCTCGTTCATCAGGGTGGTCAGGGCGACGCTCCAGCCGCCGTCGACCTCCCCGAGCCGGTGGTCGTCGGGAACCCGGACGTCGGTGAGGAAGACCTCGTTGAAGTCGGCGCCGCCGGTCATCTGACGCAGCGGTCTGACGTCGACGCCGGGGGCGTCCATGGGAACCAGGAAGGCCGTGATGCCCCGGTGCTTGGGTGCGTCGGGGTTCGTGCGGGTCAGGGCGACGCCGATCTGGCTGTGCTGGGCGACCGAGGTCCACACCTTCTGCCCGTTGAGCACCCAGTTCTCGCCCTCGCGGACGGCCCGGGTCGCCACGCTCGCCAGGTCGGATCCGGCGCCGGGCTCGCTGAACAGCTGGCAGGCGATGGCGTCACCGCGGTACAGGGCGGGCAACCAGCGGTCCTTGATGTGCGGCTGGGCGTGCGCCACGAGGGTCGGGCCGATCATGCCCAGGCCGATCACGCTGAGCACGCCGGTGTCGGCGACGTCGTAGTCGGACTCGACGGCGTCGTAGACCAGGTCGTGGACGGGACTCAGGCCCCGGCCGCCGTACTCGGGCGGGCCGGTGATCCAGCCGAAGCCGTTCTCGTGGCGGATCCGCTGCCAGGCGCGCGCCCGCCGCACGTGCTCGCGTTCCTCGTCGGGCGGGAGGCTGCTGAAGTACGCCATCGAGTCGTCGCCCTCGCCCCAGGTGAAGGCGGTGCGGTCGGGGGCCTTCGCCGCGTGCGCGTCGAGGAAGCGGCGCGCCTCGGCGGCGAAGTCCTGCAGGTCGTGCGGTTCGTGGAGCAAGCCCATGGCGGGTCCCTGTGGTCTCAGGTCGACAAGATCGTCACCGCGGACGCGCCGGGCGCGCCGTACAGGTGGGTGTAGCCGACGCGGGGTGTGCCGGGGATCTGCCGGGTCCCGGCGGTGCCGCGCAGTTGGAGGACGATCTCGTGGATCTGCCTCAGACCGGACGCGCCGATGGGTTCCCCGTTACCGAGCAGGCCGCCGTCGGTGTTGACCGGGAGCGGGCCGCCGATCTCGGTGGCGCCCTCGGCGATCAGGCGCTCCTGTTCGCCGTCCTTGCAGAGGCCGTTCTCGGCCATGTGGATGACCTCCGACCCGGCGTCGGTGTCCTGGAGTTGGGCGACGTCGACGTCCTCCGGGCCGATGCCCGCCCGCTCGTACGCCTCCCGCGACGCGTCCACCGTCGGGCTCTCGACCAGTTCCCCGACGGGGAACGACGGGCTCTGCACCTCGAAGGCGCCGAGCCTGCGGCTGCGCAGGGCGGTGGAGCGGACCCGTACGGGCTTCCCGGTGTACTTGTGGGCCTGGTCGGCGCGGCACAGGACGAGGGCGGCGGCGCCTTCGTTCGGGCCGCAGTACATGAACTGGCGCAGGGGGTAGTTGAGGACCGGGGAGGACAGTACTTCCTCCGGTGTGAGGGGGGTGCGGCGCCAGGCCTTCTCGTTGCCGGCCGCGTTGCGGAAGTTCTTCGACGCCACGCGGGCCAGCGTCTCGTGGGAGATGCCGTGGTCGTGCATATAGCGGTTGATCTTCATGCCGAAGAAGTGGGTGGTGAGGAACAGTCCGGTCTGTCCGTACCAGGACGGGATGCCGGCCACGGACGGATCGGCGGCGAACGCACCCCGCGGGTGCTTGTCCATGCCGATCGCGACGGTCAGGTCGTGCTCGCCGCTCTCGATGGCGCGGGCGGCCAGCGCGAGGGCCGTACCGGCGGTGGCGCAGCCGTTGAACACACCGCGCAGCGGGATCCCGGTCAGACCGAGCCGGCCGACGATCGCGTCCGGGTTGGCGACCTCGTAGCTGCCGATGTAGCCGCCCTGGACCTGCGGCCATGTCACTCCGGCGTCCGCGAGGGCCAGCCGGACCGCGTCCGCGCCCATGTCCAGCGCGGGTTTGCCGGGGAAGCGGCCGAACGGGTGGAGTCCCACCCCGATGATGACGGCCTCGGTCATGATGCCTCCTCCTCGGCCGAGAGCTCCGGGGCGAACGCGAACGTCATGACCTCGGTGCCGTCGTCCTGCACGGTGTAGGGCACGAGGGTCAGCCGCATGGGCTGTCCGATGCGCAGCTTCTGTGGGTCGGGTTCGGTGAGCCGGGCCTCGACCAGCAGCTCACCGGGGAGTTCGATGTAGCCGACCGCGTAGGGCTCGAAGGTCTCGGGTCCGTCGTAGGGCGGGGACGGTGGGCGGAAGTCCTGGGTGGTGTACGTCCACAGCGTGCCGCGATCGGCGAGGAGCCGTTCCTTTGACTGCCCGCTCGCGCATCGCACGCAGACCGGGGCGGCGGGGAAGCTCACCAGACCGCAGTCCGCGCACTCGGAGCCGATGAGCCGGAGCGGCTCGGACGTGCTGGGCGGCCAGGTGAACAGGCCCTGCGCGACGGGCTTTTGAGTGGTGGTCACCTCAGTGCTGGTCATCTCGGACTCCGTTCCGGTTGCCGAGGGCGTCGGCGTTCGGCGCGGCCTTGGCCACCAGGTTCGGGACGACCGAGGACAGTTCGTCCGGGGTCCACCGGGAATCCGCGCTCGCGCCGGGTCCGTTGACCCAGCCCTCCAGGACGGTGATCCGGTTACCCATGACCCCGAAGACCCGGCCGGTGACCTCGCGCGAGGCAGCGGAGCCCAGCCACACCACGAGCGGCGAGATGGCCTCGGGTGTGAGGTCCTGGGCCTTCGCCGCCCGCTTCATCATCTCGATGTCCTCGGTCAGCCGGGTGAGCGCGGTGGGAGCGATGGCGTTCACCGTCACGCCGTAACGCGCCAGTTCGGCGGCGGCGATGAGGGTGAGGCTCGCGATGCCTGCCTTGGCGGAGCCGTAGTTGGACTGGCCGGGGTTGCCGAAGATGCCGGACGGCGAGGTCGTGTTGATCACCCGGGCGTCGTTGGCGTGCCCGGACTTGGCGCGCTCGCGCCAGTAAGCGGCCGCGTGGTGCAGGGTGGCGAAGCCACCCTTGAGGTGGACGGCGAGGACGCTGTCCCAGTCCTGTTCGGTCATCGACACGATCATCCGGTCACGCAGGATGCCCGCGTTGTTGACCAGGACATCCAGGCCGCCGTAGGTGTCCACGGCCTGCCGGACGAGTTGGCCGGCGCCGTCCCAGGTGGAGATGTCGTCCGTATTGGCCACGGCCACGCCGCCGGCCGCGACGATCTCGTCCACCACGGCCTGGGCGGGCCCGGCTGAGGCGCCCGCCCCGTCGCGCGTACCGCCGAGGTCGTTGACCACGACCTTCGCCCCGTGCGCGGCGAACGCCAGGGCATGGGCCCGGCCGATCCCGTTGCCGGCGCCCGTGACGACCACGACCCGGCCGTCGACGACTGCTTCGGACATCCTCAACTCCTCTGTCGAGATGATCAGTTGGCCTCGGCGAGCAGGACCCGTGGGTCCTCGCTGCCGCAGGCGCATCGGCCGGTGATGACATGGCCAGCGACACCGAGCGGTGTCTCGGTCAGCGGCGAGCCGCGTCCTTCGCCCGCCGCCACGGTCAGCTGTCCGTCCCGTTCGCCGACCCGCCATTCGGCGGCGTTGACATGCGCTCCGCAGCGCTCGGGGCACTCCAGCGCGAGGGCAGGACCCACGGCCGAGAACACGCCGGCGGGCACGCCCACCGCGCGCAGCGGCGGGACGGCCGCGGGCCGGGCCAGCACGAGGGGCGTCGCGCGGAACATCTCGCCGATGTCGGTGCTGCCGGCGAGTCCCTCCAGGGTCTGCGCCGACAGGCCGATGACGGCGTGCGGGGCGAGTTCGCGGTGGAAGACCGAGGTGCGGCGGTGGTCCCAGCCCATCGCCTCGGCGATGCCGTACGTCACCTTCAGCGCACGCAGGGCGCCGATCACGGCGTGACACCAGAAGCCCTCGAAGCCGGAGGTGGTCAGCAGCGCCCGCTGCCCGGCGCCGAGGCCGTGCTCCCGCAGTCGTGCGGTGGCCCAGTCGGTGTCGCGGGCGAGTTCCGCCCAGGTCAGTTCCATGTCCTGGGTGCCGTCGGCGGTGGGGAAGCGCACCAGGTAGGCGAGTTCGGGCCGGTCGAGGCTCCGGGCCCGGGCGAGGGTGTCGGCGCGGGCCATCAGCTCTTCACCACCCGGGGGAACTTCGCGACGCTGGTCATGGTCTTCAACAGGTCCTCCTCGGTGCGCATGTCGAGCACCGGTTTCACACCGGTCCGCTCGCGCACGGCCTCGCCGAGCCGCCCGGCCAGGGCGTCGACGTCGTCGGTGAGATGGGGGTCGTAGCCGACCCGCAGCAGCAGTTCGTCGACCTCGCGGCCGTCCCGGACGATCTGGAAGACCCCGGCCACCGTCTCGGGCTGGTCCTCCACGGCCTGCCAGATGTCCCGCAGGACCACCGAACGGCCGTGGACCAGTGTCTCGTCGCCGCGCCGCCCGGCCACCCACATCCGGGCGTGGGTACGGCCGCAGCCGCAGCGGTCCCCCGACAGCCGGACCAGGTCCTCGCTGCGGTAGCGGATCAGCGGTGCGGCCCGGTTGTCCAGGTCGGTGGCGACCAGTTCGCCGAGGTCGCTGCCCGGCACGTCGCGCCAGCCGCCGTCTTCGTCGACGTCGACGCACTCGGCGAACACGGTGTCCTCCCACAGGTGGAAGCCGTCGTGCTCGCGGCACTCCCAGGCGGTACCGGTGTCGGCGGCGCTGGTGTACTCGTAGACGTCGATGCCCCAGTCGTCGCGGATCCGCTCGCGCATCTTCCGGCTGAGGGGCTGACCGGCGCAGGAGGCGCCCTTGAGCGAGGAGAAGGCCTCCCTCAGGTCCACCTTCTCGGCCAGGTGTTCCAGCTCCACCATCTGCGGATACATCATCTGCAGGTAGGCCGGCCGGTAGGTGCGCAGGGCCTCGACCACCTCGTGCATCTTCCCCAGCCAGGTGTCCACCTCGATGACCACGGCGCCGAGCGCCTGGTAGCCGGGGTCCATGAGGTTGCGGAAGGTGCCGGGCGGGCTGAGCACCCGGTCTCCCGGCCTGAGTCCGAGCTCCCACAGGTCACGCACCTGCGCGGTCACCAGGGGCGGCGCGTCCTGCCAGATCTCGGCGAAGAACTCCGGGTCGCCGGTGGTGCCGGAACTGGAGGAGACCGAGGTCAGCTCTTCGACCGGGACGCAGAGCAGACCGCCGAACGGGTCGCCGGTGCGGGCCCGGTAGGAGCGGAACATGTCCTTGGTGATGAAGGGGATCCGGGCGCGGAAGTCCTCCAGACAACGGATGTCGCGCGGGTGTACGCCGTGCTCGTCCCAGAGTTCCCGGTAGAAGGCGGAGTTGGCGTAGGCGTACTCCACCAGCTCCAGGACGCGCTCCTCCTGGAGCGCCCGCAGTCGCTCGCGGGGCATGGTCTCCACCTGTGGCTCGAAGTACCTGTCACCGGTGTGCCTGTCACCCACCATGGCGCCTCCTCGCGGCTCAGTGCCCAGATCTTCCAGCTATCAGCGCAATCAGTCAACCAATTCGACGGATTCAGGAGTCCGGGCTCGACAGACTCGCGCTAGGTCGACAGATATAGTTAACTATTAGCACTCATTAGACCTTCGGGAGTGTTCAGGAGCGTGCGCTGTGAAGATCGTTGTCTGCGTGAAACATGTGCCCGACGCCACTGCGGACCGCACCTTCACCGAGGACGGCACCACCGACCGGGACTCGGTCGACTCGCTGCTGTCCGAACTCGACGAGTACGCCGTCGAGCAGGCCCTGCGGATCGCCGAGTCGGGTGTCGACGCCGAGATCAGTTACCTCACGATCGGCCCCGACGATGCCCGGGACGCGCTGCGCAAGGCGCTGGCCATGGGCGGCGACTCGGCGATCCATGTGAGCGACGAGGACATCGAGGGCAGCGACGCCTTCGGCACGTCCCTCGTCCTGGCCAGGGCGATCGAGCGGCACGGCTTCGACCTCGTCCTGTGCGGGATGGCCTCGACGGACGGCACCATGGGCGTCGTCCCGGCGATGCTGGCGGAGCGGCTCGGCGTCCCGGCCGTCACCCACCTGGAGGACCTGGCGATCGAGGACCGCACGGTGACCGGCCGCCGCGAGGGCGACGGCGCGACCGTACGGATCCAGGGCGCCCTGCCCGCCGTCGTCTCGGTGACGGACCGCTCCGGGGACGCCCGCTACCCCTCCTTCAAGGGGATCATGGCCGCGAAGAAGAAGCCTCTGGAGACCCTCGACCTCGCCGATCTCGGCATCGACGCCACCGAGGTCGGTCCGGCCGGCGCCCGGTCGGCCGTGGACGCCGCGACCAGGCGCCCGGCGCGCACCAAGGGAGAGATCGTCACCGACGACGGTACGGGCGGCGCCGGGCTGGCCGCGTTCCTCACCACCAAGAAGTTCATCTGACCCCTGGCCCCCGCGGCCCAGCGGGCCCTGGCGAAAGGAGTGCATCACCGTGGCCGAGATCCTCGTCCTGGTCGACCACACGGACGGCGCAGTACGCAAGCCGACCCTCGAACTGCTCACCCTGGCACGCCGGTTGGGCGAACCCTCGGCCGTCTTCCTGGGGCCGGGCGCCGACGCCGCCACCGAGACCCTCGGCCGGTACGGTGCGCACCGGATCCATGTCGTGGACGCCCCCGAGGTCGACGAGTACCTCGTCACTCCGGCCGTCGACGCCCTCACGCAGATCGCCGAACGCACCGGACCGGCGGCGATCCTGCTGCCGTCCGGTCCAGAGGGCAAGGAGATCGCCGCCCGGGTCGCCCTGCGGCTGGGGTCCGGTCTCATCACCGACGCGGTGGACGTGTTCGCCGGGTCGGACGGCCCGGTCACCGAGCAGTCGGCGTTCGCGGCCACCTACCAGGTCACCGCACACGTCACCCGGGGCGCGCCGGTCATCACGGTCAAGCCGAACGCCGTCGCGCCCGAGCCGGCCCCGGTCACCCCCGCCGTCGAGAAGCAGGACATCACTTTCGGCCCGGCGGCCACCGCCGTACGGGTGCTGTCCCGCACCCCGCGCGAGCGGGGGGACCGTCCCGAGCTGACCGAGGCCGACATCGTGGTCTCCGGCGGCCGGGGCGTGGGCGGGGCCGAGAACTTCGCCGTCGTCGAGCGGGTCGCCGACCTCCTGGGCGCGGCCGTCGGGGCCTCCCGGGCCGCCGTGGACGCCGGCTGGTACCCGCACAGTCACCAGGTCGGCCAGACCGGCACACAGGTCTCCCCGCAGCTCTACCTGGCCGCGGGCATCTCCGGCGCGATCCAGCACCGGGCCGGCATGCAGACGTCCAAGACCATCGTCGCCGTCAACAAGGACCCCGACGCCCCGATCTTCGAGCTCGCCGATCACGGCGTGGTGGGGGACCTCTTCGAGGTGCTGCCGCGCTTGGCGGACGAGATCGAGCGACGCCGGGGCTGATCCGGCGCTCCGCGGCCGCTTCGCGCCCGGAGCCAGTCTCTCATCGGTCCGGCCTTCCATTCGACCGCCCATACACCTAAAATCGCTAACTGATTGCATCCATTGACCCGAAGGGGCGTCATGACGAAGATCTGGGTCAACTCCGGGGACTCCCATGTGATGGAACCCGCCGACGTGTGGACCGAGAGGCTGTCCGCACGGCTCGGGGCGCGGGCGCCGCGCAGTGAGCGCGGCGAGAAGTACGAGATGCTCTACATCGACGGTGAACGCATCGACCGTCAGCTCGGCGACTTCATGGATGCCATGCGTCCGCCGGGCGCCTGGGACCTGAAGGTCCGGCTCAAGGACCTCGACCAGGAGGGCGTGTGGGGCCAACTGGCCTTCCCCTCCATGGGTTTCTGGCTCGTCTCGATCACCGACCGGGAACTGGCCCGGGAGACCGTCCGGGCCTGGAACGACTGGGCGTACGACGAGATCCTCCGCAAGAACAAGCGCGTCATCACGACCGCGTGTGTCTCGACGGCCGACATCGACGACGCGGTCGCCGAGGTCGAGCGGGTCGCCGAACTGGGCTTCCAGGCGGTCTTCCTGCCGTGCTCGACCCGGCCGGGCGAGGAGTACGCCCTCGACCGCTGGGAGCCGCTGTGGACCGCGGTCGAGCGAGCCGGCCTGGTGCTCGGCTTCCACATCGGCACGGGCGGCGAGAACGTCGTCTTCCGCGGACCCGGCGGTGCGGTCGTCAACTACATGGAGACCACCTATCCGGGCATGCGGGTGGTGTCCCACCTGGTCGCGGGCGGCGCGCTGGACCGCCATCCCGACCTGCGGATCCTCATCGCGGAAGGTGGCGCGGGCTGGGTGCCGGCCATCGGCGACCGGATGGACGAGGCCTACCGCCAGCACGGCATGTTCGTGCGGCCCAAGCTGAGCCGGCTGCCCAGCGAGATCATCAGGCAGCAGGTGTACGCGTCCTTCCAGCACGACAAGAGCTCGGTGGAGATCGTCGAGTCGACGGGCTACCGCAACGTGATGTGGGGCGACGACTACCCCCACCTGGAGGGCACGTACGGCCACACCCAGTCCACCCTGCACGACCTGTTCGACGGCGTGTCCGAGGACATTCGCGAGCGGGTCACCCGGGGCACCTTCAACGAGCTCTTCCGCCTGCCGGAGCAGACTCCCCAGGAGGCCGCCGTCTGACCGGCGTCGGCGACGGAACACCGGTGACCACTCCCCCCTCCCCCGCGTACCCCGACGACCTGGAACGGCCCGGGCTGGTCAGGACCGGGCGGTCCACCTTCCTCAGGCCCGTCCGGCCCGAGGACGCCGACCGTCTGGTCGCCTTCGTCGGCAGCCTGTCCCGGGCCACCCTGGCCTACCGCTCGCTCGGCCCGGTGGTCCGCGCCCGCGACGACGTCATCCGGCGCGGCGCGCACGTCGACTACCTCAACGAGCTGGCGCTCGTCGCTCTGGCCGGCGACGAGATCGCCGGCCTGGTCCGCTACGTCCGCGACCCCGAGGAACCCGAGCACGCCGAGGTCACCTTCACCATCCGGGACGACCACCAGAGCGAGGGGTTCGGCAGGCTCCTGCTGGAGCACATCGCCGCCGCCGCCCGCGCCCGGGGCATCCGGGTACTGGAAGCCGACGTCCTCGCCGACAACACCCGGATGATCAACGTGTTCCTCGGCTCCGGCTACCGCGTCGAGGCCGGGCCGCCCGGGCAGATCATCCACTTCGAGATCGCCATCGACCCGCAGACCCTGGCCGTCGCCCGGGCCGAGCGTCGCGAACACACGGCCGTACGGCGTTCCCTGCGGCCGCTGCTCGAACCCCGGTCGGTGGCGGTGATCGGCGCCAACCGCGACCCGCTGACGATCGGCCACGAGCTCGTGGCCAACCTGCTGCGGGGCGGCTTCGAAGGCAGCGTGTTCCCGGTCAACCCGCGCGCCGAGCAGATCGCCGGGGCGCGGGCGTATCCCCGCGTCGGTGCCCTGCCCGAGGCGCCGGACCTGGCGCTGGTCGCCGTACGGGCCGAAGCCGTGCCCGAGGTCGTGCGGGAGTGTGCGGACGCGGGGGTCAAGGCGGTGGTCGTCGTGTCGACGGGCTTCGGGGAGAGAGGAGCGGAGGGGCGGGCGACGGAGCTGGAACTGGCCCGTTTCGCCCGTGCCTCCGGGATGCGGCTGGTGGGCCCGAACTGCATGGGCGTGGTCAACACGACGCCCGCCGCGCGGCTTGCCGCGACCTTCTCGCCCGCCCTGCCGACGCCCGGCCGGGTGGCGATGTCCAGCCAGTCCGGGCCGCTGGGACTCGCGGTGCTCGACTTCGCCCGGCGGCTGCGGCTCGGCTTCTCGGGGTTCGTGTCGGTGGGGCACGCCGTGGACGTGTCCACCAACGATCTGCTCCAGTGGTGGGAGGAGGACCCGGCGACCTCGGTGATCCTGCTGCACGTCGAGACCTTCGGCAATCCGCGCCGGTTCGCGCGCGTCGCCCGCCGTATCGCACCGCGCAAGCCGATCGTCGCGGTCCATCCGGGCCTCGCGGACTCGGCGGTGAGTTCGCTGTTCGCCCAGTCCGGGGTGATCCGCACCCGTAGCCTCCAGGAACTGTTCGACGTCGCTCTGCTGCTCGCCCACCAACCTCCCCCGCCGGGCGACCGGGTCGCCGTGATCACCAACGCGGGCGGGCCGGCGGCGCTGACGGTCGGGGCGTGCGCGGCGAGCGGGTTGCGCGTACCCGCACTCGGCGACCGCACCCAGCGACAGCTGCGGTCGGCGCTCGGACCCCACTGCGAGGTCGCCAACCCGGTCGACCTGACCCCCAAGGCCACCGCCGCGCACTACCGGCAGGCGCTGGACGCGGTCCTGGCCGACGACGGCGTCGACGCGGCGATCGTACTGTTCATGCCGCCGCTGGCGGACAAGCCCGACGAGGTGGCGTCGGCGATCCTGGACGCGGCCGCGGCCCGGCCCGACAAGACGGTGGTGGCCAGTTTCCTGGGCGGCGCCGGCGTCGCCGATCTCCTGCACCGGGGCGACCTGGTGGTCCCGACGTACACGTTCCCGGAGGCGGCGGCCGCCTCACTCGGACACGCGGCGGCCTACCAGGCCTGGCGCGGTACTCCGGCGGGCGTCGTACCGGATCTCCCGGATGTCGACACCGAGCGCGCCCGGTCGCTGGTCGCCGCGTGCGACCCCGGCCCGGTCCCGGCAGCGGTGGCCGCCGAGTTGCTGGCCGCGTACGGCATCGCCGTACGCGACGCCCGTCCGGGTCCGGGTCCGGACGGGTTCCTCACCGTCGGCGCCGATCCGGTCTTCGGTCCGGTGGTCTCCTTCGGTCTCACCGGGGACTACGCCGATTTGATGGCGGACGTCGCTCACCGCGTCACCCCGCTCAGCGACCGCGACGCCCGGGAGATGGTCCGCTCGTTGCGGGCCGCCCCGCTGCTGGACGGCCGGGTGGGCGGTCCGGGGGTGGATCTGGCGGCCCTTGAGGAGACCGTCCTGCGGATCTCGGCGATGGTGGAGGACCTCCCGGAGATCGAGGCGCTGGAACTGCGCCCGGTACGACTGCTGCGGCCCGGGGACGGAGTGGCCGTCGCACGCGCGACGATCCGACTCGCGGCCAACCCGACAGGAGGCCTCTCGTGAAGGTCGGCATCTACTTCGATCTGCGCAACCCGCCGCCGTGGCAGCGGAGTTGGTCGCGGGTGTACGGGTTCGCCCTGGAGATGTGCGAGGAGGCGGACCGGCTCGGCATCGACTCGGTGTGGTTCTCCGAACACCACGGCTTCGAGGACGGGTACCTCCCGCAGCCGCTCACCATGGCGGCCGCGGCCGCCGCCCGCACCCACCGGGTGCGCCTGGGCACCGCCGTCATCCCGGCACCCCTGCACGCGGCCCCCGAGATCGCCGAACAGGCCGCCGTCGTCGACATCATCAGCGACGGCCGCCTGGACCTGGGGCTCGGCACCGGCTACCGGGTGCCCGAGTACCGGCTGTACGGGGCCGACCTCGCCAAGCGCTACACCACGACCGACCAACGCGTCCGGGAGATCCGCGGCCTGTGGGCCGAGGCCCGGGTCACGCCCGGCCCGGTACAGGATCCGCTGCCGATCTGGCTCGGCTACCAGGGTCCCCAGGGCGCCCGGCGGGCCGGCCGGCTCGGCGCGGGACTGCTGTCGCTCAACCCGGCGCTGCTGACGCCGTACCGGGAGGGACTCGCCGAGAGCGGGTACGACGGGTCGGCGGCCCGGATGCAGGGCTCGTTCACCACGTTCGTGACCGAGGACCCCGACGGCGACTGGCCGGTGGTGCGCGAGCACCTCGCCTACCAATGGGACAGCTACCGCCGGTACATGGTGGAGGGGACCGACCAGCCCGCTCCCCGCCCCATCGACCCCGAGAAGTGGCGGGAGACGGGGCTGCGCGCGAGTGGCGTGGGCCAGTTCCTGTACGGCACCCCACAGGACACCGCCGATGCCATCAGGGCGTACGTGGCAGGGTTGCCCGTGGAGGGCGTGTTCCTGTGGGCCTCGCTGGCCGGGATGCCCGAGGAGATGGTGGCCCGCCAGGTCCAGCTCATCGCCGGGAAACTGCGCCCGCTGCTGGCCGATGTCTGACAAGAGCCGCCTGACAAGAGGAGTCACACCATGTCCGCGACGACACCTACGGGGCCCTGGGCCGGCTCGGACTTCCAGGAGCCGCCGCGCACCCCTGGCGGGGTGGCCCTGTGCGGGGCGTGCCGCGCCGCCGGCTCCTGTCGGCTGGGGGTGGAGCACGAGCGGCTCGACGAGGACGGGGCGGCACGGTTCGAGCTGTCCTGCCCGCGCGATCAGGAGGGCGGGCCCGATGTCGCGCACGGGGGCTGGACCGCGGCCGTCCTCGACGACTGCCTCGGCCATCTGCCGCTGCTGCACCGGGTGTTGAGCGTCACCGCGGAACTGAGCGTGAGTTTCGTGAAGCCGGTGCCAGTGGGGCGGCCGCTGGAGGTCCGGGCGTGGGTGGAGAAGCGGGAGGGCAGGCGCTGGTACATCGCGGGCGAGATGGTGCTGCTGCCGACCCGGGCCGTGCTGGCCCGGGCCTCCGGGATCTGGGTGACCCGGGACCGGGGCCATTTCGACCGGCACAACGAGTGGCTGGCCCAGCAGGACACGGGCGGCGGGGCTCAGTAGGACCTGAGCCCCATGCTGCGGGCGATGCCGTTGCGCTGGATCTGACTGGTCCCTCCGGAGATGGTGGCGACGATGGACTCCCGGTAGCGGAAACTCATCACACTCTCCGTGGAGAAGCCGTGGCCCGCGCAGACCTGCATCCCGAGCCTGGCCGCCGCCACATAGGTCTCCGAGCCCTTCAGTTTCGCCATCGAGCCCTCCCGTGTGCACGGTCTGCCCTGGGCGAGCAGCCAGGCCGCGCGGTACGCGAGCAGCCGGGCCGAGTCGATCTCGGTCTGCAGATCGGCCATGGCGTGGGCCAGTGCCTGGAAGTTGCCGATCGGCCGGCCGAAGGCGTGCCGGGTGCGGGCGTACTCCAGCATCTCGTCGAGGGTGGCCTGGGCGGCGCCGAGATAACCGCCGGTGATGATCACCTTCTCCAGTTCGATGTTGGAGAGCATGACTTTCCAGCCCTCGTCGCGCGGGCCGACGAGGTTCTCCTTGGCCACCAGGGCGTCATGGAAGAAGACCTCGTTGGTGCCCAGGATGTGCCGGGCGAGCGTGGGCGTCCGGCGTACTTCGACACCCTGGGTCGCCGGGTCGACGAGCAGCAGGCTGATGCCGCCGTGCTTGGGCTCGCGGGGGCCGGTGCGTACGTAGGTCGCGATGGTCGTGTCCGGCAGACCGCCACCGGTGCACCACGCCTTCTGCCCGCGGACGAGGAAGTGGTCCCCGTGGTCCTCGGCCGTGGTGCGCAGGGCCGCGGCGTCCGACCCGCTGTCCGGTTCGCTCAGGCCGACGGCCAGCCGGTGACGCCCCGTCATCACCTGCTCGCGGATGAAGTCGCGCTGCGCCTCGCTGCCCCAGCGGAACACGGTGATCCCGGGGATGAGTACGCCGATGTAGCACATGGCGACGTCGAAGCTGGCGCGCCCGAGTTCCTCGGCGATCAGGATCAGCTCCAGCGGCCCCCCGCCGTCCCCGCCCTCGTCCTCGCTGAACGGCAGCGAGAACCACCCCAGGTCGGCCATGCCCCGGAACAGTTCGGGCGGTACGACGCCCTCCTCGTCCCACAGTTTGGCCTTCTCGGCCGGGCACACGTCGGCCACGAACTCCCGTGCCGTCGCCCGCAACAGGTCCTGCTCGTCGGTCAGCCCGAAGTCCACGGCCACTCCTCGACACCACTAGGATATTCATCTAGCTAATTAGGCTATGTTAGCGGATAGGTGGGAGAGCGGAAGGGGGAAGGAGCTCGATGAACACCCGACAAAGGCGGTGCGGCGGATGTCGGGTGCTCGGGGCCGGTGTCGTCGCACGATGGGGGCATGGATGACACCACCTTGGTATCCCGTTTCCTCCGCGACGGCTTCGTGAAGCTGGAGGGCGCCGTCGCGCCGCGCGTGGCCGCGGACTGCGCGCGGCTGCTGTGGCGGGAGACGGGCTGCGCCCCGGACGACCCGTCGACGTGGACGCGGCCCGTGCACTGGGTTGCCGGCATGGCGCAAGGGCCGTTCGCCGCCGCACCCAACTCCCCGTCGCTGCATCACGCGTACGACCTGCTCGTCGGCGCCGGGCGCTGGGAGCCGCGTTACTCGCTGGGCACGTTCCCGCTGCGCTTCCCGCACGAGGAGGAACCGGACGACGCGGGCTGGCACGTCGAAGGCAGCTATCTGCCCGAGGGCGAGAGCTGGTACTTCACCAATCTGCGTTCCCAGGGCCGGGCGCTGCTGATGCTGTTCCTGTTCAGCGAGGTCGGTACGGACGACGCCCCGACCCGGATCCGGGTCGGCTCACACCTCGACGTGCCGAAGGTGCTGGAGAAGTACGGGGAGGACGGGGCGAGCGGACTGACCCTCGCCGCCGATCTGGTGGCGGCGTCCGACCACCGGCCACTCGCCCTCGCCACCGGGTCGCCGGGCGACGTCTTCCTGTGCCATCCGTTCCTGGTGCACGCGGCGCAACCGCACCATGGGGTACGGCCGCGCTTCATGGCCCAGCCGCCGCTGATGCCGGCCACGCCCTACGAACTGGAGCGGGCCGACGGCGCGTACTCACCCGTGGAGATCGCGATCCGCCGGGGTCTGGGGAAAGAGGGAGGAGGCCGGGCATGCTGGAGCGGCTGAACCAGGCCATGGAGCACATCGAGGACCATCTCGACCAGGCCGTCGAGATGGAGGAGCTGGCACGCCTCGCGGGCACCTCGGAGTACCACCTGCGCCGGATGTTCTCCGCGCTCGCGGGCATGCCGCTGTCGGAGTACGTCCGGCGCCGCAGGCTCACCCTCGCGGGCGCCGAAGTACTCGCGGGGCGTGGGACGCTGCTGGAGATCGCGGTGCGCTACGGCTACGGCTCCGGCGAGGCGTTCGCGCGGGCGTTCCGCGCCATGCACGGCATCGGACCGGGCGAGGCCCGGCGCACCGGAGCCGCCCTCAACTCCCAGTCGCGGATGGCCTTCCGCCTCACCGTCGAAGGAAGCAGCACCATGCGGTACCGCGTCGTGGACAGGGCGGACTTCACCGTCGTCGGGCTCAAGGCCCGGGTACCGCTCGTGCATGCGGGGCCGAACCAGGCGATCATGAGTTTTGTCCGGGGGATCGACCCGCGGACCCTGGAGCAGCTGGAGAAGCTGTCGGACCAGGAGCCGCACGGCGTCGTCGCGGTCTGCGACGACCTGGACCCCAGCCGCGCCGAGGGCACCGAACTCGACTACATACACGGCGTGATCACCTCCGCGGCCGCTCCGGAGGGCACGACCACGTTGGCCGTCCCGGCCGGCACCTGGGCGGTGTTCACCGTCTCCGGCGCGGTACCGCGGGCCATCCAGGAGCTGTGGCGGGACGTGTTCACCGAGTGGTTCCCGTCGAACCCGTACCGCACCCGCACCGGCCCCGAGATCCTGCGCATCCGTCTGTCGCCGGAGCAGACCGAGGCCGACGCCGAACTGTGGCTCCCGGTGGAGCCCGAGCACGGCCGGAACGGCTAGAGGTTGTCCCGTATGGGGTGTGAGTTATCCAGTGAGGGCTAGGTTGTGGAGTCGGGCGATGCCGAGCATGGCTTGGTGCACTCCGTCGCCCTTGAGTCGGCAGTCCCGCAAAATCTTCCAGTTCTTCAGCCGCGACAGGGCGTGTTCCACCCGTGCTCGGGCCCGGCGATGGACGGCGTTCTCTGCCTCCTGCGATGGGCTGAGGTGGCTCTGGCCTCGTCGTTTGCGGTGCGGGATGAGGAGGCCAGTGCCTTGGTATCCGCCGTCGGCGATGGTGGGGGCTCCGCGGCAGGCGCGGTCGATGCCGGACTCCGTGAAGGCCCGGCAGTCGTTGCGGCTGCCGGGAAGCGGGAGGCCGATGGCCACGACCAGGCGGCTGTTGGCGTCGATAACGACCTGCAGGTTGGTCGAGTACCGGTAGTTCTTGCTGGAGGCGGCGATGCTGCGGTCGCGGGTGGGCACCAGGGTGCCGTCGACGATGTAGACGGTGTCCTTGCGCGGCCGTCGGGCCGGCGAGATCGCCAGCAGCGGTGCGAGATGGTCCAAGATGCGGTCAGCCGCGGACTTTGAGATTCCGAACAGCGGCGCCACCTGCCGCAACGTGAGATTCGTGCGCCAGTACGTCGCCACCAGCAACACCCGATCCTCGAGCGACAGCCGCCAAGGCCGGCCACGCTGAACGTCGCCACCTCGGCGCCGTACCAGTGCCACCAGCCTCGCGAACTGCCCCTCGGTCAGACCCGCAAACGGCTCGATCCACTTCGGATCATCTGCAGAGATCACCCCACCCATGCCCGACCAACGCCCCAGCCGCACCACTGGTTACGGGACAACCTCTAGCGGCTAGCTGTATCGATCACCAGGGCCCGCGATCGAGGAGGGCGGCGCACCAGCGGAAGTGGCCGTCGCTGCCGTCGGGGCTGAACAGGTCGGAGGTGGTGAGGGCGTAGACCGTCTGGTAGAGCGCCAGGGTGTCCGGGTCGTGGTGCAGCTCGGTGGCGAAGAGTCGGGTGAGGGCAGTGGTGCGCTCCTCGGCGTGCGGTCCGTACATGTCCCAGATGGCGGCGGTGACGGCGGCCTCGAAGGCGGGGTCGCCCGCGGTGGTGAAGAAACCGAAGTCGAGGAGGGCGACGGGGTGGCCCCGGTCGTCGACATGCAGGTTGGGCGGCACGAGATCGCCGTGGATGACGGTGACGGCGGTGTCGGGCAGCGCTCTCAGTGACTGAACGGCTCGTGCGACCTTCGCGGGAAGGTCGGTGACATGGGCGTCGAGCACGTTGCCGCGACGGCGTACGGCGCGTTCGACGAGGCCGGCGAGGGCGTCGGGGAAGCGTGTGTGGCCCGCCCAGAGTGGGCGGTCGTCGCCTTGGACGGTGAGCTGTCGCATGGCCTTGGTGCCCGGGACGGTGGCCAGTGCGCTCAGGACGGTGAGGAGAGCGTCGGTCTCCTCACCGGGCACGTCGGGTTCTTCGGGTCGGGCCGGTGAGTCCTGGGCGAAGGGTGATCCCGGCAGCTCACGTTCGTAGGTGACGAGGACGCCCTCGTGTTCCTCGACCTCGACGATGTCCGGTGTGGCGAAGGGCAAGGGGTGGCGAGCGATGTCCGCGTACACCTGGCGGGTCAGGGTGAGGTCGGCCGGTGGTCTGCCGCTCCACACTTTGGCGACCATGCCCTCGTCGAGCCGGTAGACGGCGCCCTCGACCCCGGCCGCCAAGGGTCGGGCCGCGTGATGTCCGCGGTGCGCGAAGTGACGGAGCCAGTCCGCGCTGTGCTGTTGCCTGTAGTCGACCACGGGGGAAGTACAGTTGCCCGCGCCGTGTCTGTCACATGAATTTGCCTCGACGCCACGTGCGAGAGACCTTGGCCCGCCTCACGATGCTTGGTCACAGGGCTGGTGGACGCGCCGGGGCGGCGACCGGCTCCAGCGGTCGTCGTACGCGGGAGCGGTCACGTCGGGACAAGGGCCGTTCGACGAGGACGTACGAGGCGAGAGCCGCAGCGACCGTCGCCGCCAACCCGGCGGGAAGCAACCGGCCGCCCTGCACGCCGAGGTCGGACAGCAACCTGATGACGGGGTAGTGCCACAGGTACATCCCATAGCTGAGGTTGCGCCCCACCCACACCGCCGCGGACACGGACAGCAACCGGGAGGGCCACGCCCCCGGGCACAGCTCCAGCGCGGCCACCACCACGGCCGACAGAACCGCGGCGGCCAGGAACCCGACCGTGAACCACACGGGGTTCCAGCCGCTCGCCTCGGTGATCGGGACCTGCCAGGCGATCAGCCCCAGCAGCGCGAGCGCGGGCCAGCACAACCGTCCCACCCAGCGACGCAACAGCGCCAGTCGGGGGTCGTCGGCCCGCAGTCGGGCCAAGGCGACGGCCAGCAGCGCTCCCACGAGGAGCTGGTCGGCGCGGGTGTCGGGGCCGTTGTAGATGCGGTGCGCCGCCGTGGGGTCCCACAGCACCGCCCGCCAGAGCAAGGGCAGGACGCACAGGGCCGCCACCCAGCCCAGCACGGTCCGCGCCGTCGCGTTCCGCAGCAGCACCAGCAGCACGAGCGGCCAGGCCAGATAGAACTGTTCCTCCACTCCCAGCGACCAGGTGTGGCTGAGCGGCGCCGTGAGGTCCGAGTAGGGTCCGGGCTCCCCGGCCCGTACGAGATTGACCACCGAGGCCGCGGCCAGCGCCGCCGCCGCCCACGCCCCGTCGAACAGCGGCAGCGGGAGCGCCACCGAGAGCAGGGCGGTGACCGCGCACATCACCAGCATGGCCGGCCCCAGCCGCAGCCAGCGCCGCCGGTAGAACGACCGCAGGTCGACGCTGCCGGTACGGGCGTACTCGGCGAGCAGCAGCCGGGTGATGACGAACCCGCTGATCGTGAAGAAGACGTCCACGGCCACCGACCCTCCGGGCACGGCGTCCGGCTCCAGGTGATAGACGATCACCAGCACCACGGCGACGGTCCGCAATCCGTCGAGCCCCGCCACCCGCCCGCCGCGCAGCGCCGACGAAAAGCCACGTCCGCCGCTTCTGCGCCGTGGCGTCGGCATGGGGACGAAGGGGGGCACCACTCGCCCGCCCAGGCTCTGCTCCGCGGGCTTGTCTACCGTGCTCCGGTGGGGGGTGCTCATAAGGGCGGCGTCTGCCCGGGCACTGTAGAGGGCACACAAATTCTCAGGTTCCCCACAGGTTCAGCACCGCTTTCCGGCCGCCGGGCGCCGCGACCTCGATGGTGGACATCCACGGCGGACCAGGAACAGCCACGACATGCTCGAAATTTATCGATAAGGGATAATTGACCTGTTCTGGCGACGCGTGATCGTGCGTCCCCCACTGACCATGAACAGGCAGGTCGGACCATGCCCAAGAAATCCCCTTCGTCCGAGCCACCGCACGGAAAGGGCCCCAGCCGTCATCAGGGGACCGGCCAGCACGGCTGGTCGCCCGACGTGGACGAGAAACGGCAACAGGACAACCCGAGCGCCCGCCGCTCCTTCCGTGCGGAGGAGGCCGGCGAGAAGGGTCCGGGCCGGCAGGAGTCCGCGGAGGAGAAGAAGTCCGTTCCCGGCGACACGGTCGACAGTCGCAGTGCGCGCGGCGAGGAGTACGGCGACGCGGACGAGAAGGGGAAGCGGGACACCGGACGCAGGGGCCGTTCCCGGCGGCCCAGCGGCACCCGGGACGCCTCCGCCAAGTCCGGCGTGGACCCGCAGGACCCGCCGTCCGAGCGCTGACCATGACCAGGTCAGGGCCCCTCCGGCGGATCGTGCCGGGCGGGCCCTGACGGCTGTTCGGGGCACGGACGGTCGGGCCCTCGGCGAGCGGCACCCCGGTCAGCAGATCCGCGGCAGCTGCTCCCCGATCGGCAGATCGACCACCCGTGTTCCCCCGAGGCCGGTCCGGGCCACGACCATGCCGGGATGCTCCTCGACGGCCTCACCGATGATCACGGAGTCCGCTCCCAGCGGATGGGCCCGCATCGCGTCGAGGACCGCGCCGGCGTGCTCACGCGGGACGAAGGCGACCAGCTTGCCCTCGTTGGCGATGTACATGGGGTCCAGGCCGAGGATGGCGCAGGCATTGGCCACGGCCGGCGGGACCGGGACCTCGCGTTCCCGGACCACCACCCCGGTGCACGAGGCCTGCGCGATCTCGTTGAGCGAGGCCGCCAGGCCGCCCCGGGTGGGGTCGCGCAGTACGTGCAGATCCGGGGTGACGGCGAGCATGGCGTCGACCAGGCCGCCGAGCGGCGCGCAGTCGCTCTTGATCTCCACTCCGAACTCCAGGCCCTCCCGGACGCTCATGACCGCCACCCCGTGCAGACCGATGGCACCGCTGACGATCACGACATCGCCGGGGACGACCCGCTGCGGACGCAGATCGACGCCCGCCGGGACGAGACCGATGCCCGCGGTGTTGATGTAGATCCCGTCGCCGTGTCCGGCCTCCACCACCTTGGTGTCCCCGGTGGCCACCTCCACGCCGGCGGTGCGCGCGGCCGCCCCCAGCGCCTCGGACACCCGCGTGAGGACGTCCAGCTCGACGCCCTCCTCCAGGATGAACCCGCAGGACAGGTAGGCGGCACGGGCGCCGCTCATGGCGAGGTCGTTGACGGTGCCGTTGACCGCCAGGTCGCCGATGCAGCCGCCGGGGAAGAAGAGCGGCCGCACCACGTAGGAGTCGGTGGAGAACGCCAGCCGGGCACCGCCCAGGGACAGCACGGCCGCGTCACCCATCTGGGCGAGCACCTCGCCCCCGAAGGCGGGCGCGAAGATCTGCTGGACCAGTTCGCCGGAGAGGACCCCACCGCCGCCGTGGCCCATGACGACGCGGGGCCGGTCACGCAGCGGCGCCGGACAGGTCCACCCTTCGACGTCCAGGGCGGCGGGGGCGGGAAGATCGGTGGTGTCAGACAACGGGGGTCGCCTCCCGGGTCTTGGCGGCGGGCATGTCCAGCCTCCGGTAGAGGTAGTACGCGGCGCAGGCGCCCTCGCTGGAGACCATGGTGGCTCCGAGCGGGGTGCGGGGGGTGCACAGGGTGCCGAAGGCCTCGCACTCGTGCGGCTTGAGCAGTCCCTGCAGGACCTCGCCGCTGCGGCACTCGGCCGGCTCCTCGGTCCGGATGCCGTCGACCGAGAAGCGGTGCTCGGCGTCGTGGTCGCGGTACTTCGACGACAGCCGCCAGCCGCTGTCGGGGATCACCCCGATGCCGCGCCAGGCACGGTCGGTGACCTCGAAGACGTCCTCCAGCATGGCGCGGGCGGCCGGGTTGCCCTCCGGTCGGACGGCACGGGCGTAGGCGTTGTCGACGGTGTGCTCCCCGCGTTCCAGCTGGCCAACGGCCCGGCGCACCCCTTCGAGGATGTCCAGTGGCTCGAAACCGGTCACGACGATCGGAACCCGGAAGCGTTCTGCCAGTTCCGGGTACTCCCCCATGCCCATCACGCTGCAGACGTGTCCGGCCGCGAGGAAGCCCTGCACCCGGCAGCTCGGCGACGACATGATCGCCTCGATGGCCGGCGGTACCCGGACATGGGACACCAGCATGCTGAAGTTGCCGATGCCCAGCTTCCGGGCCTGATGGACCGTCATGGCGTTGGGTGGTGCGGTGGTCTCGAAGCCGATGCCGAAGAACACCACCTCACGGTCCGGGTTCTGCCGCGCGATCCGCAGCGCGTCGAGCGGCGAGTAGACGACACGGACGTCACCGCCCTCCCCGCGGACCTGGAACAGGTCCCGTCCGGTGCCCGGCACGCGCAGCATGTCGCCGAAGGAGCAGAAGATCACCTCCGGCCGGGAGGCGATCTCCAGGGCCTTGTCGATGACCTCCAGCGGGGTCACGCACACCGGACAACCGGGTCCGTGGATCAACTCGACCTCATCCGGCAGGAGTTGGTCGATGCCGTGCCGGATGATGCTGTGTGTCTGCCCTCCGCACACCTCCATCAGCGCCCACGGCCTGGTGACGGTGGCGTGGATGTCGTCGAGGAGCCGGCGCGCCAGCTCCGGGTCCTGGAACTCTTCGATGTACTTCACTGGTTGTGCACCTCTTCCACCGGGGCCGAACCCGTCTCCGCCGCCGCCGCTTCCCAGGGGTCGCCGAACTCCTCCTGCAGCAGGCCGAGTTCGGCGAAGAGTTCGAGGGTGTGTCGTGCCGACTCCTCGTCCAGCCGTTGCAGGGCGAACCCGACGTGGACGATGGCGTACTCGCCGACCTGGAGGTCGGGCAGGTACTCCAGGCACACCTCCTTGACCACGCCGCCGAAGTCGACGGTGGCCATCCGGGTGCCGTCCCGTTCCTCGATGTCCAGCACTCTGCCGGGTACCGCCAGGCACATGAGCCTCTCCTCGCTGTGGGTCGCGCGTGGTCAGTCGGTGGGAGTGGTCCGGGCGGCCACCATCAACTGGCCCAGGGCCAGGCCGCCGTCGCCCGGCGGCACCAGGTGGTGCCGCAGGACCGTGAAGCCGTCCTCGCGCAGGGTGGTGGCGCAGGCCGAGGAGAGCAGCGTGTTCGCGAAGACGCCGCCGGTCAGGGCGACCGTGTCCAGCCCGTGCCGCTCCCGGGCCCGCGCGCAGATCCGGTGGACCAGGCCGCTCACGGCCCGGTGGAAACGAGCCGCGACCAGGGCGGTCTCGACGCCCGCGCGCAGGTCACCGACGATCGCCGCGAGTACGGGTGCCGGATCGGCCCGCACCGCGCCGTCCCCGCTCTCCTCCGGGGGGTGCAGGGCGAAGGCGTACGCGGTGGTGTCCTCGGCGGGTGCGTGCACAGCAGCGCCCTCCAGCTCGACGGCGGCCTGCGCCTCGTATCCGGCGCGGTGGCACACCCCCGCCAGAGAGGACACGACGTCGAAGAGCCGGCCCATGCTGGACGTGGGAACACAGTTCAGGCCGCGCTCCAACTGCCTTCGCAGCAGGCGGAGTTCGTCGGGAGGGCAGGCGGTCGTACAGGCCAGGTCGGCGGACCAGTCGATCCCGGCCGCCCAGAGATGGGCCAGCGCCATGCGGTAGGGCCGTCGGACCGCGGCGTCGCCACCGGGCAGCGGAACGTACTTGAGGTGCCCGAACCGGGTGAAGCGGTCGTAGTCCGCAAGCAGGAACTCCCCGCCCCACACGGCGCCGTCGTCCCCGTGGCCGGTGCCGTCCAAGGCGACGCCGATCACCGCCCGGGTACCGTCGAGCCCGTGCTCGGCCATCGCGGCGGCGACGTGCGCGTGATGGTGCTGTACCCGCACCACGGGCCGCTGCGCCGCGTTCCGGTCGGCCCACCGGGCGGAGCGGTAGCCGGGATGCCGGTCGGACGCCAGCGTCTCGGGCCGCACCCCCGTGATGGACTCCAGTTGCGCCGTCGCGCGCTCGAAGGCCCGCTGCGTACCGACGTCGTCCATGTCGCCGATGTGCGCCGACAGCCATGCCCGGCGGCCCGCCCCGAGACAGAAGGCGTTCTTCAGGTCTCCGCCGACGGCGAGGGCCGGCCGCACCGGCACCGGGAGGGAGAGGGGCAGCGGCGCGTATCCACGGGAGCGGCGGATCACCAACGGTTCCCCGTCGCAGACGCGGACCACGGAGTCGTCGCACGGGACGTGGATCGGCCGGTCGTGGGTGAGCCAGGCGTCGGCCAGGTGCGCGAGCCGTTCCAACGCCTCGGCGTCGTCGGTGACGATCGGCTCACCGGAGACGTTGCCGCTGGTCATGACGAGCAGCCGGGGTCCGTCCGGGTCGCCGGGCAGGCCGAGCAGCAGATGGTGCAGGGGCGTGTACGGCAGCATCACCCCGAGGTCGGGGCTGCCGGGCGCCACGGCCTCGGCGGGTCTCGGGTCCCCGGCCGGGGACGAGGGGTGCGGACGCCGCCGCAGCAGGACGACCGGCCTGGCCCGTCCTTCGAGCAGGTTCCGCTCCTCGGGACTCAGCCGGACGAGGTGACGGACGTCGTCCGCGGTCCTGGCCATGAGGGCGAACGGCTTGTCGCCGCGTGCCTTGCGGCGTCGTAGGAGGGCGACCGCCGACTCGTTGGTGGCGTCGCACGCCAGGTGGTAGCCGCCCAGTCCCTTCACGGCGAGGATGGCGCCGGCGGACAGCAGTGCGCGGGCGTCACCGACCGGGTCCGCCCCCGTGACGTGCTCGGACCGCGGGGCCAGCAGCCGCAGACGCGGCCCGCACGCGGGGCAGGCGACCGGCTGCGCGTGGAAGCGGCGGTCGGCCGGATCCGCGTACTCATGGGCGCAGTCGGCGCACATCGCGAAGCCGGCCATGGTGGTGTGGGCCCGGTCGTACGGCACGCCGGTGACGATCGTGAAGCGTGGGCCGCAGTGGGTGCAGTTGACGAACGGGTGGCGGTAGCGCCGGTCCGCCGGGTCGGACAGCTCGGCGAGGCAGTCGGCGCAGGTGGCGCAGTCCGGGGAGACCAGGGTGCGGGCCGGTCCGTCCGTGCGGGAGGTGAGGATGGTGAACGCGGTCCCGCCGGCCGGAGGAACCTCCCGGTGGTGGACGGACTCCACGCGGGCCAGCGGGGGTGCCTGGGCGGCGATCCGGTCGCAGAACCGGGCCACGGCCGAGGCGGTGCCCTCGACCTCCACGACGACACCTTCTGGAGTGTTGGTCACGTGTCCGGCCAGCGCGAGTTCGGTGGCGAGGCCGTACAGGTAGGGCCGGAAGCCGACCCCCTGCACCACTCCCCGGACGGTCACCCGGCGGCGTCGCGGGGTGGTGTCCTCGGCGACGGCGGTCGGGGCCTGCGGACCGCTCACGAGTGGGTGTGGGCCATCGTGCCGGTGGCTTCCGGGTGCGTGTGCGTGTCGGGCTCGTGCGGGTGACCGTCGGTCTCGTGCGTGTGGCCGTGGTGATGGGACAGCCGGGCCATGACCGGCGCGTGGACGGGTGCGCCGTCCGCGGCGGCCAGCGCCCTGTCGAGCAGCGCGCCGACTCCCTGCCCGCGGCGCGCCGAGGTCAGGACCACCTCGACTCCCGGGTTGACCTGCTCCACGTTCGCGCGGAACGCGGCCTCGTCGAACTCGACGGCCTCGGCGATGTCGGTCTTGGTGACCACCACCAGGTGGGCGAGGCCGAAGGCGGTGGGGTACTTGAGCGGCTTGTCCTCGCCCTCCGTCACGGAGGCGAGGGTGACCCTCAGGGTCTCCCCCAGGTCGTAGGAGGCCGGGCAGACCAGGTTGCCGACGTTCTCCACGAACAGCAGCCGCGTGTCGTCGGGCAGCCACCCGTCCAGGTGCCCGGCGAGCATCCCCGCCTCCAGATGACACAGTCCGTCGGTGAGCACCTGCTTGACCGGGACGCCCGAACGCGCGAGGCGGGCCGCGTCGTTCTCGGTGGCCAGGTCGGCGCTCAGCGCCGCGACCGGAACGGACCGCTCGCGTGCCCGCAGCAGCTCTTGCTCCAGCAGCGCGGTCTTGCCACTGCCGGGACTGGACAGCAGGTTGACGACCGCGGTGCCTCGGGCCGTGAGGTGGGCGCGCAGTTCCTGGGCGCTCGCGTCGTTCTTCGCGAGTACGGCCTGGCGCAGGTCGACGACACGACACATGGTTCAGCGCTCCTCGGAGATCGGTTCGCGGGTGGGCGCGTGCGGAAGGCCGCCGTCCTCCCATTGCACGTCGATGATCTGCAGCTCCCGGCCGGTCAGCAGGTCGGTCCGCGTGCCGCCGCACTCGGGGCAGGTCAGCCGGGGTGGCATGCCGACGGCCCAGTCGTGTGCGCAGGGCGTGCAGCGGGCCCGCCCCGGCACCGCCTCGGTGACCAGTTCGGCGCCTTCCAGCAGGGTTCCGGCGCAGGCCAGTTCGAAGGAGAAGGCGAGCGCGTCGGGTACCACACCGGCCAGTTCGCCCACCTGGAGTCGTACCGATCGCACCGCCGTGACGTCGCCGGCCCGCGCGGCGGCCTCTGCCACCTGGTCGACGACGGCCAGCGCGACGGACATCTCGTGCATGGGTCTGGCGTCCTTCCCGTCCGTGGCGTGCCTCCGGTCGGATTTCATTAGAGGCTCGCGCGCCGGGCCGCACGGCCCGGCACGCCGTGACCGGCCGGCGGGTACGCCGTTCGACGCAACCGCGCGGCGCACCGGTCGCGGCACGATTCACATCCGTCGGATACGCAGGTAGCGCCGTACGTCGGGGAACACCTCGACGACGACGGCGACCATGGCGGCGAGGGCCGCTCCACCGATGACGATCTTCTTCATCCCGTCTCTCTCCTCATGTCGAGGCCTCAGTGGTTGAGGCCTGCGCCCGGGTCGGCTCGCCGTCCCGCAGCAGCTCTTCGATCAGCCGGACAGCCTCCGGTACGGCGTCGGAGACCGGCGCGCTGAGACCGATGCCCTCCTCCACCGAGGCCGGTTCGCATCCGACGACCAGGACGCGGCGTGGTGGCTCGGCGCCGGTCCCGGCGCACAGGGTGCCCAGCAGCGCCAGCACGGCGTCGGGGGTCATCCGATGACCGTCCAGCGCGGGGGCGGCGGGCGAAGCGCTCTCGCCGAGGTCGTGTTCGATCACGTACAGCGTGCCGGGGGCTTCGCCGCGTGCCGTGGCGTCCACCAGGACGAGGGTGTCGTAACCGTCCAGGAGCTGGTACGCGAGGTGCACTCCGCGCACCCCGATGTCCACGACCTCGATGTGTCCGGGCAGCTCGCGCTCGGCGAGCCGGCGGGCGGTCTCCACGCCGAAGCCGTCGTCCCCGAGGAAGATGTTGCCGATGCCGGCCACCAGGGCTCTGGGGCCCGGCTGCGGGGAGGGGTTCATACGTCGTCCTCCAGCGGTGTGACCTCGTCGGGCTGGAAGTACAGGAACCGTCCCTGCTCGCGGCGGATGTCGGCGCCCGGGTCGCCGTCGACCGTGACCGCCAGGTGCACCTGGCCGTCGACGTCGTGCAGCACCGCCTCGACCGTCGCGGTGCGGCCCTGCAGGAAGATGTCCTGCGCGTCGGTGCGCCGCAGGCCCGGGCGCAGCTCGACGCGGCTGCCCCGGCCCACCGACCGGCCGTCCACGTCCACCCGGTCGCGCTCCGGGTCGAAGCCCGCCTCGCTCGCCGGGTCCCACCAGGGGGTGTCGGGCCGCCGCACTCCGTACTCGTCGGGGAAGCCGCCGTCCTGGGTGGCGAGGCCCGGGCCGGTCACCTCGCGCAGGCTGCGCACCGCCCCGTGCAGACGTTCCAGGACCTCGGCCGGCATCGAGTCCGCCAGGTCGATCACGGCGGCGGCCCGTTCGTCGGTGCCGCGGGCCTCGCGTTTCTCCTCGTCGGTGAGGGCCGCGGTGCGCAGCGCGAGGATCTCGTCGATCTCGGTGGCGTCGTAGAGCGCGCCGGGGCTCTCCGGCGCGATGGCGGGATGGTCCTCCAGGATGATCGGCGAGGACAGCACCAGGTCGGCGCGGCCGGGTTCGCCGGCCAGTACGGGCCAGGTGTGCAGATTGCGGCAGCCGGCGACCGCGGCCTTGGCCCACTCGGGGGGATCGGTCATCGACAGGAACGATCCGGCGCTGAGGGCCATGAGCGTGTGGGTGGCCACCAGGGAGTGCGGCAGCGCCGCGTCCCGGTCGGCGCCGCCGCCGTCGGGGGGTGTCCAGTCGCTGGTGTTCTCCACCACGGCGGTCAGCCGCATGGTCCGGTAGGGGCCGTCGATCTCGGCGGCGGACAGCCGGATCGTCCCGCTGATCTCCGCTCCGCGTCGGACCAGTCGGCCGACGGTGCGGCCGGCGGCGTCCAGAACGGGTGCGGTGTCCTCCCGGGCGGGGCGTCGGAAGGGATGCGTGACGCCGTCGCCGAGGAGCTCGTCCATCGACACGACCACCTCGACGTGCTCCTCCTCCCCTTCGTCCCAGGGCACCAGCACCCGGTCGTCGAGGCGGAGCTCGGGCACCGTCTCGTAGCCGCCGTCCGGGCGGATTCGCTGTACCGTGCGCCGTCGGGCGTGCAGGAAGCGCACCTCGACCGAGAGGGTCGCCCCCGCCTTCGGTTCCATCAGGCACTCGGTGTGCTGGAAGTCGTGTTCCTCGCACGCGGCGCCCCAGGCGGGCGGCACGAGCACCCCGAACTGCCAGCGCAGCCGGTTCTTGGCCGCCGAGGCGCGGTACGGGTAGAGCACATAGCCTTCGAAGAGGACCGCGTCGGCCACCTGCCGGGCGAGGGCGAACCGTTCCTCGGTCTCGGGGGCGAACGCGGGCGCGGTCACGGTGGGGTCCTTCCGGTGGTGGCGGTGAGTGCGCGCAGCGGGTCCCTGCGGGGCGGGTCCGCGGCACCGCTGTCGTCGAGCAGGGCCTTGAGGGTCGCCTCCCAGGAGGGCAGCGCGTGCCGGGAGCGGTAGGCGAGGAGGGCGTCCATGGTGTCGCGCGGCAGCCGGATCCAGCCGCATCCGGGGAAGTGTTGTTCGACCATCTCCCGCCAGGTGGCGACCGGCATCCCGAAGGCCGCCTCCCGGTCCCAGGGGACGGGTTCGACCTGGAAACCGCCGGCTCCGGTGAACGCCGTACCGGAGAACAGCATCAGCAGCGGAACCTCACCGCTGGTGAGCGCGGCGAGGTAACGGGTCGCGGCGATGTCCATGTCGTAGGTGCAGGGCACGACGAGGTCGGCGTCGGTCTCCCCGGTGAACCCGGGGACCATCAGCGGGATCTGCGCGAACTGCACCGGCTTGAGCGTGCTGCCCCAGCGTGAGCGCTCGCCGAAGAGGTCCCCCAGGCCGTCGGCCTCGGCCGGGTCGTAGGTGCGGCGGGCGGGTTCGATGCGGATCTGGCAGCGCAGCGCGAGGGCGTGCACGCGGGCGTTGTCGGCGGCGGTGACGCGCAGCCTGAAGACCAGGGTCGGTCCGGCGGCGTACCGGTCGGCGCGGACGCCGGTGCAGGCGAAGGAGAGCTCGGTCACGGACGCACCGCCTCGCCCACGGGCCGGGCGCGTCGTGTGACGTCCGCGAAGAACTCGTCCAGGGCGGCGCGGGCCTCGGCCCCGCCGTCGAAGCCCTGCCACAACAGGCGCATCCGGCCGACGAGTTCGTAGCAGATGTCGATGGGGACCAGGTGGCACTCGCCGTGGCCGTCGGTGCGGCGCAGCAGCAGCGCCTCCACGTCGGGTTCGAGCAGGGTGGCGAGGCGGCTGTCGCCGAGGACCGCCGTCCAGGTGGCCGGTTCGAGTTCGCTCTCGGTGGCTCCGGCCGGGCTCGGGTACAGGGCGACCAGCCGGTCGAGTGCCGCGTTGCGGAAGAGGAAGGCGACGCCGACCGGGATCTGCAGCGCCTCCCAGGCGCTGTCGTCGAGGTGGTGTGCAGGGTCGGTGAGGTAGCGGGCCGGGACCGTGCGGAAGCGGCCCGCGGCGGCGCCCGGCTGCTGCATCAGCAGCGCGCAGGGGACGCACGCGCAGACCAGGGCGCGTTTGTCGGTGTCGACGAGATGCCGGTGGTCCGCCTGAACCGTCACGGCGCACAGTTCGCACCGTTCGGCCCGCAAAGGTCTCTCGGTGAGGAACCTCCGCAGGCCTGGCGTGCGCGTCGCCGGGGACGCCGTCATCGGGCCCCCGCCGGTGCCGTGCCGATCTGGAGCAGGGCGGGCCCCGCGGGCGCGGCCTGTACGTCGACGGCGCTGACCTCCGGTGCGAAGCAGGCGAGCGCCGCCTCGGCGTCTTCCCGGGCGCCCGCAGCCGCTCCGGGCCCGGAGCCGCAACCGCAGCCGCCTGCCTCCCGGGCCCGCAGCGTCAGGGTGCCGCTGTCCTCGTCGAAGTCCACGACGTCCAGGGCGTGTTCCTGGACGCTGTCGAGGGCCCGGGCGATGCGGGTGTCGCGGTCCTCGGGGTGCAGGTCGTGCAGGACGAGCAGGCTCGCGACCAGTTCGTCACCGAGGAGTGCCACCGGCGGTTCGCCGGGGCCGGCGGACAGCAGGTGGAGGATGCGGGCGAGGCCGGCGCCGTAGAAGTCCATGAGGGACCGTACGAGTTCCTCCGCCGCCGCGGCGGCGGCCGGGTCGCCGCTCGCGGTCAGTCGTTCCAGGACCTCCTCGACCCGGCGTCCGGTCTGCTCCGGGCTCACCGGCACGGCGGTCGTTCTCGCGCTCATCCGCCCAGTCCGCTCAGGCCGGTGGGCACGTGCATCGACTTCACCGTCTTGCCGCCCCCGACGTACATGTGGACGCCGCAGGGCAGACACGGGTCGAAGCTGCGGACGGCGCGCATGATGTCGATGCCCTTGAAGTTCTCCGGGGTGTTCTCCTCGAAGATGGGCGTGTTCTGCACGGCGTCCTCGTACGGGCCCGGCGTGCCGAAGGTGTCCCTGGTGCTGGCGTTCCAGGGGGTGGGCGGGTACGGGTGGTAGTTGGCGATCTTGCCGTCGCGGATCACCATGTGGTGGGAGAGGACACCGCGGACCGCCTCGGTGAAGCCGACACCGATGCTCTCGTCCGGTACCTCGAACTTCTCCCAGGTCTGGGTGCGTCCGGCCCGGACCTCCTCGAGGCCCTTCTCCGCGAAGTGCAGGGCGACGGCGGCGGTGTAGGCCTGGAAGTAGGTGCGCGCGCGGTTGCGTTCCAGCGCGTTGCTCCACTTCGGGATCTTCCACTCGAAGGTGGTCTCCGGCCTGGTCATGGTGCGGGGCAGGTTGATGACGACGCTGTGGCCGGTCGCCTTCACGTATCCGGTGTCGACGAGTCCGGACAGGGCGGTCGACCAGAGGCGGGCGATGGGGCCGCCGCCGGTGTCCAGGGCGAGGTGGTCCTTGCCGTCGAACCACCGCGGGGACATGACCCAGCTGTACTTGTCGTCGAAGTTCCGCTTCTGCGGGGCGGGGATGGTGTGCTGGTTCCACGGGTGGCGCGGGTCCACCGGGTTGCCGAGCGGGTCGTGGGTGACGAACTGTTCCTGGCCCTGCCAGTCCTCGTAGTAGGAGCTGCCCAGCAGGATGCGCATGCCGAGGTTGATCTCGGTGAGGTCGTTGGTGACGAGTTTGCCGTCGACGATGATGCCGGGGGTGACGAACATGCGCCGGCCCCAGTCGGTCATGTTGGCGTAGGTGAAGTCGCAGTACTCGGGGTCGTTGAGCGCGCCCCAGCAGCCGAGCATGACCCGGCGGCGGCCCACCTCCTCGTACCCGGGCAGTGCCTCGTAGAAGAAGTCGAACAGGTCGTCGTGCAGGGGCACGACGCGCTTCATGAACTCCACGTACTTCATCAGCCGGCTGAGGTAGTCCGTGAAGAGCTGTACGGAGGCGATGGTGCCGACGCCGCCCGGGTAGAGCGTGGAGGGGTGCACATGGCGGCCTTCCATCAGGCAGAACATCTCCCGCGTGTAGCGGCTGACCTGAAGGGCCTCGCGGTAGAACTCCCCTTCCAGGGGGTTCAGCGAGCGCATGATGTCGGCGATGGTGCGGTAGCCGTGGTCGGCGGCGTGCGGGGCCTCGGTGCGCTCGGCGAGTTCGAGGACGCCGGGATTGGTCTCCTTGACCATCTTCTCGCAGTAGTCGACCCCTACCAGGTTCTCCTGGAAGATGTTGTGGTCGAACATGTACTCCGCGGACTCACCGAGGTTGATGATCCACTCGGCGAGGTGCGGGGGCTTCACGCCGTACGCCATGTTCTGCGTGTACACCGAGCAGGTGGCGTGGTTGTCGCCGCAGATGCCGCAGATGCGGCTGGTGATGAAGTGGGCGTCTCGGGGGTCCTTGCCGCGCATGAAGACGCTGTAGCCGCGGAAGACCGACGAGGTGCTGTAGCACTCCGCGACCCGCTTCTGCTTGAAGTCGATCTTGGTGTGGATGCCGAGGCTGCCCACGATCCGGGTGATCGGGTCCCAGGCCATTTCCACCAGGCCGCTGCCGTCGCCGGCCGCCTTCGTCTTCGGTGCCATCTGTGTGCCGTGCCCTTCGTTGCGCGGGAGGTTCGTGGGGGGTGCACGAAGCGGGGAGCGGATCACCTGCGGCGAATGCTCACCAGGGGGGTCGGTATCCGGTGGTGATCTTGTCTCCGGTGCGGCGCCACTTGGGCTCCATGTCCACCGTCTTCGCGGTGATCGACCGCAGTTTGCGGACCACGGCGCCGTACGCTCCGCTGGCGTTGCTGGACACCTTGGCGCCGGGGGGTTCGTCCATGAACGGCATGAACTTGTCGGGGAATCCGGGCATGGTGCAGGCGATGCAGATGCCGCCGACGTTGGGGCAGCCGCCGATGCCGTTCATCCAGCCGCGCTTGGGCACGTTGCACTTGACGACCGGGCCCCAGCAGCCGAGCTTGACCAGGCAGGTCGGCGAGTCGTACGACAGGGCGAACTGGCCCTGTTCGTAGTAGCCCGCGCGGTCGCAGCCCTCGTGCACGGTGGCCCCGAACAGCCAGGTCGGACGCAGCTTGTCGTCCAGCGGGATCATCGGGGCGGCGCCGGCCGCCTGGTAGAGCAGGTAGGTGAGCGTCTCGGAGAAGTTGTCGGGCTGGATCGGACAGCCGGGGACGCACACGATGGGGATGCCGGCGTGGGACTTCCAGTCCCAGCCGAGGTAGTCCGGAACGCCCATCGCGCCGGTCGGGTTGCCCGCCATGGCGTGGATGCCGCCGTAGGTGGCGCAGGTGCCGATGGCGACGACCGCCAGGGCCTTCGGGGCGAGCCGGTCGATCCACTCGCTGGTGGTGATCGGCTGCCCGGTCTCCGGGTTGTCGCCGAAGCCGCACCAGTAGCCCTCGGGTTTGATCGCCTCGTTGGGGACGGAGCCCTCGACGACCAGCACGAACGGGTCGATCTCGCCCCGCTCCCCCTTGAAGAACCACTCGATGAACGTGTCCGAGCCGCCGATCGGGCCGCACTCGAAGTCGATGAGCGGCCAGTGGACGGCGATCTTCGGCAGACCGGGCAGGACACCGAGCGCGATCTCCTCGATGCTGGGCTGCATGGCGGCCGTCAACGAGACCGAGTCGCCGTCGCAACTCAGACCCGCGTTGATCCAGAGGATGTGGATCGTGGGTGTCTCGTCGGCGAGCGCGCCGTCCGCGTCCGCAGCGCCGACCGTGTCCGGCGTCGCCTCAGTCATGGGACCGCCTCCCGGGGAGGTAAGGGATGAAGGCCTGCATTTCGGCCGTCGCTCTTCTTCGTATCAGGGGTTCGGCGGTGACGAGACGTCATCGAGGGCCGTTCCGGTGACATCGGCGGAGGGGGTCGGGCCGGTCAGGCGAACGGGGCGCGAGCGAGGTGCGGCGGGGTGCCCTGGGGCCGCTCCTTGTGGACGAAGGAACGGCGCAGGGCGTGATACGGGGCGCCCGGGTCGTCGAAGGTCCAGCGCATCCGGGCCAGCTCCCACGCACGGAAGCCGGCCAGCGGGGTCGTGCTCTCCAGCCGGTCCAGTGCCGTCTTCTTCGCGGCGATCCGTGACGCCGTGGCCGGGAGTGACGCCAGCCGCGCGGCCAGGTCGCCGACCTCGCGTGCGAACGCGTCAGGGCCGCGGTCGACCACCCGGTCGACGAGACCGAGGCTCAGTGCGCCCGCCGCGCTCACCGGGAGAGCCTCATGCATGAGCCGTTCGGCGGTCGCGGTACCCACCCTGCGCGGCAGGGTGTACGTCCAGTACTCCGAGCCGTACAGGCCCATCAGACGGTAGTGGGGGTTCAGCACGGCGCCGGAGCGGCACCACACCTCGTCGGCGGCGAGGGCGAGCATCACCCCGCCCGCCGCGGCGTTGCCCGCGACCGCGGAGACCACCAGGCGGTCCGTCGTCGTCAGGACGGCCTCGACCAGGTCGTCGATGGCGTTGATGTTCGCCCAGGACTCGGCGGCGGGGTCGTCTGCGGCCTCGATGACGTTGAGGTGGATCCCGTTGGAGAAGAAGTCGCGTTCGCCGCCCAGCACCAGTACCGACGTGGGACGCGTGCACGCCTGACGGTAGGCGTGCAGCAGACGCCGGCACTGGTCCGTGCTCATCGCACCGCCGGGGAAGGAGAAGGAGAGGAAGCCCACGTTCCCTTCCTCCCGGTAGCGGATGTCCGTCCAGGTCTCGTACCGCGGAGCGGGCAGCAGGGGCAGGGTGTGTTCGGGCAGCGGCGGCAGCCGGTCGCCCAGGGCACGCACGGCGGGCAGTTTGAAGGTGGGCGGCTGCCCTGGCACGCGCCGGGGCCGCAGCTCGGGGATCCACACGGCGCCGTCCGTGGTGGCACGGCAGATGGCCCCGGCCCGGGTGGCGAGCAGTTCGCCCGGGCGGCCGCGCAGCACGCTGTCGGGATGACCGCCGTGCAGATACCACTCACCGCCGAGCAGCACATCCAGCACGCCCGGCTGCGAGTCCGCCGCTCTCAGCTTGCGCAGGACGGTCCGAGTGGGGTCCTCGGCCCAGTCGATCCGCCGGACGCTCTGGTCGAGGTAGGGGCGCGTGCGCAGACGGGCGTCGGTCGTTGCTGCCGCGTCCTGCTTGCGCGGTACGTGGGTTCCCGCGGCGTAGCGTTCCACGGCGAGCAGGAGGGCTTGGAGCGCGGCGTCGGCGATCTCGCCGCGGTACAGCTCGCTCTTGGAGACCGGGGGGACCCGGCACGGTACGCAGGCCCACACGTCGCCGGCGTCCATCTCCGCGTCGGCCTGCAGGACGGTGACACCCCAGTGCTCGACGCCCTCGTGAATCGCCCAGTCCAGGGAGGACGGCCCACGGTCGCCCACCGGCCCCGGATGGACGATGAGGCAGGTGTACGCCGCCCACACCTCCTCGGGGATCACCGCCTTCAGCATCGGCGCCACGACGAGCTGCGGTGCGTGCCGACGTACGGCGTCCGGCAGCGGGTGGCCGGGCAGGGCGAGTTCCACCGCCACGGTGTGGCCGCGGTCGCGCAGCTCGGCGTGGGCGCGCTGGGTGAGACTGTTGAACGCGCTGGCCAGGATCAGGATGTGCACGGCTGCCTCCGGGCGGACGAACGGCTGGCAGGGAATGGCCACCGACCGCGATCGTCCGCCAGGAGGGGACGCCGTCCCCGACGACGGCCGGTGAGGTCATCCGAAAAGCGGGCGCCGATCCGCCGTCCGGCCTCACCGGTCATGGCCGCGGGAGGGACGACCCGCTCATCGGGTCGGCGGTCGTCAGGGGATCACTGTCGTCGCAGGCCGCTGGTGACGCGCCGCCACGGGGAGCGGGTGGCACCGAAGTGGGTCTCGTGGGTCCAGATGTGGGTGCACGAGCGGCACTGCAGGTGGAGCAGGCTGCCGACGTTGGAGAGCAGGTAGCGCCAGTGCTCGGAGCAGGTGCGGCCCTGCTCGCAGGTGTCGCACCCGCGCCGGTCGTCGCAGTTGGGGCAGGCCACCCAGGCGCGACGCCCGATGTCGGCCTGCGGGTCAAGCGGCAGCACGGCCGCCCCCTCTCCGCGGCAGCACACCGGCCGAGACCAGCTCGTCGTACACCCGCTGCTGTTCCGCGTCCAGGCCGGAGTACAGCAGCGCGTAGGCCGCTTCCTCGCCGTTGAGCGCGGCGACGGGGTCCCAGTCGGGGCCGAGGGCGTCCAGGACATGAACGCGCCTGAGCAGTTCGTGGGAGCTCAGGTCGATGGCCAGGTCGAGTGTGGGGAGGGCGTCAGGTCGGTCCGCCGCAGGCCTGCTCGCCTCAGCGGGTTCGTCCGGTTCGCCGGGATGGGCGCGACCATGGGGGGACATGCGACCGAACGTTAGGTAAGCGCCGCTCGCCCCGGCAAGGGCAGGTGGGGGAAGTCACAGTCCTCCGGAAGCCGTACGGACTGGGACAGTAATCCCCGTACCGCACGGTTTCCGGTGACCTTTCCCATTGAGTTAACTGTATCAAGCGTAAAGAAAGTAATGCGGCAGGAGCAGTCGGCCGACGTTCCGTCAGGAGCCGCTGGGTTCGGTCTGCCGGGGTCGGCGGTACGGCTTCACCGCGCGGCGGGCGATGGCGAACCGGTGGGTCTCGGACGGGCCGTCGTAGATCCGGAACGGCCGCACCTCCCTGATCAGTCGCGCCAGCGGGGCGTCCTCGGCGGAGATGCCCAGCGCGCCGCAGATCTGCACCGCCCGGTCCACGATCCGGCCCACCGCCTCCGCCACGAAGACCTTGGACACCGACGAGAACTGGTTGGCGCTCGCGGAGCTGTTGTCCAACTCCCAGGCGGTACGCCAGATCAGCGCCCTGCTCGCCTCGATGTCGATCTCGGAGTCGGCCAGCATCTGCTGCACCATGCCGAGATCCCCCAGCAGCGAGCCGAAGGCCTCCCGGGTCGCGGCCCGTTCCAGGGCGACGTCCCGGGCACGGCACGCGGCCCCGAGCCAGCGCATGCAGTGCGTCAGCCGGGCGGGGCCGAGGCGGACCTGGGCGTTCTCGAAGCCCCGGTCCACCTGGCCGAGCACCTGACCCTCGCCGACCACACACTCCTCGAACACGACCTCGCTGTGTCCGGCGAACAGGCTCTCGTCCAGCGTGTCGATATTCCTGACCACGCGCATACCCGGGTTGCCGGCGTCGACGAGGAACATGGTGGCGCCGCCCGGACCGCCGGGGCTGCCGTCGGTGCGGGCCATCACGATGGTGAAGTCGGCGCCGTCAGCCCCGGTGATGAACCACTTGCGCCCGTCGATGCGCCAGCCCCCGGGGACACGTACGGCCGTGGTCCGCAGGGCGCGGGGGTCGGCGCCGGCGCCCGGCGCGGGCTCGGTCATCGCGAAGCACGAGCGGAAGTCGCCGGCGGCCAGCGGGCGGAGGTAGCGGGCCTGCTGCTCCTCGGTGGCCACCTTCTCCAGCAGGTGCATGTTGCCCTCGTCCGGGGCCGCGCAGTTCAGCGCCAGCGGGCCGAGCACGGAGTACCCGGCGGCTTCGAACACCACCGCCTGTCCGCGCAGGTCGAGCCCGTGCCCGCCCCACCGCTCGGGGACGTGCGGCGCGAACACGCCCGCCTCGCGGGCCCCCTGCTGCAGGGCCTCACGCAGGGCCCGCGGGGCGTCGTGGACGGACCCGCCGCACTCGCGCTCGGCGGGGATGACCACCTCGCGGACGAACTCGGCGGTGGCCTCGGCGAGCCGGGCGACTGACGGATCGACATCGAACTGGATCGGCACGGTTCCTCCCGCCGACAGGCGAGCGGGCGCCGGTGCCCGTCGCATCGCGGAAACTGTACAACGAATCAAGTATCTATTGACCCGAATGAACAGAGAAGCCTCGACGGCGAGCCAATCTCCGTCGGCGACAGCGAACCGGCCATTGCCGAAACTGTAGGTCGGGTCCAGTATGTGAGCGCCGTTCCCGAGGAGGGGAACGGCCGTTCCCGACGAGGGGAGAAGATCTCCGATGAGCACCCAGCCGGTCCGGGTCGTCCGCCATGTCGACGGGGTCGTCGAGCTGCTGCTCGACGACCCCGCCCGTGGAAACGCCCTCGACCTCCCGACCGCCGAGGCCCTGCGCGACGCGGCCGCCCAGGTCACCGCGGATCCCGGCGGGGCGGTGCTCCTGCGGGCGGCGGGCGGGAACTTCTGCGTGGGCGGTGACCTGCGCGCCTTCGCCGGGCGTGGAGCGGACACCGCCACGTACGTCCAGGCGGTCGCCGGCGCCGCGCACGAGGCCGTGCGGGCCCTGCACGACCTGCCCGTCCCGGTGGTGAGCGCCGTGCGCGGGGCGGCGGCGGGCGGCGGGGTCGGGCTGGCCCTGGCGGGCGACATCGTCGTGGCGGCCCGCTCGGCGCGCTTCCGGCTGGCGTACACGGCGATCGGGCTCACCCCGGACTGTGGCGCCTCCTGGATCCTGCAGCGCCTGCTGGGCCCCGGGCGGGCCGCGGACCTGATCCTCACCAACCGGGTCCTGACCGGCGAGGACGCCGAGCGATGGGGGCTGGTGTCCCGGGTCGTGGAGGACGACGAACTGGACGACACCGCCCACCGGACGGCGGCCGGGCTGGCCGCCGGCTCCAACACCGCGCTACGGGCCGCGAAGGCGCTGCTGCGGGCGGGCGCCGAGGCACCGCTCGGCGAGCACCTCGCCGCGGAGGCGCACTCCATCGCCACCCTGGCGGGCGGGGCGGAGGCCCAGGACGCGATGGCCGCGTTCCTCGCCGCACGGTCCGGCGGCAGGGGGTCCGCTGAGCGGACGGCAGCCGAGGAGCCGCAAAGTGTTTCTTGAGTACCTCTTCACTAACAGGGGGGCTTGAGCGTAACCTCCGGGCAACACAGATCGCAGTCCCCTGCGTCGCACCACAGATCGCAGTCCCTGCGACCCGGCAACCGTCGCCGCGCGGCCTGAGTCCGCGCCCCACAGAGAAGGTGTGGAGATGCATTCTGCTGCCGCCGAGCGGACAGACGCTCTCGACCATTCCCTCACCGATGCCGTCGTCGACCTCGTCCTGCGCGGCATGTGGCGCGGTGAGCCGGAATCCCGCTACCGCCCGCTGGTCGACGCGGGGCTCGCCATGGTCAAGGGCCAGTTGGTGCTGCCCACCGAGTACGCCAAGAGCGCCGCCGCGAAACTGCTGCGGATCCCGGCGGGCTCCGAGCTCCAGGACCGGATCACCGCGGTCTACGAGGCGTTCCTGCCGGTCAACAGGCAGGTCCGCGAGGTCTGCACGGCCTGGCAGTGCCGCCCCGACGGCAGCGTCAACGACCACACCGACAGCGTCTACGACGCCGAGGTCCGCGAGATGCTGGAGGACGTCCACGAGGCCATCCAGCCGGTGCTGCGCAGGCTGGAGCGGCTGCTCGCGGGCAGCGGCCGGTATCTCGCCGGCCTGGAGGAGGCGCTCGACCGGTTCGACGACGGTGACGCCCAGTGGCTGGCCTCGCCCCTGTGCGACTCGTACCACACCGTCTGGATGCGGCTGCACCAGGAGCTGCTGCTGGTCCTGGGCGTCAGCCGGACCGAGGACGAGGCCCTCGAGGAGGAGCTGGTCCGAAGGAGCCGGGGTTGAGCGTCACCGACGGCCGGGCGGACGCTATCGGCCTGCCCCAGGACATCCCTCAGGTCCCGGACTCCGCCCAGGTGCCGGACCCCGCCCAGGCCCAGGACACCACTCAGACCCGGGACACCGCTCAGCCGCAGGCACCAGGCCTCGCCCTGGTGCCGTACGGCCAGGGCCGCATCCGGGGACTCTACGCGGACGAGCTGGGCGCGCACGGCGTCGCGATGGACCGGCTGGTGGCCCTCGGGCTCCCGGTGGTCCCCGGACTGACCGTGCCCGCGCACTTGGCGTCCACGCTGGGCGAGCCCGGCACCGCGCGCGCGGCCGTCGACCTCGTGGAGCAGCTGTCCGGACGCCGGATCGGGGACCCGGCCCGGCCACTGCTGCTGCGCCTTTCGGCGAGCGCGCCGAGCGAGGTCGCCGGGCTGCCGCCCGACCTGGCCTGTCTCGGCGTCACCCCGGGCAGCGTCGACGACCTGTCCGCCGTCATCGGCCGCGCGGAGGCGCTGTACGAGGTGTGGGCGGCCACCGTCCGGATGATCGCGGAGTACGCCCTCGACGTACCGGCCGCGCTGCTGGACGACGCTCTCCTCGACACGCCCGAGCCCCGCGCCCGGGTCGAGGCGCTGTTGTCCCTCGTCGCACAGCACGCCGAGCGGCCCTTCCCGGACGACCCGGCGCAACAGCTCGCGCTGGCGGCCCGGGCGGTACTGGCCCGCTGGGACTCACCCCGCGCCAGAAGGTCGCGCCGGGCCCAGCGGCTCGCCGCCGACCTGGGTATCGCCCTGCACGTACAGGCGCTGCGCATCGGACCGGCGGACCGCTCCGGATACGGCACCGCGGTCAGCCGGCACCCCGAGACGGGCCGGTTCTCCGCACACGGCACGTTCTTCCGGGGCGTACGCCGAAGCGCGCCGCCCCCGCACACGGGTGAACCGCTGGAGAAGCTCGCCGCGGGCACCACGCTGCTGGAGCATTCGCTGCTCACCCTCGAGCGTCATCTGCACGCGCCGGTCTCCGTCGACTTCGAGGTGCGCGACGGCGAGGTATCCCTGCTCGCCGCCTCGGCGCACAGCCGCCCGCCGTTGCGCGCCTCGGTGTGTCTGGCGGCCGACCTCGCCCGGGACGGGGCGCTCGGCAAACAGGAGGCGGTACGGCGGATCAGGCCCGCGCAGGTGCAGGAGCTGCTGCACCCGCAACTGAGGCTGACCGGCGGCGAGGACCTTCTGGTACGCGGGTTGCCCGCGTCCCCCGGGGCGGCCGCGGGCGTCGTCGCGCTGTCCAGCGAACGGGCCCTGGAGCTGGCCGCGGAGAACATGCCCGCCGTCCTGGTGATGCACGAGACGACACCGGCCGACGTCCCCGGGATGCTGGCCGCCGCCGCGGTGCTGACCGGCAGCGGTGGTATCGCCTCGCACGCGGCGGTGGTGGCGCGCGGCGCCGGGAAGCCGGCGGTCTGCGGCGCGGAGGGGCTGCGAGTGGACCAGGCGGCCGGGACCCTACGGATCGGGGAGCGGGTGCTGAGCGAGGGCGACCCGGTGTCGCTCGACGGCCGCACCGGCGCCGTCTACGCCGGAACGCTGCGGATCAGTGTCGCCGGACCGCCGCCGGAGCTGTCCACCCTGCTGGAGTGGGCCGACGGCGCACGGCGGCTCGGTGTACGGGTCAACGCCGACACCGCGTCGGAGGTGAACACCGCCGTCGCCCTCGGCGCGGAGGGTGTGGGCCTGTGCCGTACGGAACACCAGTTCCTCGGTGAGCGGCTGCCGCTGATCCGCAGTGTCATCCTGGCCGCCGACCCTGCGGCCCGCGAGGAGGCGCTGCTCGCCCTGGAGCACGCACAGCACGAGGACTTCAAGGCACTGCTGGCCGCGGTCGGCGACCGCCCGGTCACCGTGCGCCTGCTGGACGCGCCGCTGCACGAGTTCCTGCCCGCGCCCGGCGAGGCGGGCGACGAGGGGGCGGAGCAGCGCGCCGCGTCCTTGCGGGAGGCCAACCCCATGCTCGGGCTGCGCGGAGTACGTCTGGCGCTGCTGCACGAACGGCTCTACCCGGCGCAGGCCGAGGCGCTCTTCTCCGCGTGGGTCGATGTCGCCGCGACCGGTGTCACGCCCCGGCTGGAGGTCATGATCCCGCTGGTCAGCCTGCCCGAGGAGCTCAAGGCGGCCGCCGATTTCGTACGCGGCGCCGCCGCTGCGGTGGCCGCCCGCACCGGCGTGGAGGTGCCGTACCGGCTGGGCACGATGATCGAGACTCCACGGGCCGCGCTGCTGGCCGACGAACTCGCCGAGCACGCCGAGTTCTTCTCCTTCGGGACGAACGACCTCACGCAGCTCACCTACGGGTTCTCCCGGGACGACGTGGAACGGCAGGTGCTGGCCTCGTACCAGGAGCGAGGGTTCCTCACCGCCAGCCCGTTCGCCCGGCTCGATCCGCACGGGGTCGGCGCGCTGATCGCGCTCGCGGTGCAGAAGGCCAGGAGCGTACGGCCGGACATCAAGCTCGGCGTGTGCGGTGAGCACGGCGGCGACCCCGAGTCGATCGCGTTCTGCGACGACCTGGGGCTGGACTACGTCTCCTGCTCCGCGCACCGCGTACCGGTCGCCCGGATGGCGGCGGCGCACAGCGCGCTGCGCGGGAGCGGAAGCGGAAGCGGAAGCGGAAGCGACGGGGACAGAGACAGGGACGTGACGGCGACATGACGACGGTGACCGACCGCGCCGGAGGAGCGACCGAGGTGCCCGAAGCCTCCGCGGCCGAACTGGAGGATCTGCGCGAGACCGTGCGCTCGGTGTGCGCGGACGCGGGCGGTATCGCCGCGGTGCGCCGCCTGAACGAGCACCGCCCCGGTGTCGACGCCGGCCTGTGGGACACCCTCGGCAGGCAGGTGGGCCTCGCGGCTCTCGGGCTGCCGGAGTCCGTGGGCGGCGTCGGGGGCCTCGCGGAGATCGCCGTGGTGTGTGAGGAACTCGGCAGGACGCTGGCACCGGTGCCGCTGCTGTCCTCCACCGTGCTGGCCGGTCAGGTGCTGGCCGGCTGCGGTACCGCCGCGAAGTCACTGGCGGAGCTGGCGAACGGCCGGGTGTACGCGCTCGCCGTGGTCGCGCCCGACGGGGTGTGGCGGCCGGAGGCCGTACCGGTCGGGGTCACCTGGCGGGGCGGCGGCGCGGTCCTCGACGGCACCGCGCCGTTCGTCCTGGACGGGGCGGACGCCGAGGCCCTGGTGGTCGCGGCCGCCGGTCCGGACGGTGTGGACCTCTTCCTCGCCGACCCGCACGAGCCGGGCGTGACCGTCCGCCCGGTGCCCACCCTGGATCTCAGCCGCGGCCAGGCGGTCGTCACGTTCTCCGGTGCCCGGGTCCGTGCGCTGACCGCCGGGGGCGAGGGGACGGAGGTCGTCACCCGCGCCCTGGACACCGCCCTGGTGGCGCTGGCCGCCGAGCAGCTCGGCGGGGCGCAGGCGGCGCTGGACATGACGGTGGCGCACGTCCGCGACCGTACGCAGTTCGGCCGGGCGATCGGCAGTTTCCAGGCGGTCAAGCACACCTGCGCGGACATGCTGCTCCAGGTCGAGTCGGCGCGGTCCGCGGTGGTGCGCGCGGTCCGTGCGGCCGGGTCCCCGGGGGCGCTCGCGGAGGCCGCGTCCGTGGCTCAGTCGTGGTGCGGGGAGGCGTTCACGTCCGTCACCGCGGAGTGCGTGCAGCTGCACGGCGGCATGGGCTTCACCTGGGAGCACGACGCGCACCTGTACTTCCGGCGCGCGCAGTCCGACGCCGTGCTGCTGGGCGGTGCCGCACACCACCGGGAACGGCTCGCCGGGCTGCTGGGCTGGTAGCCCGCGCCCCACCGGCACGAGTCCGTGGCCGGCAAGACATGAGCCCGTAGCCGGTAAGGACACGTAGCCGGTAGGAGACAGGACGACAGCATGACCACCAGACTCATCGACGAGGGCCTGTTCGCCGCCGTGGATCCGCCGCGTCTCGTGGGGGCACGCTGCGCGGGGTGCGGCACCGTCGTCTTCCCCCGGCAGGACTCCTGCCCCAGGTGCTCGGACGGGGCCATGGCCGGACACCCGCTGCCGGTGACCGGGCGGGTGTGGTCGTGGACGCGGCAGGCGTTCGCGCCCAAGCCGCCGTACCGGATGCCGGCCGACGGCCACCAGCCGTACCACGTGGGCTATGTGGACCTCGGCGAGGTACTGGTCGAGGCACGCCTCGCGGTCTCCCGCCCGGACATCCGGATCGGGCTCCCGGTCCGGCTCACCACGGTGCCCGCGTACCAGGACGAGGACGGCACCGAGGTAGTGACCTTCGCGTTCCGCCCGGACCCGGAAGGACAGCGATGAGCCGGGCCGACGAGGTCTACGTGGTCGGATGCGCGATGCACCCCTTCGGCCGCGACGAGTCCGTCACCGGGATGGACATGGCCGCCCGCGCGGTACGTGAGGCGCTGGCCGACGCCGGTGTCGCCTGGGAGGACATCGGTTACGCGGCGGGCGGCTCCGACGTGTCCGGCAAACCCGACACGCTGGTGAGCCGACTGGGGCTGACCGGTGTGCCGTTCGTCAATGTGCAGAACGGCTGCGCCACCGGGGCCTCGACGGTGCTCACGGTGGCCAACGCGCTGCGGGCGGGCGAGGCGTCGCTGGGCCTGGCCGTGGGGTTCGACAAGCACGAGCGGGGCGCGTTCCACGTCTCCGCGGCCCGGTACGGTCTCGGCGACTGGTACGCGGAGACCGGGATGATGCTGACGACCCAGTTCTTCGCCCTGAAGACGCAGCGGTACCTGTACGAGCACGGAATCGGGGAACGGGCGCTGGCGTCGGTGGCCGCGCGCGCCTTCCGCAACGGAGCCCGCCACCCCCTGGCCTGGCGGCGCAAGGAGTTGACGGAGCAGGAGATCCTCGACTCCGCCGAGGTGAGCCCGCCCCTCACGCAGTACATGTTCTGTTCACCGGGGCAGGGCGCGGCCGCGCTGGTGCTGGCACGCGGAGATCGAGCGTTCGACCTGTGCGAACGGCCGGTCAGGCTGGCGTCGTTGGCCTTCCGGACCAGACGGTTCGGCTCCTTCGAGGTGTTCGCGCCCTGGCTGCCACCGGGTCCGCACCGCAGCCCGAGCGTGGACGCGGCCCAGGCGGTCTTCCGAGGCGCCGGCGTCGGGCCCGGGGATGTGCGGGTGGCCCAGTTGCAGGACACCGACAGCGGCTCGGAGTTGATACACCTGGCGGAGACGGGGCTGTGCGGGCACGGCGAGCAGGAGGAACTGCTGGCCGCGGGCGAGACCGACGTCACGGGCCGGATCCCGGTCAACACCGACGGCGGGTGCCTGGCGAACGGGGAGCCGGTCGGCGCCTCGGGGCTGCGCCAGTTCCACGAGGTCGTACGGCAGTTGCAGGGTCGTGCCCCGGGCGTACAGGTGCCGGGCGGCCCCCGGGTGGGATTCACCCATGTGTACGGGGCGCCCGGAATCAGCGCCTGCGCGGTGCTGACGGTCTGACGGCCTCCGGGGCCTCGCCGGGGAGCGTACGGCCGCGCACGCCTTCGGCCGGTCGGCACGGAACCGAGGAGAACTGGCCGCAGCCCTGGTGAACCGGCTTCCCTGACGCCCGCTCTCTCAGGCCGTCGTGGCCGCGGACTCGGTCTTCTGGTCGGCGGCGACGATGCGCAGCGCCAGGGACCTGACCGCCTCGTGCACCGACCGGGACGGCAGCTGCGACAGCGGCCCGCCCTCCGCCCGCAGCGCGGTCACCAGGATGGTCGTACTGATCAGCGTGCGGACCGCGAGGGCCTGCGACGCGTGCCGTGCCTTGGCCGCCCGAGGGCCGCGGGTGGTGCTCTCGGGCAGATAGTCGTACGCCCGCTGGATGTGCCGCTGCTCGAACTCGTCGCGCAGCAGCTTGATGTTGCCGTTGGCGGAGGCGATCTGGACCTGGTAGAGCCGCGCTTCGTCCGGGTTCTTCTCCACCCAGTCCCACACCGCGTCGATGACGCGCACCAGACCTTCGGCGTCACCCGGCTCGGTGTCCGGCCGGGCGGTCTCCACGACGGCGTTCAGCTGGTCGAAGACGCGCCGCATCGCGAGTTCGAGCAGCTCCTCCTTGCCCGCGAAGTGGTAGTACACCGCCGTGGGCACCACCTGGGCCTCGTCCGCGATGTCCTGCACACTGGTCTCCGCGAAACCGTTGCGGCCGAACACCCGGACGGCCGCGCTGATGATGTGCTGACGTCGCGAGGGTCGGTGGGCGGGCTGCTTGCCGTTCGTGGTGGCCATCACGCTCCCTGGCGGTTGCCGCGACCGGTGCCCGTGCGCCCCGGCGTACTGACCATGCTATCTAGTTACTCCCGTGGGTCGTACCCGTCAAACCTGGTGCGTGTGTGGCTCAGGAGCGGGGAGGGCACGGCATACTTGACATCATGACTACATCCGGGACCCGCGCAGCCCACCGCCCTTCGCGCAGGCAGTGGGTGATCGAGGCAGCCACGGAGCTCTTCGCCACCCAGCCTCCGGACGAGGTGACGGTGGCCGACATCGCGGCGCGGGCGGAGATGACGTCGGCCGCGGTGTACTACCACTTCTCCTCCAAGGACCAGGTCCTGGTGGAAGGCATGCGGGTGTTCGCCGCCGCGCTGCGCGAGCAGTTGGAGACGCTCACCGAGGCACACCGGCCCGGTTCGGACATCGGTCCGACCGTCACGTCGCTGGTGGTCTGGCTGGGCGAGCACCGGTCGGCAGCGACCGTCTTCTTCGTGTCCTCGGCCGGAATGAGCCAGGAGGCGGAGGCCCTGCGCCAGGAGATCCGCACGCAGTTGCTGGACGAACTGGTGCGACTGGTACGCAAAGGCCGTGAACCGGTCACGGACGCGGAGGCGGCGGTGATCGGCCTGGGGGTGCTGGCGCTGCTCGAAACCGCGGCGGTCTCGCAGGTGCGGGGGGACGACGTCTACCGCTCCCTCGGGCACCGTTCCTTCATCAACGAGGTCGGTCGGCTCGCCGAGCGGATCGCGGATCCGGCGGCGGACCAGCGGCCCTGAGTGGCGGGCGCCAGCAGCAGTCCCTGAGTGGCAGGTGCCAGCGGTGGCCCTGAGCAGCAGGCCCGAGCCACGGCCCGTCGGCGGTTCTGAGCCCGGAGCCACTCCCGTCGACCGGATGCGGTGGTGGCGGCCGACGGGAGTGGAGACCGGGGGTGGAGACGGGGAGTGTCAGACCAGCAGCCGCAGAGGCGTGCGCAGCAGCTCACCGATCGTGCGCAGGTATTCGGCCGCCGGTGCCCCGTCCACGGCGCGGTGGTCGAAGGTGAGGCTGAGGGTGAGCACCCGGGTCCGCCGCGGCTGTTCGTCCGCCCACTCCACGCCGTCCCTGAGCCGGCCCACTCCGAGGATGGCGACGTTGCCGGGGTTGATCACCGGGGTGAAGAAGTCGACGCCGTACCCGCCCAACGAGGTGACGGTGAACGTGGCCCCTTCGAGCAGAGCCGGGGAGATCCGGCCGGAGCGGGCCTGGTCTGCCAACTCCCTTGACCGGGAGGCGAGGTGGGGCAGCGACAGGTCCGCCGCGTCCTCGATCACGGGGACCAGCAGGCCGCCCGGTACGGCGACGGCGAACCCGAGGTGGACACTCTCGTAGAGGTGAACGCCGTCGTCGGTCACCGTCGCGTTGAGCAGCGGGTGGGCGCGAAGCGCCAGCGCGGCGGCCCTCATGAGGAAGTCGCCCAGGCTGGGCACCGACAGGTCCGTGTCCGCCCATTCCTGCTTCAACTGGTCCCGCAGCGCCACGACGGCGTCCATCCGCACCTCGTAACCGTGCGTCAGCTGCGCCATCTCCTGGAGGCTGGCGTGCATCCGGCGGGCGATGGTGCCACGCATCCCGGTGAGCGGGATGACGTCCCCGGGCTGCGGCGATGCGGTGGCCTGGCGGGCCTTGGCCGGGGTCGGCGCCGGTGCGGCCGACGGTGCCGTCGGTGTAGTGGCCGTCGGTGTGGCGGTGTCGAGATCGGCCCGGCGGATGCGTCCACCCACCCCCGTGCCGCGTACGTCCGCCAGGTCGATGCCACGTTCCTTCGCCAGTTTGCGGACCAGGGGCGAGGCGGGGGTCACCGAGTCTGTCGGCAGGGAGGCGGGCGGCTGTGGCGTCGGGATGAGCAGGTACTCCTCCACGTCCTCGGAGACGATCCGGCCGCCGGGCCCGGTGCCGCGTACGGCAGTGAGGTCCACGCCGGTGTCGGCGGCGACCCGCCGGGCGTTCGGCGAGGCCAGGAGGTGGGCCCCCGAGCCGTTGAGCCCAGTCGCGCCCTTGATGCCAGTCGTGCCGTTCAGCCCGGTCACGCCCGTGATCCCAGTCGCGCCATTGAGCCCAGCGGTGCCGTTGAGCCCCGCCGTGCCGTCGGGCGACGGCGTCACGGAGGGAACGTCCCCAGGGGTGGGAGGCGGCGTGCCCCCCGTGCCGGGCGGCGGTTCGCCCTCGGCGAGCAGCCAGCCGATGAGTGCCCCGGCCGGGACCGTCGTTCCGGCCTGGACCGCGGGGTGGAACACTCCCCCGGCCTCCGCCTCGACATCCACGTCGACCTTGTCGGTGGCCAGCCGCAGCAGCGCGTCGCCCTCCGCGACGGCGGCGCCGGCCGGCACGAGCCACTCGTCGATGGTGCCTTCCTGCATGGTCAGGCCGATCTTCGGCAGCAGAACCTCGACCGCCACGTCGGTCACGACCTTTCGAGGAGACGGCGACAACCCTGCGCGATGCGGGCCCGGTCGGGCACATAGGCCTTCTCCAGCACCGGCGAGAACGGCACCGGGGAGAAGGGGGCACCGATCCGCAGAACCGGCGCGTCCAGGTAGTCGAAGGCCGCGTCCTGGATCTGGGCGGCGATCTCCGCGCCGAGCCCGCCGAAGGTGACGGCCTCGTGCACGACGAGCACCCGGTTGGTGCGTCGCGCGGAGGCGATCATCGTCTCGGTGTCCAGGGGCTGCACGGTGCGGGGGTCGATCACCTCCACCTCGATGCCCTCGGCGGCCAGTTCCCCGGCCGCCGCGAGGGCCTCGCCCACCATGCGGCCCAGGGCGATGACGGTGACGTCGGAGCCCTGCCGTGCGGTGTGCGCCCGGCCGAGCGGGATGCCGTAGATCTCCTCGGGCACCTCGGCCTTGCTGCCCAGCAGGACCTTGTTGAGCATGACGACGACCGGGTTGTCGTCGCGGATGGCGGAGACGGTCAGACCCTTGGCGGTGTACGCGTCGCACGGCATCACGACCTTGAGGCCGGGCACGTGCGCGAGCCAGGCCTCCAGGCTCTGGCTGTGCTGTGCGGCGGCGCCGAGTCCCGCGCCGGAGGCGGTGGTGATGGTGAGGGGCACCGACACCGAGCCGCCGAACATGTACTTCATCTTGGCGGCCTGGTTGACGATCTGGTCCAGGCAGACGCCGATGAAGTCCATGAACATCAGGTCGACGACGGGGCGCAGTCCCCGGGCGGCGGCACCCACGCCCAGACCGACGAGCGCGGCCTCGGAGATCGGGGTGTCGATCATGCGGCGGGGGCCGAACTCGTCGAGGAGGTTGTCGAACATGCGGAAGACGCCGCCGTAGCCGGCCACGTCCTCGCCGGCGACGAAGACGTTCTCGTCCTCGCGCATGGCCTGGGCCAGGCCCTCGTTGAAGGCCTTGACGTAGGTGAGCTCGCGGGCCGTGCCGGCCGGGGCGACGGCTGGTGCTTCGGAGATGGTGGTCATGGCGGTCACCCCGAGTAGACGTTGAGGAGCAGGTCTGCGGTGTCGGGCAGCGGACTGGCCTCCGCGTAGGCGATGGCCTCGGCGATCTCGTCGCGGGTGCGCTGCCAGGTGTCGTCCAGTTCGGCGCGGGTGGCCGTGCCGTCGGCGAGGGCACGGGCCTCCAGCAGGTCGATCGCGTCGCGGGCCTTCCACTCGTCGACCTCCTCCTGCGAGCGGTAGGGGTGCCGCAGTCCCTTGACGCCCTGGTGGTCGTAGTAGCGGTAGGTCTTGGCCTCGATGAACATGGGGCCCTCGCCGGCCCGGGCGCGTTCGACGGCCTCGACGGTGGCGTGGTGGACGGCGACCGCGTCCATGCCGTCGACGATCACGCTGGGCATGCCGTAGGCCGCGGCCCGGTCGGCGACGTCGGTGATCAGCATGTGCTTCGACTGCGGGGTGAACTCGGCGTAGCCGTTGTTCTCGCAGATGAACAGCACCGGCAGGCGCAGTATCGCGGCCATGTTGGCGGCCTCGTGGAAGCTGCCGATGTTGGTGGCGCCGTCACCGAAGAAGGTCACGGCGACGCTGTCCTCGCCCTTGTACCGGGCGGCGAAGGCGGCGCCGACGGCGATCGGGATGCCGGCGCCGACGATGCCGTTGGCGCCGAGCATGCCGAGGGTGACGTCGTTGATGTGCATGCTTCCGCCGCGGCCGAGGCAGGCGCCGGTGACGCGGCCGTACAGCTCGGCGTACATGTGCCGGAAGCTGACGCCTTTGGCCACGGCGTGCCCGTGTCCGCGGTGCGTGGAGGTGATCTGGTCGTCGTCGCGCAGGGCCGTCATCACACCCGCGGCCACGGCCTCCTGACCGACGTAGAGGTGCAGAAAGCCCGGCAGCTTGCCGGCCTCCATGAGTTTTCCCGCCTCGGTCTCGAAGAGGCGGATGCGCACCATGCGTTCGTGCAGATCCCTGATGACCTGCGCTGATGCCTGGTTCGCGGCCGGATCGGCCGACTTCTTCGATGCCCTGTGAGCCATCGTCCGCCCCTTCGCCCCGAGCGAGGTGATCCAAGCAGTCTGACTTTCTTGTGCCGGTCTACAGTAACCAGCAGGAGGTCACCTTACTGAAGTCAGTCTCTAATTACTACGCCTCGGGCCGACCCGGCTCCCGCTCGTCGACCAGCTCCAGCACATTGCCCTCCGGATCCGCCCAGAAGCTGATCCGGCGACCGCGCGCAGGCACGACGACCGGGTCCGACAGCGACCGGGCGCCACCGACCGCCAGGGCCGCCGCGACCGGACCGAGGTCGTCCACGGGGAAGGTGAGATACGACAGACCCCGGCGCGCCGTCAGCGGTACGACCGGCTCGCAGGGCGCCGAGCCGGCCTGAGGCAGGATCAGCTTGACGCGCCCCCCGGCCGGAACCTGAAGCCACACGACGAGCAGCTCCCCGCCCAGCCCGGCCGCGGCGGCGATGGATGCCGGGACGCGGGAGCGGTGCACCTCGAAGCAGCCGAGCACCTCGCGGTAGAAGCGCTCCATCCGCTCCAGGTCGCGCACGACGACCCCCGCCTCGAACGGCGCGGTCAGGTGCGCCCGCACACCGGACACCGGGCCGGTCGGACCGTCGGCCATCACACCACCTCCACATAGAGCGTGCAGACATCACACGCCGGCAACTGGAGGCGGTCAATAGAAAGATCGCCGCTCGTCTGGGAGCTTCGTGCACGGCGAAGGCGATGTGACCTGCGAGGCACCGAACGGCCGACTTCCGCACTTTCTATTGACAGACAACACTAACCCCTGTTGTCGTGTCGCTCACAGCCCAGCTACCTCAGCAGAAGCCCCTCACCAGCTTGCGGCTGGAAGGATTGTGAGGACATCGTGGTCCAGACCAGTTCACCGGAGACCCGGGCGGACGACGCCGACCGTCAGCCGCCCCCGGCGCCGGAATACTCCTCGTGGATCAGCCAGGACCGGTCGAGCGACCCGGCGTCCGTGGCTATGCGCCAGGAGGCCGCCGAGCTCGTCGAGCGCGTCATGGAGCACTACCGGACCAACACGACACACGAGGCGGACGGTCAGTGGACCGAACCCGTCGCGCACTATCTCGACGCCGACCGCTGGCAGCGGGAGATGGACGCCGTCCACCGCACCGTCCCCCTTCCGCTCGCCATGTCGGCCGAGCTTCCGGGGCCGAACACCTACAAGGCGCTGGACGTGCTCGGTCTTCCGGTCCTGATCACCCGGGACCGGCAGGGCGTCGTGCACGCGATGATCAACGCCTGCCGGCATCGCGGTGCCAAGATCGTCGAACCCGGTTGCGGTGTGTCCAAGCGGCTCACCTGCCCTTACCACTCCTGGTCGTACGACCTGGCCGGGGAGCTGCGGGGCGTGTACGCGGAGAAGACCTTCGGCGAGGTGCCCCGCGAGGGGCGTGGTCTGGTGCGGCTCCCGGCCGGGGAGCGCGCCGGGATCGTGTTCGTCTCGCTGGATCCGGCGGCGGAACCCGACCTCGACGAGTGGCTCGGTGATCTGCTGCCGCTCCTTGAGGGGCTGCGCCTCGCGGAGTGCCACCACTACTCGACCAAGGAGCTGACCAGCCCCAACTGGAAGGTCACGCTCGACGGGTACCTGGAGACATACCACTTCGCCTCGCTGCACCCGAAGACGGTGTTCGAGACCAACCTCTCCAACATGATGGCCCATGACACCTGGGGTCCTCACCAGCGCATATCCCCCGCTCTGCGCCCTATCGCGCAGGCGGTCGAGCTGCCGCCGGACCAGCGCGACCCCGGAGACTGCGTGGGGGCCATCTACTGGCTCTACCCCGGGCTGGCGATCGCCGGGGGCTGGCGCCACAAGATCGCTGTCTCCCTCGTCCTCCCCCGGACGGCCACCGAGTCGGTCACCCAGCAGATCATCCTGCTGCGCGAACCGGCGGTCACCGAGGAGGAGCGCGACGCCGCCGACAGGTTCGGCGAATGGTTCCACGAGGTGGTCCGCGACGAGGACTACGCGACCACCTACGGAGTCCAGCAGGGGCTGAAGGCCCTGGACGGGACCGACTTCGTCTTCGGACGCAACGAGCCCGGACTCCAGCACTTCCACCGCACCGTTCATCAACACCTGGACCAGGACGACAGATCCGCCAGGTGACCGACCGACAAGACGCGCAGGAGAACAACATGGTGGCTACGGGCAGCCTCGACGGACGTGTCGCGGTGATCACGGGCAGCACACGCAGCATCGGACGCGCCATCGCCGAGGCCTTCCTGGCCCAGGGCGCCACGGTCGTCATCAGCGGCCGTTCCGAACTCAAGGGAAAGCAGGCCCTGGAGGAGATGGACGCCGGGGACCGGGCGGTCTTCCACCCCTGCGACGCCAGCCGCCAGGAGGACATCGAGGAACTGGCGGACTTCGCCGCGGAGCGCTTCGGCCGGCTCGACATCTGGGTCAACAACGCCGGCGGCAGCACCGGCTTCGCCCCCGTCCACCAGCTCAGCGACGAGGCCTGGCACGACGCCCTCAACCTGAACCTCAACGCCTACTTCTACGGCACCCGACGGGCGCTGCCGAAGATGCTGGAGGGCGGCTGGGGCCGCGTCATCAACATCTCCTCCGTCGAGGGCAAGCAGGCCAACAAGCCGGCCATCAGCCACTACATCACCAACAAGCACGCCATACACGGCCTGACCAAGGCCACCGCCTTCGAGTACGGCACCCAGGGCATCACCTGCAACGCCATCTGCCCCGGCGCCGTCGACACCGACCTGATGCGGGCCGCCGGCCCGGCCGCGGCCGAGGCCGAGGGCATCAGCTACGAGGTGTGGCTGGGCCGCTTCGCCGAGCACGCCGCCACCAAGCAGATCACCACCGTGGAGCAGATCGCCGCGGTCGCCTCGCTGCTCGCCGGCGACGCGGGCGCGGGCATCACGGGCACGCTGATCAGCGTCGACGGCGGGACGGCGCAGTGGTAGGCAGCGGCGCAGTGATGGAGACCGGCGCAGCCGTCAGGACAGGCGTGGTCGCCAGGACACGTGTGGTCGTCAGCACCGGCACGGACAGCGGGAGGGCCTCGGCATGAAGAGCTGGATCACGGACTGGCAGCGCAGTGAGCGTCTGCCCCACTACACCCGCGCCAACGCGGGCGAGACCCTGCCGGAGCCGGCCAGCCCGCTGGGCTGGTCCCTGGTGTGGGGGCGCGGTCTGCACGGCTGGCGCAACGGCTTCGTCGGTTTCGGCATCTACCGCGAGGAGGAGGTGGCCGGCCCCCGGCCCCCCTTCGTCGGGATGTTCGGCGGCTACTTCTATCTGAACCTGTCGCACATGCGGCTGTTCGGCATCCGGATGGGGCAGACCGCCGACCAGATCGACACCGCCTTCGTCGGCCAGCGCTCCGACACGCCGGTGTACGTCGCGCACCCGGAGGACCAGGACGGGGAACTGACGGCGAAGGCCGGGGCGACGGTCCAGCGGATGCTGGGACAGACCACCTTCCCCGAGGCCGACGCGGATCAGGAGCGGCTGCGCCGTGTCCGCCGCGAGCGGCCCGACCTGGGGCGGCTGTCCGACGCGGAGCTGGTGGCGCACGCCCGCTCACTCCTCGACGAGGTGGAGACGACGTTCCAGCGCCATGTCGAGTCGTCGCTGCCTGCCTCCGTGGGACCGGCGATCCTCGGACCGCTGTGCGCGAGCCTGGACCGTCCCGGCGCCATGCTGGACCTCATCGCGGGGCTCGGTGACGTCGACTCCGCCTCCCCCTCCACCGGGCTGTGGACGCTGTCCCGGCAGGTGGTCGCCTCGGCCGAGCTCACCGCGCTGTTCGACCAGGGACCGGCCGCGGTGCAGCGGGCACTCGCCGGGGCGAGCGGGGACGTCAAGGCGTTCCGTGACTCCTTCGACGAGTTCCTGGCAGCCTCCGGCGACCGTGGCCCGAACGAGTGGGACATCCACGCACTGTCCTGGGAGGCGGCGCCCGTCCAGGCGCTGGCCCTGGTCGACCGGATCCGGCACAGCGCCGACGACGACTCCCCGGCCGAGCGGCACCGCCGGCTGACCGAGCGCCGCACGCAGGTCGCGGCGGAGATCCGCTCGGCACTCCCCGAGGACACGCGGCCGATGTTCGACGCGGGAATGCACGCCTCGCAGGTATGGATCCCGGCCCGCGAGCGGACCAAGGCCAACTGCGTGTCCGTCATCAACGAGATCAGGATGGCGCTTCGGGAGCTGGGCCGCCGTGGAGTCGAGGCCGGACTCTTCGAAGCGCCCGAGGATCTGATGATGCTGCTGGACACCGAGCTCGACGACTATGTCGCCGACCCCGCGGGCTTCGCTCCCGTCATCGCCCGGCGGCTGGTGGAGTACGCCGGTCTGCGCGAACTGGAACCGCCGTTCTTCATCGCGGCGGACGCGCAGACCGAGATCGACACATGGCCGCGACGCAGCGAGGAAGGTGCCACGGCCGCCGAGGAGAGCGATGTGCTGACCGGCGTCGGCGGCAGCCAGGGCGTCTACACCGGCAGGGTGCGGGTGGTCACCGACCCTGCCTCGTGCGAGGCACTGGAACCGGGTGAGGTACTGGTGGCCCCGATCACCGACGCCGCCTGGACCCCCCTGTTCCTGGTCGCCGGTGCCGCGGTGGTGGATGTGGGCGCGCTCAACAGCCATGCCGTCGTGGTCTGCCGGGAGCTGGGCATTCCCGCCGTCATCTCCGTCGAGGGCGGGACGCAGCGACTGCGGGACGGCATGGTGATCACGGTCGACGGCACCCAGGGCACCGTCACCGTGGACAGCGTCCCGGCCGCGCTCGGCATCTGAACGTCCGCGGGCCCGTCGCTCCTTCCTGACAGAGGGCGGCGGGCCCTCGGGCATGACTCCCAGGGGCATGACCTCGGAAAGGACCACCGTGGCAGAGGAAAGCGCAGGCGAGATCATCGTCGCCGGCTGGATGGACTACGAGCCGGCCGATCGCGCCACGATGCTGAGCCACCTCGTGGAAGTCGGGATCCGCACCCGTGCCGAAGAGCCCGGCTGCCTGGATTACGCCATGACGGCCGACCCCGCCGACGAACGCCGGATCCGGGTGTACGAACGGTGGGTGTCCCAGCAGGCCCTGGACGAACACTTCGCCACGGCGCACATCAAGGACTTCCGTGCGGCCACGGCCGGGCTGACCCGGGTGGGCGTTTCCCTGGAGACCTTCAGCGTCGCGGCGGCACGTTCCATGCGGTAGGCGTCCGCATGTTCAAGCCACACACAAGGGGGGCGTCGGCCACGGAAATCGCGGCCGACGCCCCCCTTGTGCTGGGCCCTTCAACTACGCGCGCTGTACGGGTCCTCGGCCAGCCGGACCAGCATCTTGCCGACGTTGCCACCGGCCAGCAGGGCCGACAGGGCCCCAGCCGCGTTGTCGAGGCCTTCGGTCACCGTCTCACGGGCGGTGATGCGGCCCGAGCGCAGCCAGTCGGCGACCTTGCTCTCGAACTCCGGCCGCAGGTCCTCGTGGTCGCGGACGATGAAGCCGCGCAGGGTCAGCCGCTTGAGCACCGCCTGGATCAGCTGGTTGAGGTCGGCGGTGTGCCGCTCGCCGCCGAACTGCGACATCATGCCGCACAGCGCGACCCGGCCGCCCGGCCGCAACGCATGCAGGGCGGCGGCCAGTTGCTCGCCGCCGACACTGTCGAAGTACACGTCGACGCCGTCGGGAGCCAGCCGGGCCAGGGCCTCACGCACCGGCTCGGCGCGGTAGTCGGCGGCGGCGTCGTAGCCGAACTCCTTGACCAGCAGGGCGCACTTGTCCGGCCCCCCGGCGGTCCCGACGACGCGTTCCGCGCCCAGCAGCCGGGCGAACTGTCCGGCGGCGCTGCCCACCGCCCCGGCCGCCGCCGACACGAGGACGGTGTCACCCGGGCGCACTGAGGCGATCCGAGCGAGTCCCACGTAGGCGGTGAAACCGGTCTGCCCGAGCAGCCCCAACCACGTGGGCAGCGGGGCGAGTTCGGGGTCGATCCGGCCCGCGGCATCGGTGTCGGCGGCATCCAGCACGGCCCACTCGCGCCAGCCGAGCTGGTGGCGTACGAACGTGCCCGGCGGCACGGAGGGGCAACGGCTGTCCTCCACGACGCCGAGCGCCCGGCCGTCGAGCGGTGAGCCGGGCGTGAAGTTGTGCGTGTAGTGCTTCTCGGTGCTCTCCAGCCGTCCGCGCATCGACGGATCGACGCTCATGTAGAGGTTGCGGACGAGCAGCCGGCCCGCGCCGAGCGGTGGGAGCGGACGCTCCTCGACGGCGAAGTCGCCGGGGGCCGGCTCCCCCTCGGGACGGCGCACCAGGCAGACCACCCGGGTGGTACGGGGCAGCACCGGCTCACTCCTGCGGCGGGCGGACGCTGCGCCGCTGGGCGAGGCGGCCCACCCAGCCGGCCATCTGGAGGTCGGCGTGACGCAGTTCACCGGACTGCCAGCGGGCCTGGAAGTCGAAGACGCCCCGCGCCCCGGTCTTCGGGTCGGTCACCTCCACCATCCCGTCCTCGGTGAGCCGGTACACGTGCCCGGTCAGCGGATGGATCACTTGCTTGGTGCTCACGGCTCACTCCTGTGGTCTGCGGCGCACGCCGCGCTTGGTGACGGTCACCGGGCCGTCGACCCGGAGCCGGCAGGCGAGCCGGGTCAGGCCGTCCACCGGTCTGCGCAGGGCCTCGATGCCCTCGCGTTCCAGCGGGCCCACGGGGGAACAGTTCTCGGCGCCTTCCTCGACCTCCACGAAACAGGTGCGGCAGGTGGCCTTGCCGCCGCAGACGGTGGGCCAGCGGTAGCCGAGCCGCTGGGCGGCGCTGAACAGGTCCTCGCCGTCCCGTACCTCCAGCTCGACGCCCGAGGGCCGGACCGCGACCCGGTGGGTCACGGTCACCGGTTCATCCAGTGGTCGAGCGTCTGGTTGAAGTGCCGGATGCGGCTCTCCTGGTAGTTGGACAGGGTGATGCCCGGCTTGCGCATCGTCTTCAGGCCCTGCTGGACGTAGGGAAGGTTCTCGCAGTCCTGGTCGAAGACGGGGCCGAGCACTCCGAGTTCCGGGATGTCGGCGAAGAGCATGTCCTCGGGCACCCATCGGATTTTGACGGGGGGCGGCATCTCGCCGGGGTTCTTCGGGGCGGACATGAAGATGATCTCGGCGGTGCAGGAGTCGGGGTCGAGGCCGTTGGGCTTGAACCGGTAGATGATGTTGGACTTGGCGCCGCCCCAGGGATTGAAGTTGGGGAACAGCAGGTAGTTGATGGCGTCCAGCAGTTCGGTGTCGGCGGTCTGCGAGAAGTCCTGGTGCGAGGTGGCCGCGAGCTGTGCGCGCATCCGTTCGGCGAGGACCTGGCGGGCGGTGCCGCCGGGCGGGATGGCGGGCAGTTCGTCGCCCTCCCGCATCACCAGGTCACGGCCCTGGGCCGCCGCGTAGAAGGCCCGCGAGTCGTAGAACGTCTCCAGCACGTCCTCCTCCGTGACCGAGTCGGCCACGTGGGGGCTGGGCGCACCCTGGATGTTGATCATGCGGTTCCAGTGGGGCTGGTCCGCCATGACGTCGTACTGCGAGTTGGCGTCGGCGAGCCACGGCAGCATCTGCGGGTGCGTGGCGATCACATGGAAGGACTCGATGAACGCGTCCTGGGCGATCTTCCAGTTGCAGGGCAGCACCTTGGCGATGTGCAGCGACTTGTAGCGGTCCTGGAGCGGCCAGATGTAGTACTCGTCGAAGGTGCCGCGGTAGCTCTCGAAGGACTCCGCGTAGGGGTCCATGGTGATGAAGACGAAGCCGCGCCAGGTGGCCACCTTCGCCTCGGGAAGGGCGAACTTCTCCGGGGTGACGTGCGGGAAGTCCCAGGCGCAGGGCGGCGTCTGCATGGTTCCGTCGAGGTTCCAGGCGAAGCCGTGGAACGGGCATCGGAACTCGCCGACGTTGCCGCCGCCGGTGCGCAGTTTGCGGCCGCGGTGCAGACACGCGTTGACGTAGGCGCGGATCTCGTCCGGCGCCGTGCGCACGATGATCAGTGAGTCGTCGCCGATCTCGTAGATCTCGTGGTCGCCGACCTCGGGGATCTCGCTCTCCAGGCAGGCGAACTGCCATGCGCGGCGCCACACCTGCCGCATCTCGCGCTCGGCCCACTCGCGGGAGGTGAAGCGGGTGGTGTCGATGTCTTCGCTGCCGAGGTAGTCGTTGTTGTCGAACCTCAGCGCGGCGGGAACCGGCCGGCTGTCCCGGTCGAGGTAGTCCTGGACGCTGGGCCCGGGGCACCGCGCCGTGCCCGACTCCGACGTTTCGTCCATCTTCTCTCCTCCGGCAGAAACTTTAGATGGAGTGTAGTTACCGGCCCGGCCCGGGAGCAACACTCACGACACCGGCCGGACACCGCAAAACCCGATGTGGCGAGAGATCGGCATCCCTCACCATGAATTCGTCGCCCCCAACCCCTCCCCAAGCCCGGAGGAGCGTGTCACACTCCGTCGCACCCGAGGCTGTAGAGCCTCACAAGTTTCTCTCCGGCCTGGGGCGGTGTCCGACCCCTCTGGGCCACAGCGCCGTCCGATCGCATCGGCGGCCCGCGCCGTACCCCACGACGGCGATCCACTCAGCCCGACCGATCAGCTGTGCGTGCCGTCCCGGACCGGGCGGCACAGGATCCGCCTGTAGAGAGCCGGCCGCCGCGAACGCGGGAGCGACGCGGGCCGCGGCAGCGCAGGCGCCACACCACGGGAGTACTCAACGATGAGTTCCAGACCCGGACGCGCGGTCCGTCGCGCGCTCACCGCGATCGTCCCCGTCACCGCCCTGTTCGCCCTGGCGGCATGCGGCAACGACACGACTCCGGCCGCTGATTCCGCCAAGGCCGCGGCTCCGGACTCCCCCGGCCTGACCGCGGCCCGCGCGGCGCTGCAGAAGTACTCGGCGCACCCGGACAAGATCCCGGTCACCGAACCGGTGGGGAAGAAGATCCCCGCCGGCAAGAAGATCGACTTCATTCTGTGCGGCGTGCAGTCCTGCCAGGACCTGGCCGACTTCTTCACCGAGGCGGCCAACCAACTCGACTGGAAGGTCAAGGAGCTCGCCACCCAGGGCACACCGGAGTCCGTCCAGGCCGCCTACGACCAGGCGCTGCGCGACAAGCCGGACGCCGTCGTCGCCTCCGGATTCCCGCGCGCGGTGTACGCCAAGCAACTGGCGCAGCTCAAGGCGGCGGGTATTCCGGTCATCCAGTCGAACGCCGACGACGTGGTCGGCGACGGCATCTCCCTGCTGAAGAACGGGCCCAAGGACGTCGCCGTCCAGGGCGAGATGCTCGCCTCGTGGGTGGTGTCCGACAGCGGCGCCAAGGCCGACACGGTCTACTTCGACCTGCCCGCCTACACCATCCTCAAGCCGGTCAAGGACACCTTCGCGGCCAAGTACAAGGAGTGGTGCGCGGGCTGCGCGCTGGACACCGTCGACGTGCCGATCACCTCGATCGGCAAGGACATGCCGGACCGGGTGGTGTCGTACCTGCGCTCGCACCCGAAGGTGGACCACGTCGTCTTCTCACTGGGTCTGCTCAACGTGGGCGTCCCGGCGGCGCTGAAGACCGCCGGCGTCACCGGCAAGCACATCGCCGTGAACGTCGGTGACGGGCAGAACTACCAGTACATCCAGAGCGGCCTCAGTGACGCCGCGATGGCACTGAACTCGCACGAGACCGCCTGGCTCCAGGTCGACGCGCTGGCCCGCCACTTCACCGGCCAGTCCATGGACGTGGATCAGAAGGCGGTGCTGCCCAACATGCTGATCACCAAGGACAACCTCCCCAAGGTGCTCGGTGACTTCCCGCTCGTCGAGAACTACCAGGCGCAGTTCGAGGCGCTCTGGGGCCTGAACTGACCGACCCCGCGTGCCGCCGGCAGTGTGCCGGCGGCACGTCATTCGACGGATGGAGCAGCGGTGCACGCTGACACGTCAACGGAGACGACCGAGCCGGCCGAGTCAGTGCGCGGGGCGGCCCGGGCCGAGGCGAGGGACCGGCCCGTGCTGCGGGTGTCGGGGCTGTCGAAGCGATTCGGCGGAACCCAGGCGCTGCGGGACGTCGACCTGGACATCGCGCCCGGCGAGATCCACGCACTGATCGGACCCAACGGCTCCGGCAAGTCCACCCTCATCAAGATCCTCGCCGGCTACCACCACGCCGAGCCCGGCGCGGTCGCCGAACTCGACGGTGAGCCCTTCGACCTGGGGCCGGTCACCGGTTCACGGCACGACCTGCTCCGCTTCGTCCATCAGGAGCTGGGGCTGGTCGGCGAGTTGAGCGCCACCGACAACCTCGCGCTCAGCCGCGGCTTCGCCCGTACCGCGTTCGGCAACATCCGCTGGTCGGAGATGCAACGGCGGACGACCGCCCTGGTCGAGCGGTTCGGCCTGGGGATCGACGTACGCCGTCCCCTGTCGACGGCCACTCCCGTGCAGCGGGCGGTGGTGGCCATCGCCGCCGCCCTGCAGGGCTGGGAGGGCCGGCGCGGCGTTCTGGTCCTGGACGAGCCGACCGCCGTGCTGCCGCCGGGGGAAGTGGCCCAGCTCTTCGACATCGTGCGGGAGATCCGCGACGCCGGTGCGGGCGTGCTGTACGTCTCGCACCGCATGGACGAGATCTTCGCGCTGGCCGACCGGGTCACCGTGATCCGCGGCGGACGCCGGATCGCCACCCGCCCGGTCGCCGAACTCACCCCTCGCTCGCTGGCGGAGCTGATGGCGGGCGAGGAGATGGAGACCGAACACCGTCCACAGCCGCCCTCGGACCCCGCCGAGACCGTCCTGGAGGTCCGTGACCTGTCGGCCGGCCCGCTGCGCGGAGTCGGCTTCACCCTGGCCCGGGGCGAGCGACTGGGGATCACCGGCCTGGTCGGCTCCGGCCACGAGGCCGTGCCGTACGCGGTGTGCGGAGCGTACGGAGGTCCCGTGCGCGGCCAGGTGCGGGCACCCGAGAGCTCCCGGCGCTGGGTCGACGCGCGGGACGCGCGCGGTCTGGGCATTCCGCTGGTCCCAGCGGACCGGGCCGCCGAGGGCGTGATCGGCGACTTCTCGGTCGGGGAGAACCTCACCCTCCCGCTGCTCGAGAGGCTGCGCGCGCGGGCCGGACGGCTGCAGCGGCGCCGCGAGGCCTCACTCGCCGAGGAATGGATCCGGCGGGTCGGGGTGCGCACAGCGGGCCGCGGCGCCCGGATCACCACACTCAGCGGCGGCAACCAGCAGAAGGTCGTCATGGCCCGCTGCCTGGCCCAGCAGCCCGCGGTGCTGGTGCTGTGCGAACCCACGGCGGGCGTCGACATCGCCACCCGCCTCCAGCTGTACGACCTCATCGAGCGTCAGGCCGACGACGGCATGGGCGTGATCGTGTCCTCGTCCGACACCGAGGACCTGCTCGCGCTGTGCACCCGCGTCCTGGTGGTACGGGACGGCCGGATCGTACGGGAGATCAGCGGCCGGGACATCACCGAGGCCGCGCTGCTCCACGCCATGGAAGGAACCGAGTGACATGACATCCACCCCGACCCGGGCCGCGGAGCTCCGGCCGGCCGGACCGGACGAGCCCGCGAGCCCCGCCGTGGGGACACCGGGCGCGCTCGGCCGGCGGGCGGTGGCCGCCCTGTCCTTCCGCAACGTCGGCGCCGTCTACGTGTGGCTGCTGATCGCCGTGATCTTCTCCGTGTGGGCGCCGGACACGTTCCCGACCGTCACCACGGTCAAGCAGGTCCTGAACGGCAACGCCGTGGCCGGACTGGTGGCGCTCAGTGTCGTACTGCCGCTGGCCGCCCGCGTGTTCGACCTGTCGGTCGCCTACACCATGTCGCTGACCAGTGTGCTGACCGCCCACTTCCTGGTCTCCACGGGCCTAGGCCCCGCGACCGCGATCGCCCTGGCGATGGCCGCGGCCCTGCTCGTCGGGGTGGTCAACGGACTCGTGGTGGTGGTGCTGCGGGTCGACTCGTTCATCGCCACCCTGGCGACCGGCGCGCTGATCCAGTCACTGATCACCATGGTCACCAACGACAGCTCGATCACCGGCGTGCAACTGCTGGCCAAGCCGTTCTCGAGCATCGCCCAACTGGACGCCGGCGGCATCACCCTGCCGGTGCTGTATCTGCTCCTCGCCGCCACCGCCATCTGGTTCCTGCTGGAACACACCGCGACCGGGCGGCGGTTGTACGCGACCGGCTTCAACGCCGACGCCGCACGTCTGCAGGGGGTGCGCACCGACCGGCTGCGTTTCCTGACGCTGGTGACGTCCGCGCTGCTGGCGGGTTTCGCCGGCGTGGTCTTCGCCTCCTCGGTGGGGTCCGGGTCGCCCAGCGCCGGCACGCCGTATCTGCTCTCGGCCTACGCGGCGGCCTTCGTCGGAGCGACCCAGCTGCGCGCGGGCCGCTTCAACGCCTGGGGCACGGTGATCGCGGTCCTCCTGCTCGGCACCGGCATCACGGGACTCGGGCTCGCCACCAGCGCGCAGTGGGCCGCGAGCCTGTTCACCGGCTCGGTGCTGATCGTGGCGCTCGTCCTCACCGGCGGACGGATCGCCCTGCCGACCGTGCTGCGGCGGCGGAAACCGCCCCAGCACGGCGCGGGTTCCGCGGCAGGCGGCTCTGTATCCATCCCCGACAAGGAGGCCTGACATGAAGGCAGTTCAGTACCGGAAGGTGGGCGCCGCGCCGGAGGTCGTCGAGGTTCCCGTGCCCGAGCCGGGCCCTGGCCAGGTGCTGCTGAAGGTGACGGCGGCGGGGCTGTGCCACTCGGACCTGGCGGTCATGAGCTGGCCCGAGGAGCAGTTCCCGTATCCGCTGCCCATGACGCTCGGGCACGAGGGTGTCGGCACCGTCGTCGCGCTGGGCAGCGGCGCCACGGACGTGGCGGAGGGCGACGAGGTGGCGGTGTACGGCCCGTGGGGCTGCGGCCGCTGCCGCAAGTGCGCGGAGGGCAAGGAGAACTGCTGCCCGCACGCCGCCGGGCTCGGCATCATGCCGCCCGGGCTGGGTGCTGCGGGCGCTCTCGCGGAGTACATGGTGGTGGACTCCTCCCGCCATCTGGTGCCGCTGAACGGCCTCGACCCGGTGCAGGCCGCCCCGCTCACCGACGCGGGGCTGACTCCGTACCACGCGATCCGCACCTCGCTGCCCAAGCTGGTGCCGGGCGCCACGGCGGTGGTGATCGGCGTCGGCGGGCTGGGCCATCTCGCCGTACAGCTGCTGCGCGCCCTGACCTCGGTCCGGGTGGTCGCCCTGGATGTGAGCGCGGAGAAGCTGGAGCTCGCGCGTGCCGTCGGCGCCCATGAGACGGTGCTCTCCGACGGCGCCGCGGCGTCCCGGGTGCGGGAGCTGACCGGCGGCACGGGTGCCGAGGTGGTGCTGGACTTCGTGGGCGCCGAGGCGACCCTCGCGGTGGCCGCCGCGTCGGTGGCGACGGAGGGCGATGTGTCCGTGGTCGGCATCGGCGGCGGCACCCTCCAGGTCGGCTTCGGCGGCGGTCTGCCGTTCGAGGTGTCCGCCTCGGCCCCCTACTGGGGCAGCCGCCGGGAGCTCATCGAGGTGATCGACCTGGCACGAGGGGGCCTTGTCTCCTCCCACGTCGAGACCTTCTCGATCGAGGACGCGCCCCTGGCGTACGAGCGCCTGCACGCCGGGGAGATCCAGGGCCGCGCGGTGGTGCTGCCGCAGGGCTGAGGGGGGACGCGGCCATGGTTTTTCGCCCCCGCCGCCCCTACCCGTCCCGTCCCGTCCCGTCCTTCTGGGGCTCCGCCCCAGACCCCGCTCCTCAAACGCCGGAGGGGCTGCATTCAGCCCGACCGGCTGCATTCAGCCCGTCCGGCGTTTGAGGACGAGGCCCGTTCAGGGCCGAAGCGGGGGTCTGGGGGCGGCAGCCCCCAGGTACGGGACGGGTAGGGGCGGCGGGGGCGAACCCCCTCGCGGCACCCCGTCTTCGCTCAGCTGCGTGCCGGGCTCCGTACCCCCACCACCCTCTCCACACACCGCCCCAGCACCGTCAGGAACTCCGGTGTCTCCCACGGCCCCCGATCCACCCGCCCGGTGTCGTCCACACCGAGGTCCTGCACGTCGTACCGCCCACGGCAGTGGCCGAGGGTGAAGTAGCAGACCTCGCCGAGCCCCCTCCGCTTGAGGTACAGCACGGGACGGGGCGCGTCGTCGAGCGCCGCCGTGTCACCCTCGGCGAACCCGCGGCACGGCCCCGTGTACTCGGCGTGCAGCAGCACCTCCAGCGCCCCGTGCAGCTCACACACGTACAACTCGTCGGCCACCGTGAACGGTTGGATGCCCTCGACGAGCGGATGGTCCGGCCGGGTCACCCGTACCTCGTACGGTTCGATCGGCGGGTGCGCCAGGAACTGGCTGCCCAGCACACCCGCCAGGTCCCCCAGCAGCCGCGGGGTGGTGAACACCCGGGGCCGGCCGGCGGCCGGCGCCTCGATCACCGAGTTGGTGCCGTGCAGGGCGAGCCAGCGCCCGCCCCGCTCCACGAACCGTGCCAGCGCGGCCCGTTGGGACGGGCGGGGCCGCACGTCGCAGGTGTAGGTCACCAGCAGGTCGGCCCGCTCCAGGTCGGGCAGGCAGTCGTAGTCCTGGTGGACGGTGGTGCGGACGTGGGGATGCCCGCCCAGCAGGTCCAGCAGACGCAGCCGCGCGTAGTCGAAGTCGTGCCATCTGCCGCCGCAGACCAGTACGGCGTCCAGGCGGCCGGCCGGGCCCGCCACGGCTCAGTACTGGACGCGGGTCAGCAGCCCGCCGTCCACCACGAGGTTGACACCGACGCAGAAGGACCCGGTCACGCCCAGCAGGAACGCCACCGCCGCGGCCACGTCCTCGGCGGTGCCGTAGCGGCCGATCGGCAGCTTGGCGAGCACCTCCTCGTACACCTCCGGGCGGCTGGTGCGGATGGTCTCCCAGGCGCCGCCGGGGAAGTCGATCGGGCCGGGCGAGACCGTGTTGACCCGGATGCCCTTCGGGGCGAGGGCGTGGGCGAGTGCGGAGGCGTGCTGGACGACGGCGGCCTTCATGGCGGAGTACGAGTTGGCTCCGGCCGGGCGGGCGGTGTCGGAGGCGTTGGTGGTGCCGATGGCCACGACCGCGGCCCGGTCGGAGGCCTCCAGGTACGGCAGGGCCGCCTCGACGAGTCCCGCGAACGGGATCAGGTCGCCGCGCAGGCTGGCCTCCCACGACTCGGGGCCCTTGACGTTGCCCGCCGACACGTTGGACACCAGCAGGTCCAGGCCGCCGAGTTCACCGGCGGCCCGCTCCACGAAGCCCGCGAGCGCGGCCGGGTCGGTGACGTCGACCGGCTCGGCGAACACGGTCGTGCCCTCGCCGCGCAGCTCGGCGGCGGCCTTGGCGAGGGCCTCCTCGCCGCGGGCGCACAGGGCCAGTGCGCAGCCCTCGGCGGCCAGGGTGGTGGCGATCGCCCGGCCGATGCCCCGGCTCCCACCGGTCACCAGCGCCTTCGCGCCTGTCAGTCCCAGATCCATCGTTTTCTCTCCTCGTTGTAAGAATGCGTCCGGTGTCGGGTTCAGTTGCCGGACAGTTCGGAGAACGGCACCCGGTCGACCCGTGGCTCCCCCGGCAGCTTCAGCACCCGCTCGCCGATCAGGTTGCGCTGGATCTGGTCGGTGCCGCCGGCCAGCCGGTAGCCGGGGGCCCCGAGCAGGTGTTCCGTCCACGCGAAGGTGCCCGGCTCCCCGGTGTCGGCGCTGATCCGGGCGCCCATCAGCTCGGCGGCGACCTGCCCGGTGCGGGTGAGCAGGTCGGATGCCATGAGCTTGGTCAGCGACGCCTCGGGGCCCGGCCGCCCGCCGGCCGCACTCGCCCGGGCGACCCGGTCCACGGTGGCGGCCCGCAGCACGCCGCGTACGTACAGGTCCGCGAGCCGCTGGCGTACCAGGGGGTCCTCGGTCCGGTGCAGCGAGCGGGCGAGGGCGAGTACGTCGTCGAAGGTGCCGCCCTTGCGACGGTTTCCGGAGCCGGAGGCGGTGCGCTCGAAGGCGAGGGTGGCGTTCGCGACCTCCCAGCCCTGGCCAGGGCGTCCGATCCGTAGCTCGTCGGGGACGCGTACGCCGCTGAGGAAGACCTCGTTGAAGGAGGCGCCGCCGCTCATCTGACGGATGGGCCGGATCTCCACTCCCGGGCTGTCCATCGGGACCAGGAAGGCGGTGAGGCCGGCCTGTTTGACGACGTCCGGGTCGGTGCGGGCGAGCAGCAGGCCGTGGTCGGCGAACTGGGCGCCCGACGTCCACACCTTCTGGCCGTCGATCACCCAGCTCTCGCCGTCCGGACGTGCGCGGGTGCGCAGCGCGGCCAGGTCGGACCCGGCGCCGGGTTCGCTGAACAGCTGGCAGGCCAGCAGATCCGTACGGAGGAAGGCGCGGGCGTAGGTCTCGCGCTGCTCGGGTGTACCGAAGAGGGAGACGGCCATGGCGACCAGCCGCACCGTGACGCTGATCAGCTCGGTGGAGGGCGGCACGTCGAACGCCGCCTCCTCCTGGGCGAAGACGGCGGCGTGGGCCGCGGTCAGGCCCTGGCCGCCGTTCTCCTTCGGGAGAGTGAGGGCCTGGTAGCCGGCGTCGTGCCGGGCTCGCTGGTAGGCGCGGCAGCGGTCGAGCAGCCGTCGTTCCTCGTCGTCCGGGAGGTTGTGGAAGACGGCGAGATCCGCGGCACCGTCGCCGGTGGTCTCGGCGGGTTGCCGGCGTTCCAGCGCGGTGGCCAGCCACTGGCGGACCTCATCCCGCCACTCGTCCACCTTCGGTTGGGACATGGCGACCTCCTCGGCACACGTGTCCGGACGGAACTCATCGAACGGAACTCATCGAACGGGCTCACCGGATGGCACGCGCCCGCTGACACTTACCAGATGGTTGCTTCAGTAACAGAGCCTCTGCGCGGGGGGACCACACCTGCCCAACAAGGGAGAGTGCCTCCGACTCGGATCAGAGTGTTCCGTACTTTCTTGATAAACGCTACAGTCTTGGCGTCGACTCTCCCACCTGTCGGCCGATGGGCAGACGGGGTTGCCCGCTGGAGCCGGGGAGAGGACGAACCGAGGACCGCCGGAGGATCGATGTCCCTACAGCCACTCGACGTGCGTGCCCGCGAGCTGCCGGACGCGACCGCCCTGGCCGACGACACGGAGAACCTGTCCTGGTCCCGGCTGGCCGATCAGGTGGCCCGCCTGACCGGCCGCTTGCTGGAGGTCGCGCCCGGGCCGCAGGACCGCGTCGCCGTCCTCGGCGACAATGCCGTGGCGACGATGGTGAGCCATCTCGCCGGGCTGCGGGCCGGCGTCGGCACGGTGGCCGCGTCCCGGCAGCTGACCGCCCGCGAGCTGGTCGACCTGCTGGCCGACGCGGGCGCGAGGGCGGTGATCAGCGGCCCGGCGGGCGAGTCGGCCGCCCGGCAGGCCGGCGCCGAACTCGGTCTCCCGGTCGTGGTGCACGGGACGCCCGCCAAGGACGACGCCATCGACTGGGCCCAGTGGCTGGCGGGCGCCGAGCCGGTACCGGTGCCCGTCGGCCGCCCGGCCCGGCCACCGCTGGTCTACACCTCGGGCACCACCGGACGGGCCCGGGGCACGGAGGTGCGCTGGGTGCGGGGCCCGGTGACCGACAGCGCCGCCTACCTGGAGGCGGTGGCCGCCCGCCCCGGCTTCCCGCCGGGCCCCCATCTGGTGTGCGGGCCGCTCCAGCACAACGGGCCGCTCACCTCGCTGCGCCACCTCGCGGCAGGCCGACCCGTGGTGATCCTCGGCCGGTTCGACGCGGAGACGTTCCTGCACCAGGTGGAGCGCCGACGGGTGACCTCGTCGGTGATGGTGCCGACCCACTTCACCCGGCTGCTCGCCCTGCCGGAGGAGACACGTGCCCGCTACGACGTCACCAGCCTGATCCAGGTCTCGCACACCGGTTCCGCCTGCCCGCCGGAGGTCAAAAGGGCGATGATCGACTGGCTCGGTCCGGTGCTGACCGAGTCGTACGGAGCCAGCGAGGCGGGCACGGTGGCGCGCATCGACAGCACCGAGTGGCTCAAGCACCCCGGTTCGGTGGGGCGCGTCCAGCCGCCCTTCGACGTCCTGGTGACCGGCGACGACGGTCGTCCGCTGCCCGCCGGGGAACTCGGACTGCTGGCCTTCCGGGCACCCGAGGGCCGCGGCGTGCGCTACCACGCGGACGAGGAGAAGACCAAGGCCGCCTACGTCGCCCCGGGCGTCTTCACCCTCGGCGACATCGGCTATGTCGACCCGGACGGCTACATCTTCATCACCGACAGGGCCGCGGACGTCGTGGTCTCCGGCGGGGTGAACCTGTACCCGGCGGAGAGCGAGGCGGTGCTGGGTGAGCACCCGGCAGTGGCCGACGTGGCGGTCATCGGCGTGCCCGACCGGGACTTCGGCGAGTCGCTGCGGGCCCTGGTCGTGGTGAGGGACGGGAGCGCGCCGACCCACGAGGAACTGGACACGTTCTGCCGCGAGCGGCTGGCCGCCTACAAGTGCCCGAAGTCGTACGAGGTCGTCCCCGCACTCGTCCGCAACGCCATGGGCAAGCTCGACAAGCGCGCGATGCGCCGCCCCTACTGGAACTCCGACCGGACGATCGCCGGCTGAGTCCGGCCCGCCCGTCCTCCCCTGTGAAGGATCACCCATGACGGAACTTCTGCTCGTCCGGCACGGCCTGCCCGTCGCCGGCGTGTTCGACCCGGGACTGTCGCCGGAGGGCACCGCCCAGGCCGAGCGCCTCGCCCCGTGGCTGGCGGAGGAGGGCATCGACGCCCTCTACACCAGCCCGTTCCGGCGGGCCCGAGAGACGGTGGCGCCGCTCGAACGGCTGACGGGCATGACGGCGACCGTGCTGGACGACCTGCGTGAGTGGGACACCGACGTCTCGCACCCCTACACACCGCCGGAGCAGATCAACGTGGACGACCCCCGGTCGGTGGCGCTCTCCGAGGGGCGGTACGAGGACTTCGTACCGGACCTGGACTGGGACGCCTTCCGGGGCCGGGCGGTGCGAGCCATGAACACCATGCTGGACGCCCATCCGGGACAGCGGATCGCGGCCGTGTGCCACGGCGGCATCACCAACACCTATCTGGCGACGGTGCTCGAGATACCCCGGATGTTCTGGTTCCACCCCGGCTACACCTCGGTCAGCAGGGTGCGCCGTATGCCCGGCGGACGGATCGTGCTGCACTCCGTGAACGAGACGGCCCACATGGTCGCGGTACGCGCCGCCGACCCGGTCGGCTGACCTCCCGTTCCCGCCGCCCCTTCCCCATCGACACCCTTCAGGAGGCACCGGACATGCCCGGTTCCGTCATCGTCGCCGGAGCGAGAACGCCCATCGGCAAGCTCCTGGGCGGGTTGAGCAGCCTGTCCGCCGCCGACCTCGGCGCACAGGCCATCGGCGCCGCGCTGTCCGCGGCGCGGCTCGACCCGGCTGCCGTGGAGGCCGTCGTGATGGGCCATGTCGTCCAGGCCGGCGCCGGTCCCAACACCGCCCGGCAGGCCGCCGTGAGCGCCGGCATCCCGTTCGCGGTACCGGCGAGCACCGTCAACAAGCTGTGCCTGTCCGGGCTGCACGCCATCGCGCTGGCCGACCTCATGGTCGCCTCCGGACGCCACGAGGTGGTCGTCGCGGGCGGTATGGAGTCCATGTCCGGCGCCCCGCACCTGCTGCGCGGGTCCCGCACCGGCTGGAAGTACGGGGCGGCGACCGTGGAGGACGCCCTCGACCGCGACGCCCTGATCTGCGCCTTCGACGGGGTGCCCATGGGCGCCGCCACCGAGCGCTACCAGCAGCCGTTCGCGCTCAGCCGTGCCGAACAGGACGAGTACAGCGCCCTGTCGCACAGGCGGGCCCACCACGCGCAGGAGTCCGGCGCGTTCTCCGCCGAGATCGCGCCGGTCACGGTAGCCGGGCGCCGGGGCGAGACGGTGGTGGAGGCCGACGAGGGCATCCGGCCGCAGAGCACCGCGGAGAGCCTGGGCCGGTTGGCGCCCGCCTTCTCGGCCGAGGGCACGATCACCGCGGGCAACGCCTCGCAGCTGTCCGACGGGGCTGCGGCCGTCGTGGTGATGAGCGCGGACCGTGCCCGCCGGGAGGGTCTGACCCCGCTCGCGGAGATCGGCGCCTACGGCACCGTGGCGGGCCCCGACCCCTCGCTGCTCGTCCAGCCGGCCGGTGCGGTGCGTGACGCGCTGGCACGCGACGGCCGCCTGAAGGCAGCCGACCTCGACCTCTTCGAGATCAACGAGGCGTTCGCCGGGGTGGCCCTGGCCTCCGTACGGGAACTCGGCGTCCCGCTGGAGAAGGTGAACGTCAACGGCGGCGCGATCGCCCTGGGCCATCCGGTCGGCATGACCGGCGCCCGGCTCGTCCTGACCCTCGCCCAGGAACTGCTGCGGCGCGGGGGCGGCACCGGGGCGGCCGCCCTGTGCGGCGGCGGCGGTCAGGGCGACGCGCTCCTGCTGCACGTACCGCGCGGCTGACCGGCTCCGCGCACGCCGCGCCGGCCGGCCACCACTGCCCCCATCCCACCCGTACGAGACTCAGGTTGACGCACATGACCAGCCAGCCGCTCCAGGCCCCCCGGGCCTTCGACGTTCCCCGGTCCACCCCGACGGACCGCGACGAGGCAACTCTCGTCGTGGACGCCCGCGTTCAGGCCGCCGACGGTGTCGTGTCCCTGGTACTGCGCCGCCCTGACGGCGGCCCGCTCCCGGCCTGGGCGCCGGGCGCCCACATCGACCTGCTGCTGGACAACGGCCTCGTCCGCCAGTACTCGCTGTGCGGGGATTCCGCCGATCCCGCGGTCTGGCAGATCGCCGTGCTGCGCGAACCGGAGAGCCGCGGCGGTTCCTCGTACGTCCACGACCGTCTCGCGGAGGGCTCGGCCGTCCGGGTGCGCGGGCCGCGCAACACCTTCCCGCTGCGCGCGGCGGAGCGTCATCTCTTCATCGCGGGCGGGGTCGGCATCACCCCGATCCTGGCGATGGTGGAGGCCGCCGCAGCGGCGGGAGCGGACTGGCGACTGCTGTACGGCGGGCGCACCCGCCGTTCCATGGCGTTCCTGGACCGCCTCACGCCCTACGGGGACCGGGTGCTGATCCGGCCGCAGGACGAGTACGGCCTGCTGGATCTCGCCGGCTTCCTCGGGGAGCCCCGCGACGGCACGCTGGTGCATGCCTGCGGTCCCGAGCCGCTGCTTCGTGCCGCGCAGGAGCAGTGCGCGGGTTGGCCCGCCGGCACGCTGGGCGTCGAGCGGTTCGCCCCGGCCCCGCCGACGTCCGGGGGCGCCCCGTCGAACGCCTTCGACGTGGTGCTCGCCCGGTCGGGACGCACGCTCACCGTGCCGGCGGACCGGTCGGTGCTCGAAGTGGTGGAGGACGCCGGGGTCCCGGTGCTGTTCTCCTGCCGGGAGGGCACCTGCGGCACCTGTGAGACGGACGTGCTGGACGGTACGCCGGACCACCGGGACTCGTTGCTCGACGAGGACGAGCGGGCCGCTGGTGACACCATGCTGATCTGCGTCTCGCGTTCCTGCGGCCCCCGGCTGGTGCTCGACCTCTGACCACGGACCTGCTCCCACGATCGTGGTCGGACCACGCGGCTCAGACCTGGGACTCCCGGGCCGGTCCGCTGGTTCCCCTGACCACCAGTTTCGGGTCCAGCACGGCCTCCCGCGGTGCCGTGTCCCCGCCCTCCAGCCGCTCCACGGCGAAGCGCACCGCGTGCTCCGCCATGAGGAACGCGTCCTGGCGCACCGTGGTCAGTCCGATCGGCATCAGGTGGGACAGATGACTGTCGTCGTAGCCGACCACCGACATGTCCCGGGGAACATCCACCCCCGCCCGCGTCAGTGACATCAACAGCCCCCACGCGCACCGGTCGTTGCCCGCGAGGACCGCGGTCGGCAGGGGCTGCCCGCTGTCACGCTCCGCCAGCAGCGCCTCCCCCGTCTCGATGCCCGACTGCTCGGTGTGGTCCCCGGGGATGACCCGCGCCTCGGACTGCAGCCCGTGGCGGCGCATCGCGGCCCGGTAGGCACGCCGCCGCTCGGCCGACCCGGGGCCCCGGCCGCCGTCGACGTGCACGATCCGACGGTGCCCCAGCTCGACCAGGTGGTCCATGGCCTGCCGCACACCCTTGCCCTCGGCGGAGTGCACGAAGTCGACGTGGGCGTGGGGCACTCGGCGACTGACCGACACGGTGACCGTACGGCGCCCCAGCCCGTCGAGGTAGGCGGCCTCCGCGTCGGGGCCCAGCAGGATCACCGCCTCACACCGGTGGCCGAGGAGCGCCTCGATCGCCTTGGCCTCCTCCCGGCTGTGGGTCGCCGCGGAGAGCAGGACGTCGTATCCGAGCCGTTCGGCCTCGGGGTAGATGCCGGCGATGAGGTCCGAGTGGAAGGTCTGGTGCACGGTGAACATCACACCGAGCGTGCGGCTGCGGCCCCGGGCGAGCAGCCGGGCGGCGTTGTCGGGGTGGTAGCCGATCTCGTCGGCCACGCGCAGGACGCGTTCGCGGGTCTCCTGGCTGGCCCCCGGCCGGCCGCGGAAAACGATCGACACGAGCGCCCTGGACACCCCCGCCTTCGCGGCGACGTCCGCCATCGTGGGCCGTTGCTTGGCTGACGCATCCACCAGTGAACCTCACCCTTCGACGCGCCCCACCTTACGGCCGACCGCGAAATCCCCCGGCAACAAGCTATTGACATGACATTTGGACAGGGCTCATCGTACTTGCCTAGAGCGCGCTAGTAGAGCGCGCCAGGGCAGAAACGCCCCCTTCCCACTGAAGCCACGTCCGACTGAAGTCCCCGCCCCTCCTGGCAAAGGACACACCACATGGCAACGGCGCCATCCACCCTCCGCACCATCGCGGGCAACCTGTGCCTGGGCTCCGCCCCCGACTCCTGGGGTGTCTGGTTCCCCGAGGACGAGCACCAGGTGTCGTACACCCGCTTCCTCGACGAGCTGGCAGCGGCCGGTTACCGGTGGCTCGAACTGGGGCCCTACGGCTACCTCCCCACGGATCCCGAGCGGCTGACGGCGGAGCTGGACTCCCGTGGGCTGCGGGTCTCCGGCGGCACCGCGTTCGGCGCGCTGCACCGTCCCGAGGCGTGGGGCGAGACGCTCGCCCATGTCCGTCAGGTCGCCGCCCTCACCGCCGCCGCGGGCGCCCACCACCTGGTCCTCATCCCGCCCATGTACCGGGACGAGAAGACCGGCGCGTTCACCGAGCCGCCCGAGCTGACCGCCGAGCAGTGGGCCGGATTCGGCGACAACGCCGACCGGCTGGGCAGACTGCTCCTCGACGAGTACGGCGTACGGCTCGTCATCCATCCGCACGCCGACAGCCACCTCCAGACCCAGCCGGAGATCGAGCGGCTGCTGAACGAGTCCGACTCCCGCTACACCAACCTGTGCCTGGACACCGGTCATGTGGCCTACGGCGGTGGCGACAACCTCGACCTGATCCGCCGGTTCGGTGAGCGAGTGGGCTACGTGCACATCAAGCAGATGGACCCCGAGATCCTCGCCCAGGTGGCCGCCGAGGACCTCTCCTTCGGCGAGGCGGTCAGGCGCGGGGTGTGCGTCTCGCCTCCCGCGGGCGTGCCGAACCCGGCCGACGTGGTCGCCGAACTCGCCCTGCTCGACGCCGAGTTGTTCGTGATCGTCGAGCAGGACCTGTACCCGTGCGCTCCCGGTGTGCCGCTGCCCATCGCGGTCAGCACCCGTGAGCACCTGGTCGGCTGCGGGCTGACGGGTACCCGACGCCCGACTCTCGACCGCTAGGAGGCGCCCATGGACGTCAGGGACGACGCGACCCACACCCGTACCACTTCCACAACCGATGACACCCCGCCGGCGGTCTCCCGACGGCTACGCCTCATCACCGTCATCGCCACCTTCGGCGGGCTCCTGTTCGGCTACGACACCGGCGTCATCAACGGCGCCCTGCCGTACATGACCGACGACCTCGGTCTGACCCCCTTCACCGAGGGCATGGTCACCAGCTCGCTCCTCCTCGGCGCGGCCCTGGGCGCGGTAACCGGTGGGCGGCTCTCGGACGCGCGCGGACGGCGCCGTACGATCCTCGTCCTCGCCGTGGTCTTCTTCGTCGGCGCGCTCGGCTGCACGCTGGCGCCGAACACGGCGGTCATGGTGGCCGCCCGGTTCGTGCTCGGCCTCGCGGTCGGCGGTGCCTCGGTGACCGTGCCCGTCTACCTCGCCGAGGTCTCCCCCGCCGAACGGCGCGGCGCACTGGTGACCCGTAACGAACTCATGATTGTCAGCGGCCAGTTGCTCGCCTTCACCTCCAACGCGATCATCGCCCGGGTCGGCGGCGAGTCCGGCGGTGTCTGGCGCTGGATGCTCGTTCTCGCCACCGTCCCGGCCGTGGTGCTCTGGTTCGGCATGCTGGTGATGCCGGAGAGCCCGCGCTGGCTGGCCTCGCAGATCCGCTACGGCGAGGCCCTCGACGTCCTGCGGCAGGTCCGGTCCCGGCAGCGGGCCGAGGCCGAGATCGCCGAGGTCTCCGCGCTCGCCGTCAAGGAAGGGCGGGAGAAACTCGGCGGCTGGCAGGACCTGAGGACCACGCCGTGGCTGCGCAGGCTGATGTTCGTCGGTTTCGGGATCGCGATCGTGCAGCAGATCACCGGCGTCAACACGATCATGTACTACGGCACCCAGATCCTCACCGACGCCGGTTTCGCCGCCGACAGCGCCCTCACCGCGAACATCGCCAACGGCGTCATCTCAGTGCTCGCCACCTTCGTCGGCATCTGGCTGCTGGGCCGCGTCAACCGCCGACCGATGCTGATGATCGGTCAGATCGGTACGACCAGCGCCCTGTTGCTGATCGGAGTCTTCTCCCTGGTACTGCCCTCCGGTGACGGCCGCGCCTACGCCGTGCTCGCCATGACGGTCACCTTCCTCGCCTTCCAGCAGGGCGCGATCTCGCCGGTGACCTGGCTGATGCTCTCGGAGATCTTCCCGATGCGGATGCGCGGTTTCGGGATGGGCGTCGCGGCCGTGGTGCTGTGGCTGACCAACTTCGCGATCGGGCTGGTCTTCCCGTCCCTGGTGTCCGGCATCGGGATCTCCAACACCTTCTTCCTGTTCGTCCTGGCGGGCGTCGCCGCCCTCACCTTCGTCAACCGCTGCGTCCCGGAGACCAGGGGCCGCTCCCTGGAAACCCTGGAAGCCGAACTCCGCGCCCGTTTCTCCTGACTCTCCGTCCACAAGGATTCGACATGACCGTCCGTGTAGGTGTCATCGGCGCCGGAATGATCGGCCAGGACCACATACGACGACTCACCGAGGTCGTCACCGGGACCACCGTCACCGCGGTGACCGACATCGACCAGGCCCGCGCCGCCGAGGTCGCCGCCCGCGTCGGCGCCTCCGCCCTGCCGACCGGGGCCGACCTGATCGGCGCCCCCGACGTGGACGCCGTCCTCGTCACCTCCTGGGGCCCCACCCACGCCGAACACGTACTCACCGCCGTCGCCGCCGGCAAGCCCGTCTTCTGCGAGAAACCCCTCGCCACCACCGCCGAGGACTGCCTGCGCGTCGTCGAGGCCGAACGCGCCCGCGGCCGCCGCCTGGTCCAGGTCGGCTTCATGCGCCGCTTCGACACCGGCTACCGCCAGATGAAGGAGGTCCTCGCCTCCGGCGCCCTGGGCAACCCGCTGATCGTCCACTGCGCGCACCGCAACCCCACCGTCCCGGACTCCTACACCTCACGGATGGCCGCGCAGGACACGGCCGTGCACGAGATCGACGTGCTGCGCTGGCTGCTCGACGACGAGATCGTCTCCGCCCAGGTGATCACCCCGCGCGCGACCCGCAAACGGTTCGACCACCTCCAGGACCCGCAACTGATGTACTTCGAGACCGCGAACGGCGTCCGCATCGACCTCGAGGTCTTCGTCAACTGCCAGTACGGCTACGACATCCAGTGCGAGACCGTCGGCGAGGAAGGCCTGGTCCGGCTCCCCGACCCGGCCACCGTCGCCGTCCGCGGCGCCGGACGGCACGGCACCGCCGTGCCGCAGGACTGGAAGGCCCGCTTCGTCGACGCCTTCGACACCGAGTTCCGCGAGTGGATCGCCTCCGTCGAGGCAGGCGCCGAGCCCACCGGCCCCTCCGCCTGGGACGGCTACGCCGCCACCGTCATCACCGACGCCGCCGTCCGCTCCCTGGAGTCCGACGGCGCCGTCGTCACCGTCGACATGAAGCCCCGACCCGCCCTGTACGGAGGCACCGCGTGAAGATCGCCCTCGACCCCTACATGTTCCGCGCCCTGCCCATCGACGCCATGGTGCGCACCGTTGCCGAACTCGGCTACGAGTACATCGAGTTGTCGCCCCGCGACGACTTCATGCCGTTCTTCGTGCACCCGCGCGCGGACGACGGGCGGATCGCCGAGCTGAAGACCGCCCTGCGCACCCACGACGTCAAACTGTCCTCCGTCCTGCCGCTGTACAAGTGGTCCTCCCCCGACGAAACCGAGCGGCAGGCCGCCGTCCGCTACTGGAAGCGCATGATCGAGATCGCCGCCGACCTCGCATGTCCGCTGATGAACTCGGAGTTCAACGGCCGTCCCGAGCGAGCCGCCGAGAGCGAGGCCGCGTTCTGGCGCTCGATGGAGGAGCTGCTGCCGCTGTTCGAGCGCGAGGGCATCGCCCTCAACCTGGAGGCCCACCCGGACGACTTCTGCGAGGAGAACACCCCGGCCGTGGACCTCGTCCGCGCGATCAACAGGCCCTGGGTCAACTACCTCTACTGCGCCCCGCACTCCTTCCATCTCTCCGGAGCGGATCCGACGGCGGACATCGCGGCGATGATGCGCTACGCGGGCGACAAGCTCCAGCATGTGCACATCGCCGACTCCTTCAACCACAAGGGTTCCTCCGGCCTGCGGTACATCCTCAACCCGCCCGGCACCCCCGCCCGTATCCACCAGCATCTGGACATCGGCCAGGGCGAGGTCGACTGGGACGCCTTCTTCGGCACCCTGCGCGAGCTGCGCTTCGACGGCGTCGCCACCGCCTGCGTCTTCGCCTGGGAGGAACGCGCCCGCGAGTCCTCCGCTTTCATGCTCGACCGCATCACCAAGGAACTGGCCGCCTGACCTGGACCTGCGTGTCACCGGGCCACGATCAGCGGCGTTCGCCGCGCATCCGGCCCGCCGACGACCGGCCCACCCTCCCGAAGGCAGCCCACCCTCCCCAAGCCGCTCCACCCCTCCCGAAGCCGTTCCACCCCATCCAGCACTAACCACCCTGACCAGCACAGTGAGGTGCGAGGGACATGCACAGACATCACAGATCCGTCATCCTGTCCGCGGTCGTCGTCGCCGGCGCCCTGCTCGCCACCGGCTGCTCCAGCAGCTCCGGCGGGAAGAAGTCCGAGGACGGCCCAGCCGCCGCTTCGGCGGGCAAGGCCTCCACTCCCCGCATGACCGTGGCCATGGTCACCCACGCCTCCCCCGGTGACACCTTCTGGGACCTCATCCGCAAGGGCGCCCAGGCCGCCGCCGCGAAGGACAACATCAAGCTCGTCTACTCCAGCGACCCCAACGCCGGAAACCAGGCCAACCTCGTACAGAACGCCATCGACCAGAAGGTCGACGGCATCGCCCTCACCGCCGCCAAGCCGGACGCCATGAAGGACGTGGTCGCCAAGGCGACGGCGGCCGGCATCCCGGTGGTCGGTTTCAACTCCGGGGTGGACGACTGGAAGAAGCTCGGCATGCTCGAGTACTTCGGCCAGGACGAGAACATCGCGGGCGAGGCTTTCGGCGAACGCCTCAACAAGCTGGGCGCCAAGCACGCCCTCTGCGTGATCCAGGAGCAGGGCCAGGTCGCGCTGGAGGCCCGCTGCGCCGGCCTGAAGAAGGGCTTCAGCGGCAAGACCGACATCCTCTACGTCAACGGCACCGACATGCCGTCCGTGAAGTCGACGATCACCGCCAAGCTCACTCAGGACTCCTCCATCGACCAGGTCGTCACCCTCGGCGCACCGATCGCGCTCACCGCCCTGCAGTCGCTGTCCGACTCGGGCAGCAAGGCCAAGGTCGCGACCTTCGACCTGAACAGGGAGCTGGTCAAGGCCGTCCAGGACGGCACCATCGAGTTCGCCGTCGACCAGCAGCCCTACCTTCAGGGCTACCTCGCCGTCGACTCCCTCTGGCTCTACCGGACCAACGGCAACGTCAGCGGCGGCGGCACCGCGCCCGTCCTCACCGGCCCGGCCTTCATCACCAAGGACAACGCCGACAGCGTCGCCGAGTTCGCCGCGAAGGGCACCCGGTGACGAGTGTGACCAGCGGGCTGAGCCGGCGGTGACCTCACCGCCGGCCAGCGGTACGTGGGTTGACGGGTCAGGCCGCGGAGTCGAGCCGTTCGCGCTGCTCGGCGGTCAACTCGAGTGACACTCCCGCGATCGCCTCGTCCAGCTGCTCGACCGTGCTGACGCCGACGATCGGCGTGGCAGCCGGGTTCCCCCCGGTCAGCCACGCCAACACCACCCGGTTGCGGTTGGTGCCGGTCTCGGCGGCGACCTCGTCGAGCGCCGCGAGGCGACGGGCCGTGCCGGGGTGGTCGTACTCCGTCGGCAGGGGCTTGTCCACGCGCGTGTAGCGGCCGCTGAGCAGCGGTGTGTAGGCCCACAGAGCCATGTCCGGGTGGTGCTCCAGGTAGTGGAGCACCTCGTCGGTGACCGCACCGAACCGGTGCACCACGGTGGGCCGGGTCGCGGGGCGCGGTTGCAGGTAGGTGTGATGCTGCTGCACCGCGGTGAAGCCGGCGCTGCCCTCGGCCCGCGCGATCTGACGGGCCCGCTCGATCTGCCAGACAGGGTAGTTGGAGCAGCCGAGACGGCCCACCGTGCCCGCGGACACCAACTCGTCGAGGGCGGCGACCGTCTCGTCCAGCGGCACGGCCGGATCCGGCTTGTGGGCCCAGTACAACTCGACGTGGTCCGTGCCGAGTCGGCGCAGGCTGCCCTCGATCCCGCTCTTGACGGCCCCGGCCGACAGACCTTCCGCCGTCTCCGGGAACCGGCCGGCCTCGGTCGGCTCGCAGCCCACCTTGGTGCTGATCCGGACGCGGTCACGGACGCCCGGACGGCTCGCCAGCCAGCGCCCGAGCAGGGTCTCGCTCTGCCCGCCGAAACCGGTCGGGTCCGCCCAGAACGAGTAGCAGTTTGCGGTGTCGATCCAGACGCCTCCGGCGTCCACGAAACGGTCGAGGAGCTCGTACGATCGGCGCTCGTCCTGAACCGTGCCGAACAGCATGGCGCCAAGAACCAGGTTTTCCGTCATGCGCCTGACGGTATGCGGATTCGGATCGGCGGTACGCTCCAATCTCGTGGCTGATTCCCAGACCAATCTCGCGTGGGCGACGCTGCTGGACGTCAGCCCACCGGAGCGCGGCCGGCGGCGCCTGCACGATCGTCTGGCTCACGCGCTGCGCACCTCGATCCGTGACGGCCGGCTGCCGGAGGGCGCCGCCGTGCCACCGAGCCGGGCGCTCGCCGAAGCGCTCGGCTGCTCCCGTTGGGTGGTGACGGAGGCGTACGGGCAGCTCGTCGCGGAGGGCTACCTCAGTGCCCGAGTGGGCTCGGCCACGCGCGTCTCGTGGTCACCGGACACCGCGCCGCGACAGTCTCGCGTGCGTCCCGCACCGGCGCGGGCCTCGATCCGGTACGACCTCGCGCCCGGCCTGCCGGACCTGCGGGCGTTTCCGCGCCGCCGCTGGGCGGAGGCGGTCAGAACGGTCACCGGCTCGGCCGTCCACTATGACCTGGGCCTGCCCGACCCCGCCGGACACGTGGTGCTGCGTACCACCGTCGCGCAGTACCTGCGGCGCTCGCGCGGCGCGGACACGCACACCGAGTCCGTGTCGGTGTGCGCCGGCGTCACCGACGGTCTGGTTCGCGCGTGCCGGGCGCTGCGTGCCGAGGGGATCGACGATCTGGCCGTGGAGGACCCGGGCTGGGGGCGACTGCGGGACGCCGCGACGAGCGCCGGCCTGCGCGTGCACCCGGTGCCGGTGGACCACGACGGCCTCCGCGTCGACGACCTCGCCCGTACTCCGGCCCGGGCCGTCGTCGTCGGCGCGGCGCACCAGTTCCCCACCGGCACGGTCCTGTCCCCGGCACGCCGGGCACGTCTGGTGCGCTGGGCCCGCGAGGTGGACGGTTTCGTCATCGAGGACGACTACGACGCCGAGTTCCGCTACGACCACCACCCGGTCGCGGTGATGCAGGGGATGGATCCGAGCCGGGTCCTGCTCCTCGGTTCGGTCAGCAAGACGCTGTCGCCGGCCCTGGGACTGGGCTGGCTGGTCGCTCCTGCCGCACTGACCTCGGCGCTGCGGGCAGCGAACCCCGTCGCCACCGCTCCACCGGTGCTGGACCAGCTCGCGCTCGCCACCTTCATCGACCGCGGGTGGTACGACGCCCATCTGCGCGCGTCGCGGCGGCGGTTCCGCTCCCGCCGCGACCTGCTGATACGGACGCTCGGCGCCCAGGTTCCGCAGGGCCGGGTCGCCGGCACCGCCGCCGGGTTGCACATCGTGCTCCATCTGCCGGACGTCACCGACACCCGCGAGGCGGTCCGGTCCGCGACCGCCGTCGGGCTGCGCCTGGCGGACCTCGACGACTACCGCATGGAGCCGTCGGTGAAGCGCGCGCTCGTCCTCGGGTACGCAACATCAGCGACACGGAGATCCCCCCGGCCGTGGCGCTGCTGGGTGCTGCGTTGCGTTCTGCCGTCCCGCGGCCCGGCTCGACGCCCGCGGGTGAGGGGGCGCGTTCGCTCGACCGGTGAGCGGGTAAGCCGGCGATGTGCGGTCGGGTCCCGGCAGCCGCGTCCTCTCCGGGCGCCGGAACGGCCCTGGTGGAACAGTGGGAGACGGGAGAGATGGGCCGGGTGGCGCCCGCGAGGTGCAGGCCGGGCGAAGGAGGCCGCGATGAGTCACCCTGTGCTGGCGGGTGTGGACGGGTCCGAACGCAGTTCGGCGGCGGCCGACTGGGCGGCCCGTGAGGCCGTCCTGCGTGGGGTTCCGCTGCTGCTGCTCCACGCCTCGGTGGCGCTTCCCGGGAGCACCGTGCCGGGCCCGGCACTGGACAGGCTGCGTCACGTGGGTGCGCGGATCCTCCAGCGGACGGTCGCCGACCTGTGCGAGCGCCACCCGCACCTCGACGTGCGGGGCGAGCAGGCCGACGACGCCCCGGCCGCGGCTCTCCTCGCCGCGGCACGCGAGGCCGAGCTGTTGGTCGTAGGTATGCGCGGAACGGGCGGTTTCCAGGGTCTCGCGGTCGGCTCGGTGGCCCTGCGGATGGCGGCTGCGGCCCCGTGCCCGGTCGTGTTGGTCCCCCACCGGCCCGGCACCTTCGGAGCAGGGATCCGCACGGCAGGCGACACCGGCCAGGTCATGCTGGGGTTCGACGCGCATCATCCGGTCGGTGAGGCCGCGGACTTCGCGTTCTGGGAGGCCGAGACACACACGGCGGGTCTGCGAGTGGTCCAGGCATGGGTCGTGCCCGCCGAATCCGTGTCACCGCGGATCCTGGTGGTGACCGAGGAGGACCGCGCGACCTGGGAGGACCAGGAAGTGTTGCGGCTCTCCGACTCCCTGCGCACGTGGGAGGACAAATATCCCCGGGTGACGGTCCGTACCGATGTCATGCTGCTTCACCCCGCGGAAGCGCTGCTGAACACGTCCCGGAGTGCGGACCTGCTCGTCGTGGGCCGCCGCACCGACCCCCGGGCGGCCGAAGGCCGACTGGGCCCGGTCACGCACGCCGTCCTGCATCACGCCCGCTGCCCGGTGGCGGTCGTACCCCATGCCGACTGACGGCTGCCGTGGTCGGGCCTGAGTGGGTGGCTGGGTGATCAGCGTCGGCCCCGGTCAGCCGAAGAACACCTCGAACTCGTCGTACAGCGACGGATCCACCACCTTGTTCTCCGCGGTGGCGTCGGCGAGGGGGTACCGGACGATCCGGGTGCTCTGCAGGGCGACCATGACGCCGAAGTCGCCGTCCTTGACCGCGTCGATGGCGTGCAGCCCGTAGCGGGTGGCCAGCCAGCGGTCGAAGGCGCTCGGGGTGCCGCCGCGCTGGACGTGCCCCAGGACCGTGGTGCGGGCGTCCTTGCCGGTACGGTCCGAGATCTCCCGGGCCAGCCATTCACCGATGCCGGACAGCCGCACATGACCGTACTCGTCCAGCGACTGGTCCTTGACGACCATCTGTCCCTCCTTGGGGGCGGCCCCCTCGGCCACCACGACGATCGGCGCATAGTTGATCTTGAACCGGCTCTTCACCTGCTCACAGACCTGATCGATGTCGAACGGCCGCTCCGGGATGAGGATCACGTTGGCGCCACCCGCGATGCCGGCGTGCAGGGCGATCCATCCGGAGTGCCGCCCCATCACCTCCACCACCAGGCTGCGCATGTGTGACTCGGCCGTGGTGTGGAGCCGGTCGATCGCCTCGGTGGCGATACCGACGGCGGTGTCGAAGCCGAAGGTGTAGTCGGTGCCCGAGACGTCGTTGTCGATGGTCTTCGGCACGCCGACCAGGCGGATCCCGTGCCGGCTCAGCTCGGTGGCCACGCCCAGCGTGTCCTCGCCGCCGATCACGACGAGCGCGTCCACGTCGTGCGTGGCGAGGGTGTCCTGCACGCGGCGCAGTCCGTCCTCGTGCTTGAACGGGTTGGTGCGGGAGGAGCCGAGGATGGTCCCGCCGCGGGGGAGGATCCCCCGCACGCCTGCGATGTCCAGCGGCCTGACGTCGCCCTGGAGCAGACCGAGCCAGCCGTCCCGCACGCCGACGAAGTCGAAGTCGTACTCCTGGACGCCTTTGCGTACGACGCTGCGGATCACGGCGTTGAGGCCGGGACAGTCACCGCCGCCGGTCAGCACTCCGACCTTCATGGGCTGCCTCCCATCCGCCGAACGCCCCCGTGCCTCCAGCGTCCCTCCGTTCGAACCGCAGTGGCCACTCGGCGGGCCAGGCCGCTGTGCGACGTCGGGCAGGGCGGCGTGTCCGGGCTGGTACCGCCTGCCTTCCGCTGCCCGCACCGAGCGCGGACGGCAGGCCTGGCGGTCACTGTACGTACCTGGGGCTCCACTGGGCCGCCTCGATGGCCGCGCGCAGTTCCTCCCGGGTGGCCTTCGGGGCGACGCCGTCTTCCACCGCCGCTGTCGCCGCGGCCAGCGCGATCTCCCGGGCCGCGTCCCGCATGTGCCGCAGCGGCGGCAGCAGCGGCGCGGGGGCGTCACTGTCATCCGGCGCGAACCGAGCGGCGCAGTCACCCACCGCGCGGGCGGCGGCCACCATCATCCGGTCCGTGACCCGGGTGGACCGGCACGCGGTGACCGCCAGGCCGATGGCAGGAAACACGTACACGTTGTTCGCCTGCGCGACCGGCATCTCACGACCGTCGACCGTGACGGGCGGGAACGGGGAGCCGGCGGCGACCAGCACCTTGCCGTCCGTCCAGCGCACCAGGTCAGCGGGGTCGGCCTCGGCGTGGGAAGTCGGGTTGGACAGCGGGAAGATCACCGGGCGGTCGCAGGAGGACGCCATCCGCCGCACGATCTCCTCCGTGAAGGCGCCATGCGCGGTGGACAGCCCGATCAGCACGGTCGGCTCCACCCGGTCCACCACCTCGGCAAGGCTGTACGACTCCTGTTCGTCGTCGCGGGCATACACCCGCTGTTCGTCGGTCAGGTCGTCACGGGCACCGGTCAGCAGCCCGTCGATGTCCACGAACCAGAAGCGGGAGACGGCCTCCTCCTCCGGCACGCCGTCGTCGACCAGAGCGACGCGGATCATGTCGGCCACGCCGACCGCGGCGGAGCCCGCGCCGAGGATCACGATCCGCTGGTCGGCCAGCCGGGTCCCCGCGACCCTGGTCGCCGTGGTCAGTGCGCCGAGCGCGACGGCGGCGGTGCCCTGGATGTCGTCGTTGAAGGTCAGCAGCCGGTCGCGGTAGCGGGTGAGGATTCGCCGGGCGTGCACCGTCGCGAAGTCCTCCCACTGCAGCAGCGTCCCCGGCAGCTCAGCCTCCACGGCCGCCACCAGCGCCTCCACCAGCTCGTCGTACTCGGCCCCGGTGACCCGGCGCTCGCGGCGGCCCAGGTAGTGCGGGTTGTTCAAAAGCTCCTCGTTGTCCGTCCCGGCGTCCAGCAGGATCGGCAGCGTACGCGCGGGATGGATGCCGCCGATCGCCGAGTAGAGGCTGAGCTTGCCGATCGGAATGCCCATGCCACCCACCCCCTGGTCGCCCAGGCCCAGGATGCGCTGGCCATCGGTGACGACGATCACGTCCACCTCGTCCTGCGGGCGGTTGCGCAGGATCTCCCGGAAGCGGTGCCGGTCCTCGTAGGAGAGGAACAGCCCGCGTGGGCGGCGGGGTAGATCTCGCTGAAGCGGCGGCACGCGTCGCCGACGGTCGGGGTGTAGACGACCGGCAGCATCTCCTCCAGGTGGCGGGTGACCAGTCGATGGAACAGCACCTCGTTGGTGTCCTGGAGCTGGCGCAGGTAGATGTGCCGGTTCAGCGGCTTGTCGTAGCCGAGGAACGCCTCATACGCCCTGTCGGCCTGGTCGTCCAGGGTCTCCACGGCAGGTGGCAGCAGCCCGTCGAGGCCGAGCTCTGCCCGCTCCGCCGCGCTGAACGCGGTCCCCTTGTTACGCAGAGGGTCGTACAGAAGTGCGGAGCCTTGGCGGGAATCGTTCGCTGTCATGCCGTCTCGCCTGCCCCGCATACTGGGGCGCTCACGCCCAAGCCACGGGAAAGGCATCGGCAAGGAACGGTCACACTGCCGCCGCCCTCTGCCGGACGCGGACCCGACCACTCAGCACCCGCGCCGCCTCCTTCAGATCGAATCGTCGGCGGCGGCAGGCAGAGGAGCGCTGTCAGTGGTGGGTGGCAACATCGGACGCATGACGGACACCACGGCATTCGACTGGCGGTCCTTCCTGCTCAGGTGGAGCGGGGAGTGGGCGGATTCCCTGCCGGACGGCGAGACCCAGAGTGAGGACGACGAGGCCGCACGGCGGGCACGGTGGCTGGGGTTCCCGTCCGCGTCCGCGGAGCGGATCGCAGCCATGGAGGAGCGCCTCGGTCTACGGATGCCCCCGTCGTACCGGGAGTTCCTCAAGGTCAGCGACGGGTGGCGGCACGCGGGCGGGTTCGTGCGGCTGCTGGCGGGGACGGAGGACGCGCGCTGGCACAACGACGAGTCGGGGCTCGGGGTCATGTTCGAGGAGGACCTGGACGAGGATGCCGGGCCCGAGGAGCGGCGGGAGGCGGACATCTGGCGGCGCGGACTGCAGCTCGACGTCGAGTCCGACGCCACATATGTCCTGATGGACCCCGAGGACGTTGACGAGGACGGCGAGTGGGCCGTTTACACCTGGGCGAGCTGGCGGGCCGCACCACCCGAGCGGCACTCGAACTTCCTCGAGTTCATGCGGGACATGCACCGGGAGTTCCACAGCCTGCGGGCGCACCGGAGCGACACGGAGCCGGTGTTCGCCAACGACACGACACGGGAGCTGGACGCCCAGGTGGAGGAGGCCCGGCTGGAGGCGGTGCGCGGTGGCTGGGAACGGGCCGTCAAGGCGCTGGACGAGGCCAAGGAGTACGGCCGGCCGCGCGCCGCCGGGCTGGGCGACCAGATACGCCGCCTGCTCGGACAGACCTACATGGTCTACTTCGGCGGCCTGGTGACGGACCCGCAGTACGCGCCGGAGCTGCTGCCGCCGCTGGTCGCCGAGCAAGCAGCGCACTCGTACCGGGACGACTCCACGCTGCGGTTCCATCTGGTTGGCGCTGACGACGACCTGGTGTCACTGGCTTACGCGACGCTGGATCAGGTCAGGGATGGCACGTACCGGTACACCGCGGCCGGACCGTTCGGGGAAGCGGTCGAGCGGGCGCGTGAGCTGGCGCGGCGGGGAGACCCCGACGAGGCGTGGCGGACACTGATGAATGCTCTGCCCTTGTGGAAGCCGCTGGGGCCGGATCACCTGGCGCCGCTGGGGTGGGTGGCCGACCCGGTGCTCGGGCCGCTGCTCACCCCGGAGCGGGGCCGCGAGCTGCTGTCCACGCCCAGAGGCGGGCAAGTGGGCGACGCGCCGAGGCCGACGGACGGGCTCGACCCGGGCGACCTGGCGTGACTCGCGCAGCCGGACCCGGGAGTCGGGCGTGTGGAAGAAGGGCCGGAGTGAGATCCAGTCGGCGTCAGGGCTCAGGCGGCGCGGTCCCGCGGCTGGTGCACGGCGACACGGGACGCGCCCCCGTGCGGATCGCGAACCCTGGTACCTCGTAGCCCGATGCCGCCGCCCGTGCGAGCCTCGCTCAGCACGGACAGCTCGGGTTCATCCGGGAATAGGCGGTGCAACGGCCGCACGATCAGGCAGGTGAGCACGGAAAAGGGGCGGGGTGCCCGTGGCGGGCGCCCGCCAATCTGTTCACGACCGGCCCCCGTCGTCCTGACCTTCAACCGGGGCGCCTGGTGCCCGTACTGCAACATCGCCCTGCGCGCCCTCCAGCAGCACCATGACGAAATAACCGCACGCGGCGCTCGCCTCGTCGCCGTCTCCCCCCAAGTCCCCGACGAGCCCCTCTCCCTGGCCGAGAAGCACGAGCTCGCCTTCAGCGTCCTCAGCGACATCGGCTCTGACACCGCCAAGCAGTACGGCCTCGCCTTCGACCTCCCTGACGACCTCGCAACCGTCTACGACAAGCTCGGCTTCGACCTCCAGCGCGTCAACGGAGGACACCCGCGAACCCTGCCGCTGCCCGCTGCCTACGTCATCGACCGCGAGGGTGTCGTCCGCTGGGCCTTCATCGACACGGACTACACCAAGCGCGCCGAACCCGCCGACATCCTGGCCGCCCTCGATGCCCTGGGCTGAGTGCCGGTCCGAGCCTGCATGGTCCCGACGGTGGGCCCGACGACAGTGGCGGCCTGCGACGCACCGTCGCCACGTCCTCCCGGAGGGCTCTTTCGACGGGGCCTCTCATGGAACTGGTGGCGTGAGCCGTCCGAAGCTTCAACAGGATCACCGACGGCCATACTTGCTCATGCGGGCGCCTTCGCGTGATGGCGTGAAATGAGAGAGGCAGCAATTCGGTGAGCAGCGACAGCCCTGAAGTCGGGAAGGTCGAGGTACGGCTCAAATGGGACCCGAGCCCCTGGGACCGGCCACCCCATCATCTCGACATCATCGCCACCACCTATTCGGTGGACGCCCCCTTCGGGCGGCCGGTGTACGTCGTCCACTTCGACAGCCGCTCACCGGACGGCACCATCAACATGAGCCGACACAGCCAGACCGGACAGGGCCTCGGCTACGTGGAAGCGATGACCCTGGAGCTCGATCGCCTCGCACTCTCCTTCTCACGGGTGGTGGTGGGTGTGGCGATCCACCAGAACAACGGCCACAAAACTTTCGGTGACATATCGAACGCCGGCGTTCTGGTTGTCGAGAAGTACAGGGAGCTACTGAAGGACGACTTCGCACAGCTCGCCCGAAACACCGCCGCGACAGTCGCGGAGTTCACCAGGGACGCCTCCGGAACGTGGGAGTTCCACCAGAGTGTCCGAGGATTCGACAGCGACCCCGTGACCTTCACCGCCGAGATGGGCAGCACCCCACAGCCCTGACCAAGCAGCAGCGCAGGACCGCTCCCGGCGCGGCTCACATCGCCGGCGGCCGGCCGAACTCCGGGACGAATGGGGGTACGACTGCGACCGCCGACGGCGCAAACTCCCGCCTCACCAGCGCGCGTTCATCGGCCGGGGATACCTGCGAGAGGTGCCCGCTCAAGGTGCTGCACGAGACCGATCAAGGGTGGCAGGCGCGCCGCAGGCCGGACCGCCACCGAGTTCTCCTGGGCGAACGGCAGTTCTTACGAGAAGCTGACGCGCGACCGAAACACTCTTCATTCCCTCCGCCCCACAGGCAACTCTGGCTCTGCACGTCACCGACGGCGGTGGCGACGAGGTACGAGGAGTCAGGCGTGAGCAGGCATACCAGGCGCAGGTCGAAGTCGCAGGTCCGGATGACCATTGCCGGGGCAGGCCTCCTCGCGTCGGCGGCGGTCGTGACGACGGTGGCTATCGCCTCGGCGGGGGAAGTCCCCCACGCGTACGACGGTGCGACGACGAAGAGCGCCAAGGCGGGAGCCGACCACGCCGTCTTCGTACAGGGCAACGAGCTCGCCGGAAACACCATCCACGTCTTCAAGCGCGACGAGGGCGGAAAGCTCACCGCCGCAGGCGCCTACCTAACCGGCGGCAAGGGCGGCGACCAGGTCGACGCACCCACCGACTCGCTGGCCTCCCAGGGCTCACTCGTCTACGACCGCAGCTCGCATCTGCTGTTGGCAGTCAACGCGGGCAGCGGCACCGTGACCTCGTTCCGGGTCGAGGGACAGAAACTGACCGACCGGCGGGTGATGCGCTCGGGCGGGGACTTCCCCTCGTCCATCGCGGTGTCCGGCAACCTCGCCTATGTCATGAACGCGGGAGGCGCGGGCAACGTCCAGGGCTTCCAGATCACGGCCTCCGGACTCGAACCGCTGGGCGGTTCTTATCGCTCACTTGGGCTGAAGAACGGCAAGGTGCCGTTGTTCAGCAGCTCGCCCGGCCAGATCGCGTTCACCCCGGGTGGCCATGAACTGGTCGTCACCACGAAGTCGGCCGACACCATCGAGGTGTTCCCGATGCGGCGCGACGGACGCCCCGCACACCGGGCGAAGGTCAACAACTCGGCCGGCGGCGTGCCGTTCGCGATCACCTTCGACAGAGCGGGCCGGATGCTGGTCGCCGAAGCCGAGAAATCGACGGTCAGTACGTACAAGGTGCGCGCCGACGGCAGCCTCAAGGTCGTCCAGAGGCCCCTGGCCAACGGTCAGAACACGCTGTGCTGGCTGGAGCGCGCAGGCGACTTCATCTACGGCGGCAACACCGGCAACTCAACCGTCACCGGCTACCGCACCGACCGGCACGGCAGGCTCGCGCTCACCAACAAGACCGGCATCGCCACGCCACCGTCAGCCATGTCCCAGGGCGTCATCGACCTGGCCGTGACACAGGACGAGAAGTTCCTGTACGTCCAGAACGCGACCTCCGGCACCATCGACGGCTTCCGCATCGGCAGGAACGGATCTCTCACCAAGGTCACCACGGCCACCGGACTGCCCCCCTTCGCCGAGTCCGGCATGGAGGGCATGGCCGCGGTGTAAAGAAGCGGCCACCGCGGCCCGGCGCCTTCGAGAGACTCCTCTCGGGGGCGCCGAACCCGTTCCGATGCAGCAAGGGGTGCGCGACACCGGTCACCGTGCCCACGCGGCACGCAGATGTCCGAGTTCAAACGGAGCGGGGTCAGCACCAAGTCAGCACGGGAACAGCACCGCACCATCAAATCGCCGCGAACCACGCGTCCCGGACGGCATTCGTTTCGACCGCCTTCGAGCCCCTGAGCCGCCCCTCTACGTGCAGGCATGGTGGTCGCACGCATAGCCAGCCCCCGAACTATGTCGCCCCGCCACATGTGCGCCTGACCTGCGTGTTTCTACCGTGTGCCGACACGTACCCGTCCCCATTGCACCCGAGGAAGTGGCGTCCATGGCCTCCGCAGCACCCGCTCCCCCGCCACCCGCGAGCCTCCCCCGGATCGTCGCGGCCAGCCTCATCGGCACCACCATCGAGTGGTACGACTTCTTCCTCTACGGCTCCGCGGCCGCCCTCGTCTTCAACAGGCTGTTCTTCCCGGACTCGGACCCGCTGGTCGGCACGCTGCTGTCGTTTCTGACGTACGCCGTCGGGTTCGCCGCCCGCCCGCTGGGCGCACTGGTCTTCGGGCACTACGGCGACCGGCTGGGCCGGAAGAAACTGCTGGTGCTGAGCCTGGTGCTGATGGGCGGGGCGACCTTCGCGATCGGGCTGCTGCCGACGCACGCCACGGTCGGTACCGCCGCTCCCGTGCTGCTGACCCTGCTGCGGCTGGTGCAGGGCTTCGCGCTGGGCGGCGAGTGGGGCGGAGCGGTACTGCTGGTGTCCGAGCACGGGGACGCGCGACGACGCGGCTTCTGGGCCTCCTGGCCGCAGACCGGCGCGCCCGCGGGCCAACTCCTCGCCACCGGCGTGCTGTCCCTGCTGACCGCGGTGCTGTCGGACGACGCGTTCGGCAGTTGGGGCTGGCGCATCCCGTTCCTGCTCTCCGGTGTGCTGGTGATCGTCGGTTTGTGGATTCGTCTGTCTGTCGATGAATCGCCGGTCTTCAAGCAGGCGTTGGCACAGGCCGAAGCCCGTAAGGCGACGCGGGCGGAGGCCGAGAAGCTGCCGCTCGTCTCCGTTTTGAAGCATCACTGGCGTGATGTGCTGGTGGCGATGGGCGCCCGCATGGCGGAGAACATCAGCTACTACGTCATCACCGCGTTCATCCTGGTCTACGCCACCACGTCGGCCGGGGTGTCCAAGCAGACCGCGCTCAACGCCGTGTTGATCGCGTCGGCCGTGCACTTCGCGGTGATCCCGGCCTGGGGCGCCCTGTCGGACCGGGTGGGCCGTCGTCCCGTCTACCTGCTGGGCGCGGTCGGCGTCGGCCTGTGGATGTTCCCGTTCTTCTCGCTCATCGACACCGGCGGCTTCGGCAACCTGATCCTCGCGGTGACGGTCGGCCTGGTGCTGCACGGGGCGATGTACGCGCCCCAGGCCGCCTTCTTCTCGGAGATGTTCGCGACCCGGATGCGCTACTCCGGGGCTTCCATCGGCGCCCAGTTCGCCTCGGTCGCGGCCGGAGCGCCCGCGCCCCTGATCGCCACCGCGCTGCTGGCCGACTACGACAGCTCCACCCCCATCGCGCTGTACGTCATCGCAGCGGCCGTCCTCACCGTCGTCGCCGTGGGCGTGGCCAAGGAGACCCGTCACCGGGACCTGACCGATGGGGAGCCCTCCGCGGACACGGAGCCCGCCACCACCAGGACAGCGGACACCCCCGCGCTCTGAGCTCCCGCCGCCGCCTCCACCCGGCTCGGACCGTCGAGTCGGAGCCGTGCACGGCAGGTGCGAGCCAGGAAGGTCCGATCCCCGCCCCCGTACGTCCGTGTGTACGGGGGTCAGCGCCGTCCGGCCCCTGACAACCGGTGGAGCCTCAGGGCGAGTTGTATCTCCAGGGCTCGGGCGGGGCTCTGCCAGTCGTCACCGAGGAGGCGGGCGACCCGCTCCAACCGCTGAGCGACCGTGTTCACATGGACGTGCAGTTCGTCCTTGGTGCGGGCCGGGCTCATCCCGCACGCGAAGTAGGCGTCGAGGGTACGCACCAGGTCGGTGCCGCGCCGTTCGTCGTACCCGACGACCCGGCCGATCGTACGGTCGACGAAGCCCGCGATGTCCCGGTCCCCGGCCAGCAGGAGGCCCAGGAAGCCGAAGTCCTCCGCGGCGGCCCCGTCACCGGAGCGCCCGAGCAGTCGTAGGGCGTCGAGACAGCGTCGGCCTTCCTCGTAGGCGGCGGCCACGGCGTCCGGGTGGGTGGCGAGTTCCTCGACGGGGGCGGAGGCTCCGACGGTGACCGACTCGTGCACGGCGGCGCCGAGGTGGCGGGCCGTGTGGCGGGCCACCTCCGTCGCTGTGGCGCCGGGCTCCAGGGGCAGCAGCAGGACGGTACCGCCGTCGCGGGCGGCGGCCAGGCCGTGCCGGGTCGCGGCGAGGTGGGACGCGGCGGACCAGAGACGTCGGCGGGCGGCCGCCTCCTGGTCGGCGTCGGCCGCCCTGCTGTCCAGGCGCGCGGCGAGCACCACATGGGTGGCGTCGAGATCGGCGGACAGCCGGGAGGCCCGCTCGCGCAGCAACCGTGGGTCGCGGTCCCGGGCGTCCAACAGGTCGTCCAGCAGCTCGCCGCGCACCCGCTGTTCGGCCTCGGCGGCGGAGCGTCGGGCGAGCAGCAGCAGCGAGGTGACCATGGCCGCGCGCTCCAGGGTGCGTTGGTCGACGGGGTCCAGCCCCGGGTGGCCGCGCAGCACCAGCGCGCCGAGCAGTTCACCGCCGGCGGACACCGCGGCGATCCAGTCGTCCGCGTGCCGCACCGCGTGTCCCTCGGCCCGGGACACCTCCACGGCCCGGGCGGGTGCCGCGGCGGGCTCGGTGAACTCGACCGTGCCGTCCAGGACTTCGGAGACGGCGGCGGCCACGTCGTGGACTCCACCGCCGCGCAGGACGAGTTCGGCGAGCCGGTCGTGAACGTCCGAGGCCCGCTCGATGACCCCGCTGCGGTCCCTGATGATCTCGTTGGCGCGCTCCAGGCCCCCGAGCGCCGAACGGGTCTCGGTGAGGAGGTTCGCGGTGTCGATGGCGGCGGCGGCCAGCGCCGCGAAGGAGCCGAGCAGAGCGATCTGCTCCCGCTCGAAGACCCGGGCCCGCCGGTCCGCCGCGAACAGGACCCCGATCACATGGGGCCCGAGCGTCAGCGGTACGCCGAGGATGGCGACCAGGCCCTCGTCGCGCACGCCGGCGTCGATGACGAGGGTGTGCTGGAAGCGTTCGTCCTTGAAGTAGTCGTCGGTGACGTACGGCCGGGCCGTCTGAGCGACGAGGCCGCCGAGTCCCTCTCCCATTCCCAGGCGCAACTGCTGGAAGCGGGCCGCGACCGAGCCCTCGGTGACCCGCATGTAGGTGTCACCACGCGCCGGGTCGTTGAGACTGAGGTACGCGACGTCCGTGCCGAGCAGCGAGCGGGCGCGCTGCACGATCGCCCGCAGGACCGCGTCCAGGTCGCGCAGCCCGGCCAGGTCGTGGGCGGTCTCGAAGAGCGCGGACAGCTCGGCCTCCCGTCGACGTCTGCCCTCCAGCTCCGAGCGGACGCGCAGCGCGAGTGGTTTGACGGCCTCCAGGGCGGCGATCTCCGCGGCCGGCCGCCCTTCGGCGCGGGCGATCAGCACCGGCTGCTCATAGGCGTCGGCGGACGCGCCCCGGGCGAGCAGTTCCAGGAACGGCGCTTCGGCGCTGCGGGGCGCGCCCGCGTCGCCGCTGTCGGACATGGGCGACTCGTCGCTGTCGGCCACCGGCGACTCACCGCCGCCGGTCACCGGCGTGGCGGCGCCCACGCCGTCGAGGCCCGGCGCCTCGGGACCGTCGCTCGGCACGCTCCCGCCCGGCCCGCTGTCGCCGGGCCCGCCGTCGGCCGAGGCATGGGCGGCCGACCCATGGACAGCCGCCCCATGGACAGCCGCCGCATGGGCAGCCGACCCGGGGGCTGCCGACGCCTCGGGGGCGGGCGCGGCGGCGGCCGGTGCGGCGGCACCGCCGGTACCGGCGCGTTCGACGGACTGCACGTGTTCGCGGGACATGCTCACAGGATTCCCCATCGTCCGGCCGTCCGTTCCGCCCTGTGGAAAACTCCGCGGGCGACCGTGCTGGACAGCTCAGTGGGCGGTCCAGCCGCCGTCGAGAACGAGCGAGGTACCGGTCACGAAGGAGGCGTGCGGGCCGCACAGGTAGGCCACCGCCTCGGCGACCTCCTCCGGCTCGATCAGTCGCTTGACGGCACTGTCCTGCAGCAGCACCTCGGACAGCACGCGTTCCTCGGGGATGCCGTGTGCCCGGGCCTGGTCGGCGAGCTGGGTCTCGACCAGTGGCGTGCGCACATAGGCCGGGTTCACACAGTTCGAGGTAACACCATGGGGTGCGCCCTCCAGGGCCGCCGTCTTGGACAGCCCCTCCAGACCGTGCTTGGCGATCACATAGGCCGACTTGTAGGCCGAGGCACGCAGACCGTGGACGGAGGACACGTTCACGATGCGGCCCCATCCCTGCCCGTACATGTGGGGCAGGGCACCGCGGATGAGCCGGAAGGGCGCCTCCAGCATCACGGTGAGCATGGTGTGGAAGACCTCGGGCGGGAACTCCTCGATGGGGCGCACCAGTTGCAGACCGGCGTTGTTGACGAGGACGTCGGTGCCCGCGGCGACGAGTTCGGCGGCGTCCAGATCGGTGAGGTCGAGCACGTGCGCCTCGACGGTGCCCGCGAGGTCCCGACTCTGGGCGGCGAGCGTCTCCAGACCGGCGCCGTCCCGGTCGACCGCTCTCACCTTCGCCCCGGCGGCGGCGAGCCGCACAGCGCAGGCGCGGCCGATGCCGCCGGCCGCACCGGTGACGAGGGCGGTGCGGCCGCCGAGGTCGAGCGTGGAGGAGTGGGGCCCCGGGAGGGCACTACGAGCGGTCATGGCCCGACCCTAGACAGCACCAGACTCCCGCCCCATATGGTCACCACCCATACTTCACTCGGAACTCGTAGGGTCGAACCATGTGGGGGCGTCCGACTGGGCCTGCTTGATCCTTTGCAGCGAGAACCCGTTCAGCTCGGGCAGTGCGTCCACGGCGAACCAGCCCACGTCCAGCGACTCGTCGTCGTTGACCCATGCCTCCCCGCTGACGGCACGACAGCGGAAGGAGGTGTCCATGTACTGGCACACGTCGCCGTTGTCATAGGTGACGGGCTTGAGCGCCTGTACGACGATCACCCGCTCCACCACACAGACGACCCCCGTCTCCTCCTCGACCTCCCGCACGGCACACGCCGCCGGCTGCTCGCCCGGCTCCGGGATACCGCCGATCAGCGCCCAGTTGCCGGTGTCCGAGCGGCGGTTGAGCAGCACTCGGCCCTCGTCGTCGAAGACGACAGCGCTGACGCCCGGCAGCCAGAGCAACTGGTGGCCGATGGATGTCCGGAGCGTACGGATGAAGTCAGGAGTAGCCATGGCCCCGACCCTAACGGGCCGGTCTCGTCACTTCGGTGATCTTCACTGGGTGTGCGCCGGGCGTACGGCTACACCTCACCGGCGCGCCGACGGCGCACACCGGCGCCGATCACCCAGCCGAGTCCACCGGCGGCGACCAGCACCAGGGCGATCTCCGGCAGGATGCCCAGCCGTGTGGCGGGCGTCTGCGAGGAGCGCAGCGGAACCTTCTGGACCAGTGAGTCGGCCACGAACATGCCGGTCTTCTGGGTGATCCTGCCGTCCGGCATGATGATCGCGCTGACCCCGCTGGTCACCGGGACGGAGACGGTCCGGCTGTGCTCGACGGCACGCACCCGGGACATGGCGAGCTGCTGGTAGGTCATCTCGCTGCGGTCGAAGGTGGCGTTGTTGCTGGGGACGGAGATCATCTGTGCGCCGTCGGTGACCTCGGAGCGCACGGCCCAGTCGAACGCGGCCTCATAGCAGGTGACCAGGCCGACCTTGGCGCCGTCCATGTCGAACACGCCCGGCTCGCTGCCCCGGCTGAAGTCCTGGCGGACCATGGAGGTCCAGTTCTTGTTGATCGCCCCGATGAGCGAGCGCAGCGGCAGGTACTCGCCGAAGGGTTGGATCTGCCGCTTGTCGTACGTGTCGCCGGGCCCCTTCACCGGGTCCCACAGGATCTGCTCGTTGTAGAGCTTGCCGTCGCGTTCGACGACTCCGCCGACCGAGATCGGTACGCCGATCGCCTTGGCCGCCTGGTCGATGACGGCGGCCGCGTCGGCGTTGGCGAACGGGTCGATGTCGGAGGAGTTCTCCGGCCACAGGACGAAGTCGGGCCTGGCCACCTTGCCGGCCTTGACCTCGGCGGCCAGCCGTTCCGTCTCGCGGGCGTGATAGTCGAGCACAGCCCGCCGCTGGGCGTTGAACTCCAGTCCGGCGCGGGGCACGTTGCCCTGGATGACGGCGACGGTCGCGGTGCCGTCCTCGGCCTTGTCGCTGACCAGTGGCCGGGCGGCCACCGCGGCCAGCACCGGCACCGCGACGCTCAGCACGGCGACGGCCGCCGCCGACCGGCGGACCACCCGGGTACGCCGTGCCGCCATCGCCAGCCGCACGATCTCGTAGAGGCCGAAGCCGCACAGGACGACGGCGAAGCCGAGGACCGGGGTGCCGCCCACCGCGGCGAGCGGCAGGAACACGCCGTCCGCCTGACCGAACGCGATCTTGCCCCAGGGGAAGCCGTGGAAGGGCACACGTGCGCGTGCCGCCTCTCCGGCGATCCACACCGCGGCTGCCCACAGGGGCCAGCCGGGCAGCTTCGACACCGCTGCGACGCCGGCGCCGACCAGCGCGACGAAGACCGCCTCGATGACCACCAGCGCGAGCCAGGGACCGGGACCGACCTCCACGCCGGTCCACACCAGCAACGGCAGCAGGAAGCCGAGGCCGAAGAGGTAGCCGAGACCCAGGCCCGCCTTCCAGCCGCGCCCGCGCAGCACCCACCCGAAGACGGCGAAGGCCGGCAGGGCCAGCCACCACAGGGTGCGCGGCGGGAAACTGACGTAGAGCAGCACTCCGGAGAGCGCGGCGGCGGCGGCCGGAACGAGTCGCAGCAGTCGCGCCCTGATTGATGCGGGCGCGGTCGGCGGCCTTACCTGGTCCGACTCGTCCACGGAGGTTGCGGTGACGGTCACTGTGGGAGTCTACGGCGGCCGAGCTCGGCGTCGACAGCGCGGTCCGTCCCGCTCGCGGCAGCGAAACGTTCCCGCGTAAATCGGTCCCACTTGTCCACAAACCGCCCATCAGCGGTTACGGTGTGCCCCAGTCTTCGTTCGTACGGGCCGGTAACGCCCGGCACGTCCGGGGGCGACGCAGGTCGGGGGCGACCGGGGTTCGGGGGGCGGGGTGGGTTCCACGGGGATGACGTCTGCGGTCGGTCCGCAGTCGACGGCGGGCGACGAGGACAGACGAAACGGCTCCGACGCGGCGGGCGTCGTGATCCTGGGGGCCTGTGCGGCCTGGGCCCTGATCACGGCGGCCGTCCACGGTGGCCGCCCGGAGGGTGTGCTGCTCGCGATCCTGGCGGTGGCCGCCGGATATGCCGCGGGACGGATCTGCGGGGCCCTGCTGCCGGTCGCCGCGCCGAGTGCCTGGGCCCTGGCCGGGCTCGGCCTCACGGTGGGGCTGCCGCGTCTCTCCCCCGGGCCCGAGATCATCACCCCGCTCGGGGACGCGGGTGGGGTGGCCGCGCTGCTGGCCCTGTCCACCGGTGCCGCGTGCTGTGCCGCCTGGGCCACCGAGGCCCTCGTCCCGAGGGTGGCCCTGCGGACGCTGGCGGCAGGGATCGCGGTGGTCGCGGCCCTGCTCGGCTCGGTCGGCGGGTTCGCCGCGTGCGTCGGGGTGCTGCTGTGGTCACTCGTCGCGGGCCGGATCCGTCACCGCGGTCCCGCTCTCGTCGGCCTGGCCCTGTCCGCGTTCCTGGTGGCGGGCCTGACCTGGGCGGTCGCCGGTGGCGCGGTGCCGGGCCGGTTCGGCGGCGCGCTGGAGAGCCGACTGACCCCGCACCGGGTCGGGTTGTGGCACGACGCCCTGGACATGGCGCGCGGGCAGGGGGCTGTCGGGGTGGGCCCTGGTCGTTTCGGCGAGCTCAGCGGGACGGCGACCCGGACGCTGCTGTCCGACGGCAAGCCGCATTCGGCGCCGTTGCAGCAGGCGGCCGAACAGGGAGTCGTGGGCGTGACGCTGTTGGCCGCGGCCTTCTGCTGGATGCTGTACGCACTGTGGCGCACCCGGCGTCCCACGCCGGTCGCGCTGACCGCGGGGGCGGCGCTGACGGCGGTGGCGGCGATCGCCTGCCTGGGCAACGCGCTGAGCTTCACCACGGTGACGGTCGCGGCGGGGCTGTTGGCGGGACTGGCCACGGCCCGTCCGCTGGCCGACGAGTCGGCCCGGCGTGAGACGGACGTACGCCCTCGCGGCGACCGGCCGAACCCGTGAACCCGTGAACCCCGGTGCGGCGTGCGTTCAGCGCGCGGCGCTGGACCGTAGCCGGTCCTTGATGACGCGTACCGCCGCTTCGGCGTCGTCCACGGTGACGGTGAACGTGTGGCCGTCCCACAGTTGCAGCACCACGCCCTCGCCCCGGCGTACGACGACCGCGGTGCCCTTCTCGGGTCGCCAGCGGTAACCCCAGCCTCCCCAGTGGCGGGGAGTGACGTGCGGGTCGAACTCGGCGCCGGCGACATGCGCCAGCGGGATCCGGCGGCGCGGCACACCGATGTGGCCGCAGCGCACCTCCAGGGAATCCGTGTCGACCTTCAGGGCGACGTGCACGAAGGCGAGAGTGCCGAAGAGGACCAGCAGTCCGGCCGCGATGCAGCCGACGACGGACATCACGAGCGGAGCGATGCCGGACGTCCACGTGGAGTCGACGGCCAGTTCGATGCCGAGCGCCAGGCAGGCGGCGCCGCCGAGTGCCAGCAGCCACTGGAACCGGTTGGAGGCGCGCCCGGTCCAGACGTCGGGATGTGGGGTGTGCTCACCGTGGGGGTGGTCCCTCATGGCTATGAGAGTACTCAGGTTTCGCTGCGCCGCCAGCTCGTCGCTCAGAGTTATCGGGCTCGGCGGACGTCAGCGCGCGGGGCTGACCGACGTGAGGAGCCGGCCTTCCGCGTAGGCGAGAGCAGCCTCGGGAAGGACGCCCTCACGGCCGCTGAGCAGCACCGTCAACGTGCCGTCGGCGGTGGCCCGCGGGGCGGGCTGCTCACCCAGTCGGCGCAGCGCCTGGGCGGCGACCGCCCCGGCGGATCCGTGCAGGACGAGCGGCGGGAAGCCGGGGCGCTGCACGGCCGCGCGGATGCGCTCGGTCACCAGCTCGTAGTGGGTGCACCCGAGGACGACGGTCGTCACGTCGTCGGGGGTCAGCGCCGCGGCCGCGGCGACGGCGGCATCGACGGCCGCCTCGTCCGCGTGCTCCACCGCTTCCGCCAGGCCGTAGCAAGGCACCTCGGTGACCGGTACGCCGTCGGCGAAGTCCTCGATGAGTCCGCGCTGGTAGGGGCTGCCGGTGGTGGCGGGCGTCGCCCAGATCGCGAAGGGGCCGCCGCCCGCCGCGGCCGGCTTGATCGCGGGAACCGTGCCGATGACCGGTATGTCGGGTTCCAGCAGGGTCCGCAGAGTCGGCAGGGCGTGCACGGTGGCGGTGTTGCAGCCGACGATCAGGGCGTCGGGGCGCCGCGCGGCGGCGGCCTCGGCGACGGCCACGGCGCGCCGGGTGAGGTCCTCCGGGGTCCGCGGGCCCCAGGGCATTCCGTCGGGGTCGAGGGAGAGCACCAGATCGGCGTCGGGCCGTAGACGCCGTACCGCGGTAGTGGCCGCCAGCAGACCGATTCCGGAGTCCATGAGCGCGATCTTCACCCCGCCACGATAGACGATGCCCCCTGTGCGGGCCGGGCCGGTGGGGCAGACTGCGCGGGTGAGCGCCATCGTGTGGATCGCCGCCGGATCACTCGCCGCCTGGCTGTGGTTGCTGCTCGGCCAGGGCTTCTTCTGGCGTACGGACGTCAGGCTGCCGCCCGGGCGGGAACCGGAGGTCTGGCCGTCCGTCTGCGTCGTCGTTCCCGCCCGTGACGAGGCCGCGGTACTGCCGGCGAGCCTGCCGTCGCTGCTGGCGCAGGACTATCCCGGGCCGGCCGAGGTCTTCCTCGTCGACGACGGCAGCACGGACGGCACCGGAGAGCTGGCGCACGAGCTGGCACGGCGGCACGGCGGACTCCCGCTGACCGTGACCTCCCCCGGCGAGCCGCCCGCGGGCTGGACCGGAAAGCTGTGGGCGGTGCGCCACGGTATCGGCCTGGCACGTGTGCGGGGCCCCGAGTACCTCCTGCTGACGGACGCCGACATCGCGCACGCGCCGGACAGCCTGCGGCAGTTGGTCGCGGCGGCCGGGCCGGGCGGCTTCGACGTCGTCTCACAGATGGCGCGGCTGCGGGTCGAGAGCCTGTGGGAACGGCTGGTGGTACCGGCGTTCGTGTACTTCTTCGCGCAGCTGTATCCCTTCCGCCGCATCGGCCGGAAGCGGGGGCGGACGGCGGCCGCGGCGGGCGGCTGTGTGCTGCTGCGCGCCGAGGCCGCCGAGCGGGCTCGGATCCCGGAGGCGATCCGGCACGCCGTCATCGACGACGTGGCGCTGGCGCGGGCCGTCAAGGGCGGCGGCGGTCACATCTGGCTGGGGCTGGCCGAACGGGTGGACAGCGTCCGCCCGTATCCGCGGCTGCGTGACCTGTGGCGGATGGTGTCGCGCAGCGCGTACGCGCAGTTGCGGCACAACCCGCTGCTGCTCGCCGGTACGGTGGCCGGGCTCGCGCTGGTGTACCTGGTGCCGCCCGTGGCCGTGGTCGTGGGTGCGGCCAGGGGGTGGACGGCGGCAGCGGTGCTGGGCGGCCTCGCCTGGTCGGTGATGACCGGGACGTACGTCCCGATGCTCCGTCACTACCGGCAGCCGCTGTGGCTCGCTCCCCTGCTGCCGTTCACCGCGTTCCTCTATCTCCTCATGACGGTGGATTCCGCGGTGCAGCACTACCGGGGGCGCGGCGCGGCCTGGAAGGGCCGCACCTACACGCGTCCCGAGACTGTCGTCGGCGACGAGAGCTGAGCGCTCACTTGCGTCCCGGGGTCCAGTTCATGCCCCACCCGTAGGCACGGTCGACGGTCCGCTGCGGGCTCACGCCGCGCTCGGGCACCAGGTAGCGGGCCTCGCGCCGGACCACCAGGTCGCCGCCGGTGTTGGTGATGAGGGCGAGCGCGCACACCGTCGAGGGGACCGTGCACTCGTCGAGGGAGAAGTCGACGGGTGCGCCGTGCTGCGGCTGGAGCGTGACCGTGGCGTGCAGGTCGGCGAAGGAGCGCGCCCCTTGGTAGATGGTCACGAAGACGAGGACCCGGCGGAAGGCCTGCGTGTGGTCGAGGTTCACGGTGAGGTTCTCGCCGCCGGCGACGGCGCCGGTGCGGTCGTCACCGTCGAGGTGGATGTACGGCGGCTGGTGCAGGGCTCCGAAGGCGTTGCCCAGGGCCTGCACGACTCCCTTGCTGCCGTCACTGAGTTCGTACAGGGCACACAGGTCTAGGTCAAGGTCCGCGTGCGTGGCGACCGCTCGGCCGAGCTTGCTGCCCCAACCGGAGAACTGTTTGTGGACCTCCCAGTTGAGGTTCACCCGCAGGGCGCCCGAGGTGCCGCCCTGCTTGGTGAGCGAGACGGACGGGGCCGCCTTGGTGAGCGTCACCTTCGTCAGGCGGACGGGTGCGGTGGGAGGTGCCGAGGGAGGCGGCGGAGGCGGGGGCGTGGGAGGGGTGGTGACCGGAGGTGCGACGGGTGCGGCGGGAGACGGGGCGGTGTGCTGGGGCTCGTCCACGGTGATGCCGTAGTCCGTGGCGAGGCCCGCCAGCCCGCTGCCGTAGCCCTGGCCCACGGCCCGGAACTTCCAGGCGCCCTGGCGGCGGTAGAACTCACCGAGCACGAAAGCGGTTTCGACGGTGGCGCCGGGGCTGTCGAAACGGGCGGCCACCGTGTCCCGCTCGGCGTCCCTGACCTCGATGTAGAGCTCGGGGACGGCGGCGAAGGTGGCGCCGTCGGCGGAGGCGGCCAGGACCACGGTCTCGATCGCGGGCTCCATGCGCGCGAGGTCGACGACCAGCGTGTCGGTCACCCTGCCGCCCTCCTCCCGCTTGCCCTCGTACCGGACGGTGCCCGAGGAGTGCAGCGGCTGGTTGTAGAAGACGAAGTCACCGTCGGAACGGACCTTTCCGGCCACCAGCAGCAGCGCCGAGGCGTCCACGTCGGGCACCCCCGGCCCCGAACGCCAGCCCAGTTCGACGCGCAGGGCCGTCGTAGGCACCGGAGCGTTGGATCCTTTCGGCATCGACATGCCAGCCCCCATCACGTGTCAGCGCGCCAGGCCGTGCCCGGGCCGCCCCGTCCTGTTGTCTACCCGTCAACCTATTGCCCGGGACGCCGAACTCCCATGGGCGGTGCGGGAAGACGGTCCCCGACTGGCCGGTAACCCGCCCGGAACTCGGCTTTTACCAAAACGTCGCCGTGCGCGCCGCCCCTTTTTGCCACGTTCGCTCACATTGGGTACCCCGCGTCACCCCCGACACAGAAAACAACCCTCTTATCGGTCTCCCCAACCAGCAGATCGTGGGCTTAACTTATGTGCCATGACCTCCCCCCGCTCCACTTATGGCGGCGGCTACTACTCCGCCTCCTTCCCGGACACCCCGATCTACGACTCGCTCGTGGCCGAGCGGGGCACCCCGCAGATCGCCCCGATCCGGGTCCCCGCCGAGTACGCCACGCCGGGCAGTCACCTGCCGGCGCTGCCGTCGGCACTGCCCGCTCTTCCCTCCGGCCCCTCCCAGCCCTCCTACGGTTACCCGCAGGCGCAGCAGCCGGCCCCGCTCCAGCAGGCGCCCGCCGCGTACATCCCGCAGCAGGCCGGCATGGAGCGCGGCTACCCGAGCCAGCAGCCCCAGCAACCGCGTCCGGCAGGGGCCGGTATGGCCACCGGCTACGAGGCGATGCGCCCCGCGGCTCCGCGCCCGGCGCAGCCGAACTACCAGGACCCGTACAACCAGCAGCAGTACCGCGGCGGCTACTGACGGGTCTCGGGTTGTCCGTGCCGCCTGGCACGATGGCCCCATGGGGAACCCGCGATTGCAGTCGATTCACGTTCATCCGGTCAAGGCGTTCCGGAGCCTGGCGCTCCAGGAGGCCGATGTGGAGCCCTGGGGGCTGGCGGGGGACCGGCGCTGGGTACTGATGGACGACAGGGGAAAGGTCGTCACGCAACGCCAGCAACCACGCCTCGCGCCTGCCGTCGCCGAGCTTCTGCCCGGCGGCGGCGTCCGGCTGTCCGCACCCGGGATGGAATCCTTGACGGTTCCCGTTCCGAGGCCGAGCGGCACGGTGCCCGTGGACATCTTCGGGGACACGGTCGAGGGAGTCCTGGCCGAGGGCGAGGCGGCGCACGCCTGGTGCAGCGCGTATCTCGGCATCGACGTGCGGCTGGTCCACATGGACGACCCGGCAACCCGTCGGCCGGTCGACCCGCAGTACGCGCTGCCCGGTGAGACGGTGTCCTTCGCCGACGGCTTTCCGCTGCTGCTCACCTCCGCCGCTTCCCTCGACGCCCTCAACTCCTTGATCGCCGAGGGTGATCACGCGCACGAGGGCCCGCTGCCCATGAACCGTTTCCGGCCGAACGTGGTGGTGGCGGGCACCGAGGCCTGGGCCGAGGACGACTGGTCGCTCGTCGCGATCGGCGAGGTCACCTTCCGGGTCGCCAAGGTGTGCGGGCGGTGCGTCGTGACCACGACCGACCAGGCCACCGCCGAACGTGGCCGGGAACCCCTGCACACCCTCGGCCGGCACCGCCGTCTCGACGGCAAACTCGCCTTCGGGCAGAACCTGGTGCCCCGCTCCCGTGGCACGATCCGGGTCGGCGATCCGGTCACCGTCCTCGATGGCCCGGAAGTCGCCTAGGCGAAGATCCCGGGAACCCGGCCCGGGGGTCCGGGCGTTGGGATTTCCGTGAGAAGTTCATGAGAGGACCCGGCGCTGGTGATTTCGCTCTCTCTTTGACCGGGTCCGCGCGTGAACAGCAGTGTCGGGGGTTATCACGGAGCGGGAAGGGGGTGCGGGAGGGTGCGCGCAATCACCGGACTCTGGCGTTGGCGGCACAACCCGCTGCGCCGGGGAACCGATCTGGCGGAGGCCTGGCTGTGTCTGGCGGCTCTGCTGCTGGTCCTGGTCGCCGGCCCGGTGCTCGGCTGGCTCGTCGGCGGCGTCGCCCAGGACGCGCTGCAGCGCTCCGTCCGCGAGCAACGCGAGTCCCGTCACGAGGTGACGGCGACCGTGGTCCGTGAACTGGGCCGCTTCCCGCTGGACACCGACCCCGAGACCACCGCCGGGCGGGACCTGCGCAGCCGGGTGACCGCCGACTGGACCGGACCGGACGGGACAGCCCAGCACGGCACCGTGCTGGCCGCGCTGCGCAGTCCGCACCCCGGCGACCACTTCACGCTGTGGACGGACCGGCACGGCCGGATGGCGGCCCGCCCGCTGGACTCCGCCACCGCCACCACCCACGCCGTGCTCGCCGGAGTCGGTGCGGCCCTGCTGACCGCGGGCGTCGTCGAGGCCGGCCGACGACTGGCGCTGTGGCGCATGGTCCGTCGCCGGTACGCCCGTTGGGACCGGGCCTGGGACCGGGCGGGCCCGGACTGGGGCAGGACCGGCACCGGCAGCTGACGGCCTTCCGGCTCTGGTCAACCCACGGTCTGCGCGCACGCTACGGTGGACCGGCCGAACACTTTCGGCATCGACAACCCGCGTACCACGAGGTGGGGGCACAGCAGCGCCATGGCACAGGGCACCGTCCAGGTGACGCACACCGGCACATCGAGGTGGCGGCGCCGCACAGGTGAGTACGCGTCGCTCGCCGCCGCCCTGGAGGCCGCGGCCGACGGCGACGTCCTCACCGTCGCCCCCGGCACCTACCGGGAGAACCTCGTCGTCCAGCGGGCGGTCACGCTGCGCGGCCCGGACGGCTCCCCCGGGTCGGTGCGGATCGCGCCCGTGGACGGGGTGCCGCTGACCGTGCGGGCCTCGGCCGTGGTCCAGGACCTGCACATCGAGGGCCAGGACGCCGCCGCGCCCGCCCTGCTCGTCGAGGAGGGCACGCCGGAGCTCACGGACGTACGGATCGTCACGCGGTCGGCGTCCGGCATCGAGGTGCGCGGCGGCGCGCGGCCGACGGTGCGCCGCTGCACCGTCGACAACCCGGCCGGCATCGGCATCGCGGTACTCGACGGCGGCGGTGGGGTGTTCGAGGAGTGCGAGGTCGTCGCCGCAGGCCAGGCGGGCGTCGCCGTACGCGGCGGCGCGCACCCGCGCCTGGACCGCTGCCGGGTGCACCACACCTCGGGGGTGGGCCTGTCCGCGACCGGTGAGAACTCGGCGCTGGAGGCGGTGGGCTGTGAGGTCTTCGAGGTCCGCGGCAGCGGTGTCCAGGTCACCGGCCGGGCGACCGCCCACCTCACCGACTGCGATGTGCACCGCACCACCGCCGACGGTGTCACGCTCGACACGGACGCCGTGCTGACCCTGGCCGACTGCCGTATCCACGACATCCCGGAGAACGCGGTCGACCTGCGCTCACGTTCGGTGCTCACGCTGACCCGGACGACGGTGCGTCAGTTCGGCCGCAACGGCCTGTCGGTGTGGGACCCGGGCACGCGGGTGGACGCCAACCAGTGCGAGATCTTCGACAGCACCGGTGACTACCCGGCCGTCTGGGTCAGCGACGGAGCGACCGCCGTACTGGACTCGTGCCGGGTGCACGACGTGCCGGACGCCCTGTTCGTCCTCGACCGCGGCTCCCGCGCGGACGTCGTCGACAGTGATCTCTCCCAGGTCCGCAACACCGCCGTTTCGGTGAGCGACGGCGCCACCGCCCAGCTCGACGACTGCCGGATCCGGGACGCGGCGACGGGTGCCTGGTTCCGTGACCACGGCAGTGGCGGCACCCTCAACAACTGCACCGTGGACGCCACACAGACCGGCGTGATCGTCACCAAGGGCGCCGACCCGACGATCGAGCGCTGCACGGTCGACTCCCCCGCGGAGGCGGGCTTCTACGTCTCGGCGGGCGGCCGCGGGAGCTTCCTGAACTGCCGGGTGACGGGCAGCGGCGGCTACGGCTTCCATGTGATCGACGGCTGTCGTACGACCCTGCGGAAGTGCCGCACGGAGCGCTGCGCGCGCGGCGGGTACGAGTTCGCGGACGCCCCGGACGCGGCATCCGGGGCGGGCCCCCTGGTGGAGGACTGCACCAGCGACGAGAGCGGCGGCCCGAGGCCGCCCGCCGCGCGGGCGACCGCCGTGGAGACGGTGCCCCACTCGCCGAGTCTGCTGGGTTCCATCCCCGGGCAGCGCAGCACCGAGCAGGTCCCGCTGGTCGCCGCTCCGGAGCCTGAGCAGCCGGTGCGGACCTCGAAGGCCGTGCTGGGTGAGCTGGACGCGCTGGTGGGCCTGGACAGCGTCAAGCGCGAGGTACGGGCCCTCACCGACATGATCGAGGTGGGCCGGCGCCGTCAGCAGGCCGGTCTGAAGGCCGCGTCCGTCAAGCGCCACCTCGTCTTCACCGGCTCCCCGGGCACCGGAAAGACGACGGTCGCCCGCCTCTACGGCGAGATCCTCGCCTCCCTCGGGGTTCTGGAGAAGGGCCACCTGGTCGAGGTGTCCCGCGTCGACCTGGTCGGCGAGCACATCGGCTCCACCGCGATCCGCACGCAGGAGGCGTTCGACCGGGCGCGCGGCGGAGTGCTGTTCATCGACGAGGCGTACGCGCTGTCGCCGGAGGACTCGGGCCGCGACTTCGGCAAGGAGGCCATCGACACGCTGGTGAAGCTGATGGAGGACCACCGGGACGCGGTCGTGGTGATCGTCGCGGGCTACACCGCCGAGATGGAACGGTTCCTGTCGGTCAACCCGGGTGTCGCCTCCCGTTTCTCACGGACCATCACCTTCAGCGACTACGACCCCGAGGAGCTGCTGCGGATCGTGGAGCAGCAGGCCGAGGAGCACGAGTACCGGCTGGCGCCGGGCGCCACGGACGCACTGCTGAAGTACTTCACGACGCTCCCCAAGGGCCCCGCCTTCGGCAACGGCCGTACCGCCCGGCAGACCTTCGAGGCGATGGTCGAGCGGCACGCGAGCCGGGTCGCCCACCTCGACGACCCGAGCAAGGACGACCTGACGCTGCTCTACGGCGAGGACCTGCCCGACTCGCCCTGAGCCCCTCCTTCGCGTCGTGGAGTGGGCAGGTCGGGCCGCAGTCGGCCGAGCAGCCGTTCCCGTTCCTCGGCGAAGGCGGGGTCGGCCTGGTAGTCGGAGTGGCCGAGGATCGGCGCGGGCAGGGGGTGACGCGCCGTACGGCCGTACACGAGCGGGTCCTTGAGAGCCTCTCGGTCCACCTCGGGACCGCAGGCGCCGGTCAGGCGGACGGGGCCGCCGATGGGGTCGGTGGACCTGTACAGGTTGCGCCAGCAGTCCACGTCCTGGTGCAGGGCGCTGAGCGCAGCGGGGCCGAAGTGGGCCGGGAACCAGCGGCCGTAGAGGCGCTCCAGCGGGGAACCGTAGGTCAGCAGCGCGACGCGTCTGCGGACGGACGGGGTGAGCTGCCAGGCCGCGGCGGCGGCGAGGACGCTGCCCTGTGAGTGACCGGAGATGACGAGCCGGCCACCGGTGGCCCGGGTCCAGGTCGCCATCCGCCAGGTCAGGTCGGGTACGGCCCGCTCGGCGTAGCAGGGCGGGGCGAAGGGGTGGGCGGCGCGCGGCCAGAAGGTGCCGACGTCCCAGAGGATGCCGATGGTGCGGCGCGCGGAGGGATCCTTGTAGGCGCGTCGGCCCCAGGTGACGAAGAGTATGAACCCGAGTCCGATCAGCCAGGAGCCCAGCGCCTGAGAGGTCTCGGCGGCGCTCTCGACGACGGCGTACGACCGCTGGGCCGCCGCGCCGGGTGTCTGGTCGGTGGTCATCGCGCCGACCAGGGCCGCGGCCCCCAGAAGCAGGGTCGCGGTGGAGGTGACGGCGACGATCAGGGGCGCGCGGTCGGTGAGGGTGGCCATGGCGCGGATGCGGGCGATGCGGCGGGTGCGGGTGAGGTCCTGCGGCTCGTCGGGGTAGTCGCGCTCCACCGCGGCCATTTCGAGACGGCGCAGAAGCCAGGTACGTCGTCCCAGCCAGCCGAACAGCGCCAGCAGTCCGAGGAGCAGCGGCGGGATCACCGACGCCTGCCAGGTGAGCAGGACCGGCGGGCCGGGGATGTTGGTACCGGTGCCGTCCAGCCAGTCGGAGACACGTTGGGAGACGCCGCCGGACATGACCCCGCCCAGCGCACAGGCCAGCATCGCGACCGCCGGACCGCCCAGCCCGCGCATCGCGGCGCGCGAGTCGGGGTGCGCGCGGTGCAGTACGCGGGCGACGACGCCGAGGGCGATCACCAGCAGGCCCTGGATCAGGGCGATGCCGCCGAAGGTCGTGTCGCCGGGGAGCCGGCCGGCCGACGTCCATTCGGGGCGCTCCCAGCCGGCGTACACCGCGGCGAGGACCAGCAGGGCGACGGCGGCGAGCGGCAGCCGTCGTACGACATGCTGGTCGAGTTGCCGGTCGAGGCGGTGCTCGCTGCGGCCCCTGCGGCACACCACCCACACCACGCCGGCCGCGGCCACGGCCAGCGCCGCCTCCAGGAGCCGGCCCAGGACGTCGAGGAGTGCGGGGCCGCCGGGCCGGTGGTCGAAGCGCGCGGCCGAGGTGCCCACCGCCGCGGCGACCGTCAGCAGGCCGGCGGCGGTGTGGGCGGCGCGCAGCCGGGCGACCAGGCGGCGTCCGTACCAGAACCCGGGCCGGCTCAGTGCGGTGCGGCCGGTCTCCTCCTCGGGCTCCGGGGGGCGGGACATCGGCTGCTGGGACTCGTAGGCGCTCCAGGTGCGGTGGGACAGGTACCACAGCAGGGCGGTGAGGGCGGCCGGGACCAGCGCGGCGACCACGAGACGACGTCCGGGCCTGCTCCACCAGCCGCCGTCCGAGGTCACGGGTGACAGGAACCCGAGCCAGGAGTGCCGCTCGGCGCACGCGCGGGTGCCCGCGCACTGCCAGGCCGCGAGATCCAGGGCGACCTCGCAGGCGGCGGCGACCAGCAGCACGGTCAGGGTGAGGCCGGCGAGTCGTACCAGCAGGCCGTACAGGCGCACGGTCCGTCTGCGGCCCCGGGCGGTGGGGCGCATCCAGTGGGCGAGGTTGACGACCATGAACGGCAACAGCAGCAGCCACAGGGCGCGGGTGCCGTTGCCGGAGGTGAGGTTGCACCAGACGTAGGCCTCCGGCACCGGCCGCCCTCGGTGGTCGGCGGGCCGGGACTCGGCGTCGGCGTCCTCGGCGCGCCGGAAGACCGCCGCGATGTCGTCGCCGGAGATCCGCACCGTACGCGGATCGTCCAGCATCTGTTCTGGTGTGGTGCCGCCCACTCCGTGGACCAGGAGTTCCAGGGCGGTTCCGGCTTCCCCGGGCTGCGGAACACAGTCGTCCGCTCTCCGGGTCGAGGCATTGTCCTGCGCAGGTTCCACTGTTCGCACTTCCCCCGTGACGCGCCGTCGGCATCTGTCCGTGCGGCACCAGGATCGCCCCTGGGAAGCGCGGCGCACACCCTCCGTCACGGATTGTCCCCGATCCGTGTGACAGCCGAGGCCCGGATGTCGCCTCGGTGACATGCGGGAGTCCGGACGGTCAGTGGCGCCACCCGGCGTGGCGCGTGCGAGGATGGGGCGTCCGCGCACCGGGGACGGGCAAAATGCCCTAGTCGGAGCTTGTGCGCGTGGCGTGTCGGGCGGCTTGAGGCGAAAGGACCGGAGCGTACGTGAGTGAGAATCAGAACCTCCTCGCGGAGCAGCGGCGCGCCCTGATCCTGGACGAGGTCCGACGCCGTGGTGGTGTCCGCGTCAACGAGCTGACCCGCAAGCTCGGCGTGTCGGACATGACGGTGCGGCGCGATCTGGACGCGCTCGCCCGGCAGGGTGTGCTGGAGAAGGTGCACGGCGGTGCCGTCCCGGTGGTCGAGGCGAGCACGCACGAGCCGGGGTTCGAGGCGAAGTCGGGTCTGGAGCTGTCCGCCAAGGAGGACATCGCACGGGCCGCGGCCGAGCTGGTCACGTCGGGCAGTGCGATCGCGCTGTCGGGCGGTACGACGACATACGCGCTCGCGCACCAGCTGGTGGACGTCGCGGATCTGACCGTCGTCACCAACTCGGTGCGGGTGGCCGATGTCTTCCACGCTGCGCAGCGCACCTCGGGCCCCCGGCAGGGCGCGGCCACGGTGGTGCTGACCGGCGGGGTGCGCACTCCGTCGGACTCGCTGGTGGGGCCGGTGGCCGACCAGGCGATCGCGGCGCTCCACTTCGACTTGCTGTTCCTGGGTGTGCACGGGATATCGGTCGAGGCCGGCCTGTCCACGCCGAACCTCGCGGAGGCCGAGACCAACCGGCGGCTGGTGCAGTCCGCGCGGCGGGTCGTGGTGGTCGCGGACCACACCAAGTGGGGGACGGTGGGCCTGAGTTCCTTCGCGGCGCTGGAGCAGGTGGACACGCTGGTGACGGACTCCGGGCTGTCGGGCTCGGCCCGCGCGGAGGTGTCGGAACATCTGCGGCGGCTGGTCGTGGCGGGCGAGCCGGACGACGCCGCAGACAGGTGACTGGCCGTCAGCTAGGGTGATACGGCCCGGTCAACTGCCCTTCTTCCGCGGGGGTTTCGCCCATGGCTCGTCAACTGCGTCCGGTGGAACTTGAGTTCGTCGAGGTCGCACCCGTACGTTTTTTCTTCGAGCAGGAGATGTCCGCCGCCCCGGAAGCCGTCTTCGGCGCCCTCGCCGACGACGTGCCCGGCTGGTCCGAGTGGTTCGCGTCGGTGACGTCCGCCCGGCCCGTCGACGGCGGGGCCCGGCGTGACATCCGGCTCAAGGGCGGGGGCCGCTTCCTGGAGACGGTGATCGCCGTCAAGCCGCCCGAGGTGTACGGGTACCGTGTCGACCGGACCAACGCGCCGGGAGCCCGCGCGCTGGCCGAGGAGTGGCGGCTCATCCCCTCGGGCGCCGGCACCCGGGTGCGGTGGACCTTCGCCGCCGACGGGACGGCGGCTTTCCGGCTGGTGGTCAGGCTCGCCCGCCCGGGCCTCGGACGCGCCTTCCGGGGTGCCGTCATCTCGCTGGACCGGCGGCTGGCCGCAGGCTGAGACCACGGGTCAGCGGGGAGAGGGCGTGCGGGCGGCTTCCCCGACATCGCCTAGCGCCAGACGCCTGTCTCCAGTAGCGAGGTGATGGCCGTGGTGTACGGCGCGATGTCCAGGCCCTGCTCGGCAAGCCAGGCGTCGGAGTAGTACTTGTCCAGGTAGCGGTCGCCCGGGTCGCACAGCAGCGTCACCACGCTCCCCTGCCGACCCTCGGCCACCATCTCGGCGACGATCTTCAGCGCGCTCCAGAGCCCGGTGCCGGTCGAGCCGCCCGCCCTGCGGCCGATGGCCCGCTCCAGGGCCCGTACGGCGGCGACGCTGGCGGCGTCCGGGACCTTCATCATGCGGTCGATCGCGCCGGGCACGAAGCTCGGCTCCATCCGGGGGCGGCCGATGCCCTCGATACGGGAGCCGCAGTCGCACGTGACGTCCGGATCGCCGGTGGTCCATCCCTCGAAGAAACACGAGTTCTCCGGATCGGCGACACAGATCCGGGTGTCGTGCTGCATGTAGTGGACGTAGCGCGCGAGGGTCGCCGAGGTGCCGCCGGTTCCGGCCGTGGCGACGATCCACGCGGGCTCCGGGAACCGCTCCAGCCGGAGTTGGCGGAAGATGGATTCGGCGATGTTGTTGTTGCCGCGCCAGTCCGTGGCCCGTTCCGCGTAGGTGAACTGGTCCATGTAGTGGCCGCCGGTCTCCACCGCGAGGCGGGCGGACTCCTCGTACATTGTGCGCGGGTCGTCCACGAAGTGGCACCGTCCGCCGTGGAACTCGATCAGGCGGATCTTCTCGGCGCTTGTCGTGCGCGGCATCACGGCGATGAAGGGCACGCCGATCAGCTTCGCGAAGTACGCCTCGGACACCGCCGTCGAACCGCTGGACGCCTCGATCACCGGGCGCCCCGGCCGGATCCAGCCATTGCACAGACCGTAGAGGAACAGCGACCGGGCCAGCCGGTGCTTGAGGCTGCCGGTCGGGTGGGTCGACTCGTCTTTCAGGTAAAGGTCGATGCCCCACCGCTCCGGCGTCGGGAAACGGAGCAGATGGGTGTCGGCCGAGCGGTTGGCGTCGGCCTGGACCTTGCGGACGGCTTCTTTCAGCCAGTCGCGGTAGGCGGCGTCGCTGTGGTCGACGTCGAGGGTTTCGCCGGTCCGGGTCTGTTGGGGGGTGCTCACGGCGGGGCTCCTTAAGCTGCGCGCCGACGGCGCGTCGCGCGGCCGACACACCGATCATAGACACCTCTCGCACGCTTCCCACCTGCATAAACACACCTTTGAGCACCTCAAAGGCACCCCTGGGGGAGCACGGAGCGCAGACCTGGGGGCGCATTCACGCGAGTGCTCCGGACACTCGCGGCGAGGGGACCGTGCACACTGGTGCTCGGCGGCGGGGGCGGGCAGACTGCCCGACGGGGCGAAGGTCCCGAGCGGGGGCGCACACTGGACCACGACGCGAACAGGACAACGGCCCATGCGGGAGCGGGGGTCGGTGCCCACACGCACGAGGGGGCGGGGCGGGATGGCGGAGCCTGAGTTCACGGCGAAGGGCGTGCGGATCGGGAAGTGGCTGCGCTCGCTCACCCGGGCCGGACAGGTCCGGATCAGCGACGGCAGGCTCGAGTTGCTCACCAGTTACGGCAGTGAGATCGACAGCGCGCCGGTCCAGGCGGTCCGCGCGTCCAAGCCCTGGTTCGCCCCGGAGGACCGGGCCCTGGCGGACCTCAACGGCAAGCGCTACCTGCTGACTCTCCGCGAGCACGATCCCGCTCCCGGCGAGCCGGGGCCACCCGCGGCACGCCGCTTCATCGAGGCCGTACGGAAGGCTGCGGGGCGTAGCCGCTGAGTCACCATGAGTTGCGGGACCGCGCCCCTTACGTCACGCTGGTCTCACGTCACTCTGGGTTTACCGGCGACAACGCTGCGAACCAGCCCCGCCGGCCACGACAGCAGGCGGCTGTGGCACGCAGACACTTGCTGGATCGATCCGAACTCCGTGTTCTTCCGGACCTCTACGTCGGGGAGTCGCAGCCGTGATCAGTCACCCAAGCAGGCACTGCACGGTGGAGCTCCAAGCCCTGCCGTCGCGGATCGGCCAGGTCCGCAGAATCGTATCGGCGCAGTTGCGCTACTGGCATCTCGATCCGCTCATCGACCGGGCGGCACTCGGTGTGACCGAGTTGTTGACGAACGTCCACCGGCATGCCAAACCCGACAAGACGTGCACCGTGGAGATCGAGCTGGTGCTGGACCGGCTCAAGGTCTCGGTGCGCGACCACGACCCGCGTCTGCCGGTCGTGGGATCCATCGAGGACGCGGACACGCTCGCGACGTGTGGGCGTGGGCTCGCGATGGTCGCCGCGGTGAGCGAGAGCTGGGGTGTGCGGCCGGACGGCGAGTCCGGAAAGGTCGTGTGGTTCACGCTGCCGACGACGACATCGACGTCCGCACGGGCGAATTCCGCGCGTCCGCCGCGGCGCAAGGTCGTCGAGAAGCCCGCGCACCGCTTCACGGAGGCCGAGCAGCCGGTCGACCTGCGCAGGCCGGAACACGCTCCCGCCCGGTCGGCCGTTGCCGGTTGACCGGGCGGTGACCACTGCGCCAGCGGGGCGCTGCGCTCGCTTGCACTGATCCCTCCGGAGGGGGGCCGCGCGGAGGGGCCGCGCCCCCCGCCCCCCGGAGCGGGCGGCGGCATGGAGCTGATCGCCGTGGGCCGCCCGGCCGGCTCGGCGACCGCCCACCAGGTACCTCGGGCCGGGCCACCGCGCGTCGGGCGCGGACGGCCGCTCCATGAGCGTAAGTCGCGGCCAGCCACACGGAATTGGCCGTACGGGCACCCTGGAAGTGGCTGTCCGCCTGCCGTGGCTTCACTCCGTGGCGACGGAATCGGTTGTCGGGCAGCGCCGGCACTGGCTGCCCGCCTGCCGTGTCTCACTCCGTGGCGACGGAATCGGCCGTCGGGCAGCGCCGGCACTGGCTGCCCGCCTGCCGTGTCTCACTCCGTGGCGATGGCTCGCAGCACGTCCAGGTGAGCCGCGCGCCGGGCCGGGCGCAGGCCCGCGAGGGCGCCGGTCGTGACGCCGATCAGCGCCACCACGCCGAGTCGCAGCGGTGACACCGCGAAGGCGAAGGCGCTGTCGCTCGTACCGTCCGAGGCCTTGACCAGCACCCACCCGAGGAAGGTGCCCAGGGTGAGCCCGCCGACCGTACCGAAGGCGGCCACCAGGACCGACTCCCAGCGGACCATGGCGCGAAGTTGGGACCGGGTCTGGCCGACGGCCCGCAGGAGGCCCAGTTCACGGGTGCGCTCGTGGATCGCCAACGTCAGGGTGTTGGCGATGCCGAGGAGCGCGATGAGCACCGCGAGGGCGAGCAGCGCGTAGACGAGGGTCAGCATCATGTCGATGCCTCCGGCCGAGGACCGCGCGTACTCGTCGCGGGTCTGCACGTCGGGGTTGCCGTACTGGTCGGCGACCTTCTGCACGGCGGCCTTGCCCGCGTCAGCGCTCACGCCGTCCTTGAAGGTGACGGCGAGGAGGGTGTCGGAGTCCTGGATGCGGTGCGGGGCCCATGCGGCGCGGGTGATGACGTACTCGCCCGCGAGTTCGGACCGGCCGTAGACCGCCCGGACGGTGAAGGTCTCCTTCGTGCCATCGGTGAAGGTGAGGTCGGTCTTGTCGCCGGTCCTCAGGCCCAGTTTGTCGGCCTCGCTCCCGGTGAGGGCGATGCCGTCCGTGCCGAGGCCGCGCAACGAGCCGTCGATCGAGCCGAGGTCGAAGGTGCGCTCCAGCGCGAGGGGGTCGGTGACGGTCAACGCCTGTCCCCTTCCGTCTACTTCGGCGACCCCGCGGCCGAGTCCTACGGCCGTGTCCACCTCGGGCAACCGCTGGACCGCTCCGGCGAGCCGGGGGCTGAGACCGCTGCCGCCCGCGCCGAACGACGGGGTGCTGACGGCGACGTCACCGGCGAACGACCGGGACACGGTCTGGTCCATGGTCGCCTTCAGCGACGCGCCGAACACCGTGAACAGCGACACCACGGCCACGCCGATCATGAGCGCGCCGGCGGTGGCCGCCGTCCGCCTGGGGCTGCGGAGGGCGTTGCGCCGGGCAAGCCCGCCGGTGACGCCCCGCACCTTGTCGAGGGGGCCGCCGAGGACGCGTACGACGGTGGTGGAGGCGACCGGGCCGAGTACCACGAACGAGGTCAGGGCCAGGACGGCGCCGGTTCCCGCCAGCCAGAGGGACGGCGACACCAGGACGCCGGTGAGGGTGACGGCGACCGCGAGGGCGGCCAGGCCCATGCCGGTGACGGCACGGACGCGGGAGGCCCCGGAGGTGTCGACCGCGGTCTCGCGCAGGGCGGCCAGCGGCGCGGTACGGCCGGCTCGCACGGCGGGCAGCAGGGCGGACCCCAGACAGACCACGACGCCGACCGCGAGGGGCAAGGCCATCGACACGGAGCTGATCACCAAGTCCCCCTCGGGGAAGGGGAATCCGATGGCCGGGAACAGCGCCTGCAGTCCGGCCGCGATGCCGATGCCGCCCGCCAGACCCACGGCCGACCCGACCACGGCCACAACGCTCGCCTCGACGAGGGTGGCTGCGGTGACCTGTCGGCGTGCGGCGCCGAGGGCACGCAACAGGGCGTTCTCCCGCGTGCGTTGGGCGACGACGATCGCGAAGGTGTTGTGGATGGAGCAGGTCGCCACCAGCAGGGCGACGCCGGAGAACACGAGCAGGAGAGCGGTGAAGACGGTGAGGAACCGGCTGGCGATCATTTCGGTGTTCTCCTCGGCGGACTCCTGACCGGTGATGGCCTCGACCCCCTTGGGCAGCACGGAGGTCAACCGGTCGACGAGTTCCCGCTGGCTGACGCCGGGGTCGCCGCGTACCAGGATGCTCGCCGCCTCGCCGGGCCTGGCCGTGAGGTACTTCTCCGCGTCGGCCCGGGTCATGCCGGTGAAGGTCACCTGGGCCATGCCGTCCTCGCCACCGAAGGTCGCGAGGCCGACGATGGTCACCTTGACGGGGTCGGGGGTCCGCAGGGTGGTCGTGTCGCCGATCCTCAGGTGGCCCTTGTCCGCGGTGCCGCGGTTGACGACGACCTCGCCGGACCTGGCCGGAGCGCGGCCCTCGGCGAGCCGGTACGGGTTGAGCTCCGGGTCGGTGATCCAGTTGCCGGCGCGGGTGGGCGGGCCCTGGCCGCCTATGGGCTTGCCGTTCGCGCCCACGAGCTGGCCGGCGCCCTGGATGTCGGGCGCGGCGGCCGCGACGCCCGGGACCTTCCCGACTGTGTCCGCGAGGTCCGTGGCGACGGGCTGCCGTACGCCCTGGCTCTCCCCGGGGGTGGTGATGTCGTCGGCGCTGCGGACCACCGCGTCGGTGCCGCCGGTCGCGTTGCCGAACATGGTGTCGAAGGCCGCGCGCAACGTGTCGCCCATGACGAGCGTTCCGGCGAGGAAGGCCACGCCGAGGAAGACCGCGAGGAACGTTCCCGCGAAGCGCCGCTTGTGGCCGCGCAGGGAGGACACGCTCAGACGTACGGCGGCGTTCATGAGGGCACCTCGAAGGCTTTCATGCGGTCCAGCACCTTGTCGGCGGTCGGGGATTCCAGGCGGTCGACCAGGCGCCCGTCGGCGAGGAAGACGACCTCGTCGGCATGGGCGGCGGCGACCGGGTCATGGGTGACCATGACGACCGTGCGGGCCGTCCGGCGCGCGGCGTCACCGAGGAGGCCGAGGACCTCCTCACCCGAGAGGGAGTCGAGGTTGCCGGTCGGTTCGTCGGCGAAGACGACGTCCGGCCGGCCGGCGAACGCGCGGGCCACGGCGACGCGTTGCTGCTGGCCACCGGAGAGTTCGGCGGGCCGGTGGTGGAGCCGCTCGCGCAGGCCGACGGCGTCCACGAGCGCGTCGATCCACTCCGGGTCGCCCCTGCCGCCCGCGAGGTCCAGCGGCAGGGTGATGTTCTCGGCGGCGGTCAGCGTCGGCACCAGGTTGAACGCCTGGAACACGAAGCCCACGCGGTCGCGCCGCAGCAGGGTGAGGCGACGGTCGTCGAGGGTGCCCAGCTCGGTGTCGCCGATGTGGGCGGAGCCCGAGGTGAGCGTGTCGAGGCCGGCCGCGCAGTGCATCAGGGTGGACTTGCCGGAGCCCGAGGGCCCCATGATCGCGGTGAAGCGGCCGGCCGGGAAGTCGACGCTCACCCCGTCCAGGGCCCTCACTCCGGTGTCGCCGTCGCCGTACACCTTCACGGCGTCGACGACCCGGGCGGCCGGCCGCGTGCCGGTCGTGATCGTCGTGGCGGTCATGCCGCGCCACCCTTGCCGGTACGGCCGAACTGCTCGTCCAGGACCGACAGTCGGCGCCAGTACTCGTCCTCGTCGATCTCGCCGGAGGCGAAGCGGCGGCCGAGCATCGCGATCGGTGAGTCGCCGGAGGGGCCGGTGTCGGTCATCGCGCGCCACGGTCCACGGCGGCGGCGCCAGACGGTGCGGCGCAGGACGGTGACGACGCCGATCACGACGGCCGCCCAGATCAGCGGGAAGAACAGGATCCACGGGCCGGGTCCGCCGTCCCAGTTCGCCAGGGTCTGCATCTCGGGTCATCTCCTCGGTGAGGTCTTTCGGTGAGGTATTGCGCTGATGTCTCGAGACTGCCGCCGGGGAGGGGGCCGGGTCGTCGTACGGCCGGCGACAGTGCGCGTACCTCCCGGGGAGTACGCGGAGCCGTCCGCAGGGACTCGACTTCTGTAACTACTAGTATGTACAGTCGGCGCATGAGCACTTCGGACCGACTGATCGAGTCCACCCGTGAGCTGCTGTGGGAGCGGGGCTACGTGGGCACCAGCCCCAAGGCCATCCTGGAGCGAGCGGGTGCCGGACAGGGCAGCATGTACCACCACTTCAAGGGCAAGCCCGATCTCGCCCTGGCCGCGATCCGGCGCACGGCCGAGGAGTTGGGGGCCACCGCGGAGGGAGCCCTCGGCGGGCCGGGCACGCCGTACGAGCGGATCGAGGCCTACCTGCTGCGCGAGCGCGATGTGCTGCGCGGATGTCCGATCGGGCGGCTGACGATGGATCCGGACATCGTCACCAGCGAGGAGTTGCGGGCGCCGGTCGACGAGGTGCTGGACCGGATCCGCGAGCGGATCGCCGGGATCGTCGAGGAGGGGAAGGAGCTGGGCCAGTTCGCGCCCTCGCTGGACGGCGAGGAGATCGCCGCGGCCGTCCTCGCCACCGTCCAGGGCGGCTACGTCCTCGCCCGCGCGTCCGGTTCGCCCGCCGCTTTCGACGCGGGCGTGCGGGGCCTGCTCTCGCTCCTCTCCCCACAGGGCAACACCCGTACCCGGTAAAGGAGTTCCACGCCATGCAGGCCATGCAGTACGAACTCACCCTGCCCGCCGACTACGACACCGAGGTGATCCGCGAGCGTGTCCGGCGCGTCGGGCATCTGCTCGACGACTGGGAGGGCCTCGGTGTGAAGACCTATCTGCTGCGCGAGCGCGGCGTGGACGGTTCGCCCGTCAACCAGTACGCGCCGTTCTACCTGTGGAACAGCGTGCAGGGCATGAACTCCTTCCTCTGGCAAGGCGCCTTCCAACGGCTCAGCGACGACTTCGGGCGGCCCTCGGTGCGCCAGTGGACAGGGGTGGCGTACGAGGAGGGCGGCGCCGCCCGTGCCCCCGCGCGGGCGGCGGTGCGACAGCGCCAACCCGTCCCCGACGGCGTGGACTTGGCGGCCGTGATGGACGAGGCCGTACGGGAGACGGAACGGCTGGCCGGGGCGGACGGCGCGGTGCTCGCGGCGACCGCCGTGGACACCGGACGCTGGGAGCTGGTCCGTTTCTCACTCTGGGAGCACCACACGCCGGGGGCCGAGGGAGACGTGTTCCGGGTGCTGCACATGTCGGCGCCGGGGCGTGACCGGATGCGGCGGGGACGCCAGTGGTGAGCGCGGTCCGTACGGTGCTCGGTGACGTCCTCCCCGACGACCTGGGGGTGTGCGACGCGCACGACCACCTGTTCTTCGGCAGCCCTCAACTGCCCGGCCAGGAACTGCGCAGCGTGCCCGCGGCGCGCGCCGAGCTCACCGCGTTCCGCGAGTTGGGCGGCGGCACCGTGGCGCAGTGGACGCCGTACGGACTGGGCCGGCGAGCCGCCGATCTGCCAGCACTGTCCCGGGAGACCGGGGTGCACGTGGTGGCCGCGACGGGACTGCACCAGGCCGCGCACTACGACGACGGGGTCCTCCAGGAACTGCGCGGTGGGCTCGCCGAGGTGTTCGTCTCCGAACTGACGGACGGCATCGGCACCTCCGGGGTCCGCGCGGGGCTGATCAAGGTCGCGGGCGGCTTCCACGCCCTCGACGCGCACGCCCGCTGGACCATGGGCGCGGCGGCCGAGGCCCACCACGCCACCGGAGCGCCCATCGCCGTCCACCTGGAGCTCGGCACCGGCGCCCTGGACGTACTGGACCTGCTGTGCGGCGAGTTGGAGGTACCACCGGAGCGAGTGATCCTCGGTCACCTCAACCGCTCCCCCGATGCCGAGTTGCACCGGCAGGCCGCCGGGTCGGGCTGCTATCTCGCCTTCGACGGACCGTCCCGGGCGAACCACGCCACGGACTGGCGCATGCCGGACGCCGTGCGGGCGCTCGCCGACGCGGGCCACGGGGACCGGCTGCTCCTCGGCGGCGACACCACGACCGCGGCGGCCCGCGCGGCGAACGGTGGCCCGGGCATGCCGTACCTGCTGCGTCGGATACGCCCCCGCCTCGCCCTCGCGCTGGGCGAGGAACTGGTGCGGCGGATCCTCACGCAGAACCCCGGCCGAGCCTTCGGCGTGGAGTGGCGCTGACCAGGAACAGCCACGACCGGTCGCCAAAGCCGCCCGGCCCCCTGGCGGACGGCCGGCCGGACCGTCAGCGAACCCCGCCGTGGCCGGCCCCGCCGAGGTCCATGCCCTCGATGTGCGCCACGTTCTCCCGGTCGTCGGCGTCCTGGCCGGCCTCGGCGGCGAACCAGGCGTCGAGGATCTCCTGCAGGAGGGGCTCGGAGGTGAGCCGCAGACTGAGGGCGAGGACGTTGGCGTCGTTCCAGCGGCGGGCGCCGTCGGCCGTGTAGGCGTCCGTGCACAGGGCCGCGCGTACGCCGGGCACCTTGTTCGCGGCGATCGAGGCACCGGTGCCGGTCCAGCAGCACACGACGGCCTGGTCGGCGGTCCCGGCGGCGACCTCACGGGCCGCGCTCTCCGAGCAGACGGCCCACCGGGGATCGTCGCCCGGGTTCAGCGCACCGTGCGTGACCACGTCGTGGCCGCGGGTGCGCAGCTGTGCCACGAGGCTGCGCGCGACAGGTTCGTCCATGTCCGAGGAGACGGAGATCCGCATGCTCCGAGCCTACTCGGGGCGGCGGACCCGGATCCTGGAGGCGGCCGAGGAGGCCGGAGCGGGCGGTCAGGTCAGCGCGCCCAGTGGATCGTCCAGCACCGGCTGCCAGGCCAGCTCCGCCGCGCCGACCAGGCTGTTGTGGTCGAGGGTGCAGGGCAGGATGGGGACGCCGCCGCTCTGCCCCCACAGGCTGCGGTCGGCGACGACCGCGCGCAGCCGGTCCGGGTCCGCCTCCAGAAGGGTGCGGTGGAGGCCGCCGAGGATGATGCGGTCCGGGTTGAGGATGTTCACCAGTCCCGCGAGGCCGAGGCCGAGCCGGTCGATGAGCGCCTCGGTGGCGGTACGGACGGACGGGTCGTCGTAGTGGCCGCGGATCAGGTCGTTGGCCTGCTGGAGCAGGGAGACCTCGGGTCCCGGGTCGCGTCCGGCGGCGGTGAGGAAGGCCAGCGGGTCGGCCTCGACGTCGAGGCAGCCGCGGCTGCCGCAGTGGCACAGGCGGCCCTCGGGATGGACGGTGAGGTGACCCACCTCCAGTGCCAGGCCGGAACTCCCGGTGTGCAGACGTCCGTCGAGCACCAGCGCGCCGCCCACGCCCCGGTGCCCGGTGGCCACGCACAGCAGGTCCCGGGCGCCGCGCCCGGCGCCGTGCCGGTGCTCGGCGAGCGCGGCGAGGTTGACGTCGTTGCCCGCGAATGCGGGAGGGGTGATGCCGGCCGCGTGCACGCACTCCTCGAAGATCCGGCGTACGGGCGCGCCGACGGGCCAGGCCAGGTGCAGGGGGTTGAGTGCCAGGCCCTCCGGCTCGGCGACGGCGGACGGCACGGCGAGGCCGGCGCCGACGCATCTGCGTCCGGTGGTGCGCAGCAGTTCGGCGCCGGCGTCGACCACGGAAGCGAGTACCTTCGCGGGGTCGGCGTCCACGGTCTCGCAGCCGGGTGCGGTGGCGACGAGACGGCCGCCCAGACCGACCAGGGCCGCCCGGAACCCGTCGGCGTGCACCTGCGCGGCGAGGACCACGGGCCCGTCCTCGGCGACGGCGAGCCGGTGCGAGGGCCGCCCCTGCGAACCGGCCGCGGCGCCGGGCCTGGCGTCCACCCGGATCAGCCCGAGCGCCTCCAGTTCGGCGGCGACCGCACCGGCCGTGGCCCGGGTCACCCCGAGTTCGGCGGTGAGTACGGCGCGGGTCGGCGCGCGTCCGGTGTGCACCAGCTCCAGGGCCGGTCCGAGCGCACCGCGTCCCCGGTCCAACCGCGTCCTCGAGGTGGTTCCTTCCCCCGCCGCCCGGGGGTCCGCCTTCCCGCTCATGAGGGCGAGTCTCCCATGATCCGCATGTGTGGCGGCCTACAGACCGCTGACCCGGAGCGTGATGTTCAACCGTCCGGTGAGTCCCAACTCGGGCGGCGCGCTGCCCGGGTGCACCCGGGGCACCCCGTGATGGGCGAGCCGGGACGGGCCGCCGAAGACGAACAGGTCGCCGCTGCGCAGTTCGACATCGGTGTACGGGCGGGTGCGGGTCTCGGTGTTGCCGAAGCGGAAGACGCAGGTGTCGCCGAGGCTCAGCGACACCACCGGGGCGGGCGACTTCTCGTCGCTGTCGCGGTGCATGCCCATGCGGGCGTCCCCGTCGTAGAAGTTGATCAACGCGATGTCGTACGCGGCGGTCGGGACCTCCGCACCGCCGAGCGCGTCGGTCACCGCACGGCGGCCCAGCTCTCCCAGCCAGTCGGGGAACGGCTTGACCTGCGCGCCGTCACCGTCGACGACGGTGCGGGCGTAGGCGTACGGATACCAGTGCCATCCCAGGCAGACCTGGCGGGCGGTCATCGTGCCGCCGCCGGGGGTGTGGACCGTGCGCAGTCCGGCCGGTGGGCGGGCCCACTCCCGGCAGGCCGCCACCAGCTCGCGCTGCCGGTCCGGGCCCAGCCAGTCCGGCACGTGCACGGCGCCGGGCGCGATCCGCGTACGGGACCTGGGGAACAGCTCGGTGTCCATACTCTCCATCCTGCCCGACAAGCCCTGAGCTGCGGCTCGGCTAGCCTTGACGCACGATGAACGACCGTATGACGACGCCCTGGGGCGAGTTCCAGCTGTCCCGTTTCCCCGACGACCCCCGTGACCGGCTGCGTGCCTGGGACGCCTCCGACGAGTACCTGCTGCGACATCTCGCGGACGAGCGGATTCCCCTGTCCGGCACGGTCGTGGTGGTCGGGGATCGCTGGGGCGCGCTGGTCACGGCACTCGCGGCGCACCGTCCGGCGCAGATCACCGACTCGTTCCTCACTCGGGAGGCGACCCGGGCCAACCTCGCGCGCCGCGGTGTCGAGGCGGGTTCGGTGGAGCTGCTGACCACGCGGGACACCCCGCCCGCCCGGGTCGACGTCCTGCTGGTGCGGGTGCCGAAGAGCCTGGCGCTCCTGGAGGACCAGCTGCTGCGGCTGGCGCCCTCCGTGCACGAGGGCACGGTGGTCGTCGGCACCGGCATGGTGAAGGAGATCCACACGTCGACGCTCCGGCTGTTCGAGCGGATCCTCGGACCGACCCGGACCTCGCTCGCCGAGAAGAAGGCGCGGCTCGTCTTCTGCACGCCGGAGCCGACGCGGGAACGGGCCGGAACACCGTGGCCGTACAGCTACGCCCTTCCCGACGGCATCGGTGCGGTGTCGGGGCGTACGGTCGTCAATCACGCGGGCGTATTCTGCGCCGACCGGCTCGACATCGGCACCCGCTTCCTGCTCCGGCACCTGCCGGACACGAAGGGTCTGCGCCGGGTCGTGGACCTGGGATGCGGCAACGGCGTCGTCGGTACGGCGGTGGCGCTGGCCGACGCCGAGGCCGAGGTGTTGTTCGTGGACGAGTCCTTCCAGGCGGTGGCTTCGGCGGAGGCGACGTACCAGGCGAACGGCGCGCCTGGGCACGCGGAATTCCGGGTCGGGGACGGGCTCGCGGGGGTGCCTGCCGGGAGCGTCGACCTCGTCCTCAACAATCCCCCGTTCCACTCGCACCAGGCGACGACGGACGCGACGGCGTGGCGGATGTTCTCCGACGCCGAGCGGACGCTGCGTTCCGGCGGCGAACTGTGGGTGATCGGCAACCGGCACCTCGGGTATCACGTGAAGCTGCGCCGCCTGTTCGGCAACAGCCGGCTCGTCGCCAGCGACCCGAAGTTCGTGGTGCTGAAGGCCGTCAAGCGGTAGCCGGGCCCTCGTGAGAGGGCGGTTTCGGCGTCGTCACCGGGCAGCGGGAGCCTCCCGTCGGCCCAGTGTGCGGATGATCTCCGCGACCGTGCCCACCATCGCCTCGCGTCCCACGGTGAGGTAGGAGCGCGAGTCCACCGCCTCGGGGTGGGCGGCGAGGAAGGTCCGGATCGCGCCGGTCATGGCGATGTTGAGGGCGGTGCCGACGTTCACCTTGGCGATACCGCCCGCCACGGCCGCGGTCAGTTCGTCGTCCGGCAGCCCGGACGAGCCGTGCAGTACGAGGGGCACGTCCAGCGCCGTGGCCAGCCGCTCGATGAGGGTGTGGTCGAGGGCGGCGGTGCGGGTGGTCATGGCGTGCGAGCTGCCGACGGCGACGGCGAGCGCGTCCACGCCGGACTCCGCGACGAAGGCGCGGGCCTCGGCGGGGTCGGTACGGGCGCCGGGCGCGTGGGCGTCCAGCGGGGCCGCGCCGGGGTTCGCCCTGCCGTCCGGTCCGGTCTTGCCGCCGACCTGCCCCAACTCGGCCTCGATCCACAGTCCTTGAGCGTGCGCCCAGTCGGCGGCGGCTCTGGTCGCGGCGAGGTTGTCGGCGTAGGGCAGCCGGGAGGCGTCGTACATGACGGAGCTGAATCCGGCGCCGGGGGCCTGGCGCAGCAGGTCGTCGCTCTGGACGTGGTCGAGGTGCAACGCGACGGGCACGGCGGCGCGTTCGGCCGCGGCGACGGCGGCGCGGGCGAGCGGGAGCAGGCGCCCGTAACGGAACTTGACCGCGTTCTCGCTGACCTGGAGGACGACGGGGCTGGTTACCGATTCGGCGCCGGCGACGACCGCCTCGACGTGTTCGAGGGTGATGACGTTGAAGGCGGCGACGGCGGAGTGGGCCGCGGCGGCGCGGGTGACGAGTTCGCCGGTGGTCGCGAGGGGCACGGCTGGTCCTTCCCTGGTCTTCCGTGGTTCGGGGCTCCCCGGGGACTCCCGGCACTTCGGGGGTTTCAGGGGCTTCTGGGGTTTCAGCGGATTCAGGGGGCGAGGATCACCGAGCGGGTGAGGTGGCGCGGCCGGTCGGGGTCCAGGCCGCGGGCCGCGGCGACCGCCACGGCGAGACGTTGGACGCGGACCAGTTCGGCGAGCGGGTCCAGGCCGCCCGCCACCCATGATCCGCCGGTCGCCCGCACCTGCTCGGCCAGCCCGTCCGGCGCCTCGCCGAGCATCCAGGTGGCGGTGCCGTGGGTGGTGACGCTGATGGGGCCGTGCCGGTACTCCATCGCCGGGTACGCCTCGGTCCAGGCGAGGCAGGCCTCGCGCATCTTCAGCCCCGCCTCGTTCGCGAGGCCCACGGTCCAGCCGCGCCCCAGGAAGGTGAACTGCGTGGCCTCGACGAGCCCTTCGGGCAGCGGGGTGGTGAGCGCGGTGCGGGCGTCGGTGACGACGGTGTCGGTGTGCAGGCCGAGGTGGGCCCGGAGCAGGGTCAGGGCAGTGGTGGCGAACCGGGTCTGGACGACCGAGCGCTCGTCGGCGAAGTCGAGGACGACGAGGTCGTCGGCGGCCCTCACGACGGGCGTGTGCGGGTCCGCGGTGATCGCGGTCGTTCGCGAGCGTCCCTTCAACTCCCGCAGGAGTTCGAGAACTTCGGTGGTGGTGCCGGAGCGGGTGAGGGCGACCACCCGGTCGTAGGAGCGGCCGTGCGGGAACTCGGACGCGGCGAAGGCGTCCGTCTCGCCCTGCCCGGACGTCTCGCGCAACGCGGCGACGGACTGGGCCATGAAGTACGAGGTGCCGCACCCGACGAGCGCGACCCGCTCCCCCGGCGCCGGGAGCATCCCGCGGTGTTCGGGCGCCTCGGCCGCTGCCCGTGCCCAGCACTCGGGCTGGCTCGTCAGCTCGTCCTCGACATCGGTCATGCCGTACCTCTCCACCGCTTCGATCCACCGCTTTGATTGTTCTTGCAAGATATAGCCACGTTTCAAGCATAATCAAGCACACGGCCGAGACGAGTGCACCAGAGTCGCCGGGACGGGAGCGGTCGAGGGGGCACTGCCTGAGCACGAGGCAGGTCGCGGTCAACCGGCCGCTGTGCGGGCAAACCCGGGAGAGTGATCGTCGCCGCCGACTCGGGCACCCCGGGCCGCCGGGCCTTCGCCCGGATCCGCGCGGACGACACGGTTCACACGCAGGTCACCGGCACGACGGCGGATCCGGACCTGGTGCCTGTCCGGGAAGACGGGAAGGCGGTTGGTCGCGGTCCAGTGCTGTTACCGGCCCCGCGCTGCCCCCGGCCGCCTAAGCTGAGGCTGAGGCCGAGGGGCGTGCCGGGCATGGAGGCTGCGATGGATGGACAACCGACCGCACAGCACGTGTCCGGGGGCGGACGGTATCTGCCGATCGCCGAACACGGACTGATCGGCGATCTGCGCAGCGTGGCCCTGGTGGGCACCGACGGGACGATCGACTGGTACTGCTGCCCCTCCTTCGACGCTCCGAGCGTCTTCGCGTCCATCCTGGACGCGGACAAGGGGGGCCGCTTCGAGCTGGCGGCGACCGTGCCTGCCACCACCAAGCAGTTCTACTTCCCCGACACCAACGTGCTGATCACCCGGTTCTTCACCGAGGACGGCGTCGGCGAGGTACAGGACTTCATGCCGGTCGGCGGCGGCTCGGTGGAGACCGAACGCCACCGGCTGATCCGCCGGGTGCTGTGCGTGCGCGGGTCGATCCCGTTCCGCACCCGGGTGGCACCGCGCTTCGACTACGGCGCCGAGCCGCACACCGTGCGGATGGCCGGCGACGTCGCGGTGTTCGAGTCCGCGAAGCTCTCGCTCGGGCTGACCGCGACCGTGCCGCTGGAGGCCGACGGCCTGGACGCGCGCGCCGACTTCAAGCTGGCCGAGGGCGAGTCGGCGGTGTTCGCGCTGGACCAGGTGGGCGGCGAGGTCGCGCCGCGCCGGTGCGCGCGGACGGAGGCCGAGGAACAGTTCACCACCACGGTGGCGTACTGGCGGAAGTGGCTGTCCGCGTCCAAGTACCGTGGCCGCTGGCGGGAGATGGTGCACCGCTCGGCCCTCACGCTGAAACTGCTGACGTACGCGCCGACGGGCGCGATCGTGGCGGCGCCCACCACGAGTCTGCCGGAGCAGATCGGCGGGGAGCGCAACTGGGACTACCGGTACGTGTGGGTGCGGGACGCCGCGTTCTGCGTGTACGCGCTGCTGCGGCTGGGGTTCACCGGCGAGGCCGAGGCGTTCATGAACTTCGTGACCCGGCACGTCAGTCCGGGCGACGGCAAACCCTCGGGTCCGCTGCAGATCATGTACGGCATCGACGGCCGTACGGATCTGACGGAGCGCGAACTCGACCATCTGGAGGGGCACCAGGCCTCGGCGCCGGTGCGGATCGGCAACGCCGCCGCCGAGCAGCTCCAACTGGACATCTACGGCGCGCTGATCGACTCGATCTACCTCTACGACAAGTGGGCCAAGCCGATCTCCAGCGATCAGTGGGACGACGTGTGCGCGCTGGTGGACTGGGTGTGCGACAACTGGGACCAGCCGGACGAGGGCATCTGGGAGACCCGCGGCGGCCGCAAGAACTTCCTGTACTCGCGGCTGATGTGCTGGGTGGCGATCGAGCGGGGCATCCGCATGGCCAACCGGCGGGGTCTGCCCGCCGATCTGAACCGCTGGCGGGAGTCCCGCGACGCCATCTACCGGCGGATCATGAGCCGGGGCTGGTCCGAGACCCGTCAGGCGTTCGTGCAGCACGAGGACGGTGACGTGCTCGACGCGGCGGTGCTGATGATGCCGCTGACGAAGTTCATCGCGCCCACCGACCCCAAGTGGCTGTCCACGCTGGACGCCCTCACCCAGGAACTCGTGTCCGACTCGCTGGTCTACCGCTACGACCCGCAGGCGAGTCCCGACGGGCTGCGCGGCGACGAGGGCACGTTCTCCATCTGTTCCTTCTGGTACGTCGAGGCCATGGTGCACGCCGGGCGGATCGACGAGGCGCGGCTTGCCTTCGAGAAGATGCTCACCTACGCCAACCATCTCGGTCTGTACGCCGAGGAGATCAGCCACACCGGCGAGCAGCAGGGCAACTTCCCGCAGGCGTTCACCCACCTCGCCCTGATCAGTGCCGCCTTCAACCTGGATCGCGCGCTCGGCTGAACTGGCCGGGGCGGCCGCGGTGGTGGTGCGGGGGGGGTCGGGGCCGACCGGGCCCCCGCATCAGCCCCAGGCGGAACGGT
>NZ_JBEXRA010000010.1:0-205730 GCF_040612855.1 Streptomyces sp. NPDC006332
TTTTTCAGCAGCCCGCCGATGAGGAAGTACAGCTGCCTGAGCCCCATCAGGGCGAACGCGTTGGCGGTGAACACGATGTACGGGTCCTGGGTCAGGCCGAAGATCGCGGGGATCGAGTCGAGTGCGAAGAGCACGTCGGTGGTACCGATCGCGAGCATCACGACCAGCATCGGGGTCATGACCCGCTTGCCGTTCTCCACGATCCACAGCTTGGTGCCGTGGTAGCGGTCGGCCACACCGAAGCGGCGCTCGGCGGCCTTGAGCAGCTTGTTCTCCTCGAATTCCTCGTCCTCGTCGTCGGCGCGTGCCTCCTGGATGAGCTTCCAGGCGGTCCAGATCAGGAAGGCACCGAAGATGTAGAAGACCCAGGCGAAGCTGGCGAGGATGGCGGCGCCCGCGGCGATGAAGATCGCCCGCAGGACCAGGGCTATGAGGACGCCGACGAGGAGCACCCGCTGCTGGTACTGCGAGGGCACCGCGAACTTCGCCATGATCAGGACGAAGACGAAGAGGTTGTCGACGCTCAGCGATTTCTCGGTGATGAAGCCGGCGAAGAACTCACCGCCGGCCTGACCCCCGCCGAAGATGAGCAGGCCGAGTCCGAAGATTCCGGCCAGCGCGATCCAGACGATCGTCCAGATTCCCGCTTCCTTGATGGACACGTCGTGCGGTTTGCGGCCGATGAAGAAGTCGACCGCGATCAGGGCTGCGAGGCCCACGATCGTGAGGACCCACAGGGTCAGGGAAACATCCACTTGCGCCTCCGACATACGTAACGGCAGGAACCAGCGTCGTCGCGCTGCCGGAGGTCTCTTCCACCCAGGATGGGCCGACGCCCCGGGATCAGGCCTGATCCGTATTGACGGGAACGCCGCAGTCGACAGGGAGTACTCCCCTCCGTGAGGAAAACGGTACCCCAATCACCAAGGAAAGGTAAAGCGATTGGCAAAAGAAGAGTCAAAATAGCTGGTCAGGCGACTTTACGTGCCCTTGGTGCGGGCGGCGGCCACCTGGTTGAGCACCTGCTGGAGCACCTGGCTGCCGACGGGCACGAGAGCGGGCTCGTACGTCCAGGCGTGTCCGACCCAGGGGTCGGCGAGGTGGTCGTCGGGCACCGGCGTGAGCCGCAGCAGCGAACGCCACAGCGGGTCGAGCAAGGGCCCGTAGGCGGTGGCCTCCTCACGGTCCGCGACCATCATGAGGTGAACGCCGACGGCCGGGCCCTCGTCCGCGAGGTAACGCAGTTGGTTCACCGCTCGGTCGTCAAAACCGTGCGGGAAGTCGTTGACGATCAGCAGTTGCCCGGCGGGGTCGAGGTCGGGCGGGAGCGAGTCGGTGGCGCCGCCGCGCACCGCCATCTGCACCAGGTCGACGCGCTGGGTCAGTCGGGCCAGGACCTGCGCCACCCCCGCCGCTCCGGTCGCGGGCGGCGCGGCGAGGACGCCGGCCCGCACCAGCGGGACGAGCGGCTGCGCACCGGACCCGGCGGGATCGATGACATGCACGGTGAACTCGCCCGCCGGGTGGACCGCGAGCAGCCGGGCCGCGTGCGCCACCGCCGTCTCCATCGCGAGGCGCCTCAGGTCGTGGGTGTCGGTGAAGCCGTCGAACGAGCCCATAGCCCCGCTGTCGATCCACAGGCCACGTTCCAGCGGCAGCCTCACCAGCATCGGAACGCGCAGGTCAGGAGCCTCGGGGAGATGTAGGTCGCCCAGACGCGCCGCCATCGGGATCTCCATCGGCACCCGATAGGCGTGCCACCCGGGGTTGTCCCAGCGCGCGAAGGCCGGCGGCAGCGCGGGCTCGACGACCTCGGCCTCGGCGGTGAGCTGGGCGAGATCCCGGTCCAGGGCGGCCCTGGCCCGGTCGACGAGCTGGGCGTGCTTGGCTTGGGCCGCCTCCCGTGCGGCGTCGCCCTGCCCGCCGATCCGACTGCGCGGATCGGACAGGGCCTGGTCGAGTTCCTGCTCCATCCGCGAGTCGGCGAAGTCGACGGCGCTGCGGTACGCGGCCACGGTACGCGCCAGGTCCTCGAACATGCCCCACACCTGGTTGTAGAGCCGCTCGTCCATCGACCAGCCGGTCGCGTCACCCGCGACCGGCGCCGCGGGCTGCCCGGGCGGGGCGGGGGGCGCTGCGGGCGGGGGCGGGGGCGGCGCCGCGTTCTGCCGACGCGGATGGCTGTAGTCGATCGGAGCGCCCGAGGCGGTGGGACCGGTGGGCTGGGTGTCGGGGACCGGGTCGACGTAGGGGTTCGTTGTTCCGGCCGCGGGTGAGGTGGGCGATGGCGGTGCGCCCTGCGGGACGTACGGCGAGGCGGGGTGCTGCGGTATGCCGGGGGCCGGGCTCCCGTACGGAGGCATCGGCTGCGGTGATACGGGACCGGAGGTGCCCGGAGGCGGCGGTCCGCCCTGGTCCGTGCCGGACGTCGGCGCGGCCGGCTGACGGGAGCGGTCGACATCCGTCGGGCGCGACGGGGCCGGGATCGAGCGGGACAGCCCCTGGGTGACCGCTTCGTTGATACTGCTCGCGAGGTGGTGGGCCTGCGGCAGACCCTGGTCGGTGAGGAGCTCGGCGAGGCCGCCCGCGTATCCCTGACCGACGGCCCGTACCTTCCAGGCGCCCTGCCTGCGGTACAGCTCCACGGCGACCACGGCCGACTCGGCGTCCAGCCCCGTGATCGTGTAGTTGGCGATCTCGGTGCCGTCGAGACCGGTGACCGCGACGAACGGGGCGGCGACGGCACCGAAGCGGAGGGGGCCCCCGGCGCCCGGCGCGGGCAGGGCCAGCAGCACGCTGACCCGGTGCCCGTCCTCCGGCATGGCATCGAGGTCGACGGCGAGACGGTGGTCGGCCGCCGCCTGCCGGGAGACCTCCAGCCCCGGCAGGGTGGGCGCGCCCGGATGGGCCACCCACTCGACCCCATGCACCTTGCCGTGCTCGTCGCCGACGGTGGCTCCCGCCACGACCGGTGTGCCGGCCGAGACCCTGATCTCCAGGCGGACCTGGGAGAGCGGGTGGTTCTGTCCCCGCGCCAGCTCGGCCGTCATCGCCTTCTCCCCCTGCTGTGTCGCTGTGTGGTGTCGGCGCCCCCCCGGCGCGCCTAAAGGTGCGGCAGGATCGCCGGCATCAGGTCCTGGAAGGTGCGGCCGTTGGCCGGGGTACCGAGTGCCGTCATCGTCCAGCCGGGACCCGTGCGGTGCACCTTGGCCATGATCTGGGCCGTGTAGGCGCCACCGCCCGCGAGCGTGTACCGGGCGAGCTCCTGGCCGTTGGTCTCGTCGACCAGACGGCAGAACGCGTTCTGCACTTCCTGGAAGGTCTGGCCCGTGAACGAGTTCACGGTGAAGACGATCTGGTCGATGTGGACCGGCACCCGCGACAGGTCGACCAGGATCGCCTCGTCGTCGCCCCCCTGGCCGACACCGCCGACGAGGTTGTCACCGGTGTGGCGCACCGAGCCGTCGTCGCTCACCAGATGACGGAAGAAGACGACGTCGAGCGGCTGCTTGTCCGCGAACAGCACCGCGGACGCGTCGAGGTCGATTTCCCGGGTGCGGGAGCCGAAGAGGCCGCGCCGGGGGGCTGCCTGCCAGCCGAGGCCCATGCGCACGGCGGTGAGGCTGCCCCCGTCGTTCTTCTGCAGGCTGATGGCCTGACCCTTGGTCAGATTCACGCCGCCGGGCGCGCCGCCCTTGGATACGTCCACCACGCGCTGGTCCCTTCTCGTGTTTCCCCTGTTGCCGCGGTATCCGCGGATGTCCAGAACCCTACGCAGGGACACTGACGGTGACGCACCCTCGTCCGCACTTTGTGTCGGTCTTGCAACACAGCGAGTACGCTCCGCAGGTCCGAGTGCGTCGCCCGGCGTCGGTCAGGCCAGCCCGGCCTCCCGCATCTGACGCAGCTCCTTCTTCATCTCGGAGACCTCGTCGCGCAGTCGGGCCGCGATCTCGAACTGCAGGTCGGCGGCCGCGGCGCGCATGCGCGCGGTCATCTCCTCGATCTGTTCGGCGAGTTCGGCCGCCGGACGGTCGGTCGGAACCGGTTCCTGGCCCTTGGCGGCCTTGGCACCCTTGGCCGCCTTGGTGGCGAGTGCCGGCACCGGCGCCTTGGCACCCTTGCCGTCCTTCGACTTGCGGTAACCGGAGCCGAGCAGCTGCTCGGTGTCGACGTCCTCGCGTGCGATCTGGGCCACGATGTCGTTGATCTTCTTGCGGAGCGGCTGGGGGTCGATGCCCCGCTCCGTGTTGTACGCGACCTGCTTCTCCCGGCGGCGGTTGGTCTCCTCGATGGCCTTCTCCATCGCCGGAGTGATCTTGTCGGCGTACATGTGGACCTGTCCGGAGACATTGCGCGCCGCCCGGCCGATGGTCTGGATGAGGGAGGTTCCGGAGCGCAGGAACCCCTCCTTGTCCGCGTCGAGGATCGCCACCAGGGACACCTCGGGCAGGTCGAGGCCCTCACGCAGGAGGTTGATGCCGACGAGGACGTCGAACTCGCCGGAACGCAACTCACGCAGCAGTTCGACACGGCGCAGGGTGTCGACGTCGCTGTGGAGGTAGCGCACCTGGATGCCGAGTTCCAGGAAGTAGTCGGTGAGGTCCTCGGCCATCTTCTTGGTGAGCGTGGTGACCAGTACACGCTCGTCCTTCTCGACGCGCTCGCGGATCTCGTGCACCAGATCGTCGATCTGGCCCTCGGTCGGCTTGACGACGACCTCCGGGTCGATCAGACCGGTGGGGCGGATGATCTGCTCGACGGTGCCGTCCGCGCGCGAGAGCTCGTACTTGCCCGGGGTCGCGGAGAGATAGACGGTCTGTCCGACGCGCTCCTGGAACTCCTCCCACTTCAGCGGGCGGTTGTCCAGGGCGGAGGGCAGCCGGAAGCCGTGGTCGACGAGGGTGCGCTTGCGGGAGGCGTCGCCCTCGTACATGGCACCGATCTGCGGGACGGTGTTGTGCGACTCGTCGATGACCAGCAGGAAGTCGTCCGGGAAGTAGTCGAGCAGGGTGTTCGGCGGGGATCCGGGCGAGCGGCCGTCGAAGTGCATCGAGTAGTTCTCGACACCGGAGCAGGATCCGATCTGGCGGAGCATCTCCAGGTCGTAGGTCGTACGCATGCGCAGTCGCTGGGCCTCCAGGAGCTTGCCCTGCTTCTCCAGATCGGCCAGCCGCTCCCCCAGCTCCTTCTCGATGTCGTTGGCGGCCCGCTCCAGGCGCTCGGGTCCCGCCACGTAGTGGGAGGCCGGGAAGATGTACAGCTGCTGGTCGTCGCTGATGATCTCGCCGGTGAGCGGGTGGAGGGTGGACAGCGCCTCGATCTCGTCGCCGAACATCTCGATCCGCACGGCGAGTTCCTCGTAGACCGGGAAGATCTCGATGGTGTCGCCGCGGACGCGGAAGGTGCCGCGGGTGAAGGCCAGGTCGTTGCGCGTGTACTGGATGTCCACGAAACGGCGCAGCAGCTGGTCCCGGTCGACCTCGTCGCCGACCCGGAGCGGGACCATGCGGTCCACGTACTCCTGGGGCGTGCCGAGACCGTAGATGCAGGACACCGAGGCGACCACCACGACGTCACGCCGGGTGAGCAGCGAGTTGGTCGCCGAGTGGCGCAGCCGCTCGACCTCCTCGTTGATCGAGGAGTCCTTCTCGATGTAGGTGTCCGACTGCGGAACGTACGCCTCGGGCTGGTAGTAGTCGTAGTACGAGACGAAGTACTCGACGGCGTTGTTCGGCAGCAGCTCGCGGAACTCGTTCGCCAGCTGGGCGGCCAGTGTCTTGTTCGGGGCCATCACCAGGGTGGGGCGCTGGAGCTTCTCGATCATCCACGCCGTGGTGGCGGACTTGCCGGTGCCGGTGGCGCCGAGCAGGACGACGTCCTTCTCACCGCCCTCGATGCGTCGGGCCAGGTCGGCGATGGCCGTTGGCTGGTCGCCGCTGGGTCGGTAGGGGCTGACGACCTCGAAGGGCGCCACCGTGCGTTCGATGTGAGAAACGGGCCGCATGTCATCCACCGTACGACTCGGCACTGACAACGCGGCCCGATCAGCGGTTTTGCGTGGAGACGGGACCAGGACGTGCCGGGGCGACGGTGGTGACGGTGATGACGCCGTCAGCGGTTCTGGGGGGTGCGGGAGGTGTGGTGGTCGCTGTGGCGACGTTCGCGGAGGACGGGGTGGCGGGTGGTGGCGTACGAGACGAGTTCGCTCGCGGGTATGCCCGGCTTGTTCTCCGCGGGTGTCCAGACCGGCTTCCCCATGACCATCAGGGGGTCGAACAGCACCACGACGCCGGCCAGCAGCAGGAAGGCGAGCGGGCCGATCATCATGGGCGCGAGCAGCGAGGCGGGCGAGTCGCCCGAGGTGGGGGCCGCCGTGCCGTGGAGGTGGACGCTGAGGGAGGCCATGCCCGTGTAGTGCATGCCGGTGACGGCGAGCCCCATGATCATGCTCGCGACCACGGTCCACATGAAGCCCTTGACCTGACCGGCCGACCACAGGGCGGCAGTGGCGGCGACCACGGCTATCACCACGGACACGGCGACGGTGACCGTGTTGTACTCCAGGTTGCCTTCGAAGCGCATTCCGGCCATGCCCATGTAGTGCATGGTGGCGATGCCCAGTCCGGTGACGGCGCCCCCGGTCATCAGGGCCGCGCCCCTGGCTCCTCGGTACCCGACGATGAAGATCCCGACGCCGACCATGACGATGGCGACACCCAGGCTCGCGTAGGTGGTGACCCTGTCGTAGTGGATCGGGGCCTGATCGATCTTGAAGCCCATCATCGCGATGAAGTGCATGGTCCAGATTCCGGAGCCGATCGCGGCCGAGCCGAGGGCCAGCCAGCCCAGGCGCCAGGAGTTGCCGACGAGCATGGACCGGGTGGTGCAGCGCAGCCCGAGGGCGCCGCCCAAGCAGGCCATGAGATAGGCCACCAGCGGTGTGACGAGTCCGTAGCTGAATCCGTCGACCGTGCCTTGCATGCGCGGCTGCCCTTCCGCCTTCTTACGTCCCGGAATTTTCCGATGTGCACCCCTTCCCAGGACCACGTGGGTGGTCAGGGCTGAGGCAGAGAGTATGACCCCCACCGGAATGGTCGAACGATTTTCCGGCAAAGAAACACGGCCTTGCCTCAGTTGTGCCGTACCAGTGAGCGGAGTTGGGGCAACCGCGTTCAAGTTGTGGTCATCCTGTACCCGTCCGCCGTTGACCCTCTGCTGTCAGAGTTGTGCTGTACGTGTTCGCTCGTCGCGAGGAGTACGCATGCACGCGCGCGCCATTGCCGCCACGACCACCGCGCTCGTGGGGACCGCGGCCCTCCTGCTTCCGCTCTCCCACGCCCGGGCCGGCGAGGACGGGGGGCGGCCCGCGGTCGTCGCCCACCGGGGCGCCTCCGCCCAGGCGCCGGAAAACACTGTGGTCGCCGTCGACAAGGCGGCGGAGCTGGGCATCGCCTGGGTCGAGAACGACGTCCAGCGCACCCGGGACGGAGAGCTCGTCGTCCTGCACGACGACAGCCTGCAGCGCACCACCGATGCCGAGGAGGTCTTCCCCGGGCGGGCGCCCTGGAAGGTGAAGGACTTCACCGCGGCCGAAGTCGCGCGCCTGGACGCGGGAAGCTGGTTCGCTCCGGCGTACGCGGGCGCGCGCGTGCCGACGCTCCGGCAGTACGTACGTCGTGTGGAGCTGCACCACCAGAAGCTGCTCCTGGAGGTCAAGAATCCGGAGCTGTATCCGGGCATCGAGAAGCAGACCCTGAAGCTCCTGAGCAACGAGGGCTGGCTCGACCAGCGGCATCTCGCGGACCGGCTGATCGTGCAGAGCTTCAGCGCGGACAGCGTGCGGGCCGTCCATCAGCTGAAGCCCGGCGTCAAGACCGGCTTCCTCGGTACACCGTCCGTGGCGGACCTGCCCGCGTACGCCGCCTTCGTCGACCAGATCAACCCGTCGTACGGCTCTGTCTCCCGTGAGTACGTCTCCGCCGTGCACGCCCACACAGGGGCGCACGACAGGCCGCTGGAGGTCTTCACCTGGACCGTCAACGACGCGAGCACCGCCCGGCTGGTCGCGTCGTACGGCGTCGACGGCATCATCAGCAACAAGCCCGACGTGGTGCGCGACGCGCTGCCCGCCGCCTGACCCGGGTGTCGCCCGGGGAGCCGGCGTGGGTGGCATCCGGCGCTCCCCGGGCGTTGTCAGTGGTGGGTCGTACGGTGGGTCGCATGAACAGCCAAGGGCACAACGAGCAGCGGGTCGTGTGGACCGTCGTCGCCACCGACATCGGTCCGCTGCTGCTGGCCGCGACCCGCGACGGCCTGGTCAACGTCGTCTTCCACGCCACGGACCCGGTCCGTGACAAGGCACTCGACCGGCTCGGGTCCCGGCTGGGCGGTGAGCCGGTCGAGGCACCGGACTCCCCGCTGCTGGCGGAGGCGATACGCCAGCTGCGGGCGTACTTCGCGGGCGAGCGGCAGGACTTCGAGCTGGCCCTGGACTGGTCGCTGATCTCCGGCTTCAACCGGCAGGTGCTGCGGGAGCTGGCGTCCGGCGTGCCGTTCGGCACGGTCGTCGGGTACGGCGATCTGGCCGGCCGGGTCGGCCAGCCTGGTGGCGCCCAGGCGGTAGGGGTGGCGATGGGCTCCAATCCGCTGCCGGTCGTGGTGCCCTGTCATCGGGTCGTCGAGAGGGACGGCGGCATCGGCGGTTTCGGGGGCGGGCTGGAGACCAAGCGGAAGCTGCTCGCGCTGGAGGGAGTCCTTCCCGAGCCGCTGTTCTGAGCCTCCAGCCGCCGACGTCGGGCATTCCGGCGTCACCGCGCCGCGCTGCTCCTCGCTAGTCGTAGTGTCGTGCCTCGAAGACGTTGCCGTCGGGGTCGCGGAAGTAGAAGCTGCGGCGGGCCGTTCCGCGGGCGCCGAAGGAGTCGTAGGAGATGTCCGAGACAGGGACCGACCGTTCTTCCAGGCGGGCGCGCAGTGTCTCGAATTCGTCGCCGGGCATGGCCAGGCAGACGTGGTTGACCGGGTGGCCGGCGCTGTCGGCGGCCCCGGGCACCATCTTCATGTGCTCCGCCGTGGAGAGCGGCATGAGATCCAGGATGGTCTCCTCATTGAGCCGTACGGAGGGGAACGGGGCCGCCCCCGCGGCGAAGTCGGTGAGCCTCACGGGTTCCATGCCGAGCGTCTTCTCGTAGAAGTCCGCCGACGCCACCGGGTCGTGCACCCAGAGGACGACGTGGTCGAGTCGTGTCGTATTGGCCGTCATGCGGCCAGGCTGGTGGCGTCCTCCACCGGGCGCAAGTGTTTGACCGGGCGTGCCGCCCGCCAGAGATGAGGGAAGACCGACCGAGAGGAGGCAGACTCGTGGTGCTGGTGCTGTCCGAAGAAGTGCGGGACGCGATCAACGCGCGTCAACCGGTGGTGGCCCTGGAGTCCACGATCATCGCGCACGGTTTGCCGCGTCCGCGGAATATGCAGGTGGCGCTGGAGCTCGAGGACGTGGTGCGGCGGGAGGGTGCGGTTCCCGCGACCATCGCCGTGCTGGACGGGCGGCCCCATGTCGGCCTGGACAAGGAGCAGTTGGAGCGGGTCGCGAACGAGGACGGCATCCGCAAGCTGGGCCACCGGGACCTGCCGCTCGCGGTGGCCTCCGGAGCGAGCGGGGCGACGACGGTGTCGGCGACCGCGCTGCTTGCGGCTCTGGCGGGCGTACGGGTGTTCGCGACGGGTGGGCTCGGCGGGGTGCACCGGGAGTGGACGGTGACCCAGGACGAGTCGGCCGACCTCGGGCTGCTGGCACGCACCCGGATCACGGTGGTGTGCGCCGGCGTGAAGTCGATCCTGGACGTCCCGGCGACCCTGCAGCGGCTGGAGACCCTGGGCGTCGCGGTGGCCGGATACGGCACGAACCGGTTCCCCGGCTTCTACCTGTCCGACTCCGGGCATCCGGTGGAGTGGACGCTGGACACCCCCCGGCAGGTGGCGGACGTCATGAGAGCTCAGGACGCGCTCGACGGCCCCGGGTCGGCACTGATCGTCGCCAATCCGGTGCCCGAGGCGGAGCAACTGGATCCCGACCTGCACGCGCGGGTCCTCGCCGAGGCGCTGCACGCGTGCGGCGAGGAGGGGATCACCGGTCAGGCGGTCACGCCGTTCCTGCTCGACTACCTGGTACGGCACACCGACGGGGCCTCGCTGAGCGCCAATCTGGCGGCGGTGCGCGGAAACGTACGGCTGGCGGGGCGGATCGCGGCGGCCTGGGCAGGCACGTGACCGCGAAGCGTCCCCGGCCCGGTGCGGTCGGCGCGGCGGATCACCGGTCTTCCCGAGCAGTCCGTCCCGAGGGCGCGCTGCTGGTCGCGGGGGACGTCATCACGGACGTCGTCGCCCGGCACCAGGGGCCCCTCACCTCAGGCACGGACACCGTCGCGACGATCCGGACGGTGCCGGGCGGCGCGGGCGCGAACGTGGCGTGCTGGGCCGCTCACCAGGGGCGCTGCGAGGTGCGGCTGGTCGGGCGGGTGGGCGCGGACTCGGCCGCCTGGCACGAGCGGGAACTGGTCGCCTGCGGGGTGCGGCCCGCACTCGTCGTGGATCAGCGGGCTCCGACCGGGACGGTGATCTGCCTCGTCGACGTCGATGCGGCGGCGGAGCGGACCTTCCTCACCGACAGCGGGGCCTCGTTGCGGCTCGCGCCCGAGGACTGGTCGGACACGCTGCTCGACGGGGTCGCACGCCTGCATCTGTCGGGCTATCTGCTGTTCTCCGAACCCAGCCGGGCGCTGGTGACGGTGGCCCTGGCGGCGGCACGCGCGCGAGGGGTGCCGGTGAGCCTGGACCCGGCGTCGGCCGGTTTCCTGGCGGCGTTGGGAGTGGATCGTTTCCTCGCGCTCGTCGAAGGCGTGGACCTGCTGTTGCCCAGCCGGGACGAGGCCTGCCTGCTCACCGGGTTGTCCGATGCGGCGGACGCGGCGGCCGAGCTGAGCCGTCACATCCCGTTGGTGGTCGCCAAGCAGGGAGCGGAGGGGGCGCTGGTGGCCCGGTCGGGCGCCGTCGTCGCCCGGGTTCCCGCCGTAGCGGCGACTCCCCGCGACACCACCGGAGCCGGTGACGCCTTCACCGGCGCCTTCCTGGCGGCTCTACTCGTGGGCGCCACCCCCGAGGAGGCGGCGGCGGAGGGCTGCCGGGCGGGGGCGGTTGCGGTGGAGGGGGTAGGGGGGCGGCCGTCCGAAGTGGGGCGGAGGGACGGCGGGCCACCGGGCCACCGGGCCGAACTTCCGCCCCTCTCCTAGCCCTTGCGCCCCCACGCAGAGATCATCGGGGCGGTGGCGAGGTCCATGGCGCCGGTGGCGACGTTCGCGAGGTGGCGGTCGATGTCCTGGTCCGTGGCGATGCCGGCGGTGACGAGCCGGTCGCGGATCTGGCGGACGGTGGCTGATTCCAGGGCGGCGCAGGCGGGCGAGCTGACCGGGAAGTAGGCATCGGCCTCCACCCCGCGCAGACCGGCCTCGCGAAGCAGCCGCGGAAGCCTGCGCCCGTAGGCGAGATCGGCGCCCCGGTCGGCGAGAAGTTGGCGAAATCCATTCCTCAGCCGGTTCGCGAGTTGCTGCTCGGGGCCGTGCTCGTCGGGGCAGAGCAGCGGCTGGAGGGCAGGGTCGGCGTCCTCGACCAGGAGTCGCCCGCCCGGTCGCAGGGCCTTGATCATCGACCGCAACGCCCTGTCGCGGTCCGGCACATGGACGAGGACCAGCCGGGCGTGCACCAGGTCGAACCCCTCCTCCGGCGGGTCCTCGGCGCCCACGTCGTGCACCCGCACATGCACCGGCTGGCGGGCGGCCGCGGCAACCCGTGAGGTGTCGATGTCGGTCGCCAGGACCCGTCCGGTCGGGCCCACCTTCTTGGCCAGCCAGGACACCACGGAGGTGCCGCCGGCACCGACCTCCCAGCAACGCCAGCCGGGTCCGACGCCGAGGCCCTCGAGGTGTCGGAAGGTCGTGGGGTCGAAGAGCGCGGCGAAGGCGTCGAAACGTTCCCCCGCCTCGGTCTGCCGGTTGTCGAGGAGGTACCGGTCGGTTCGCGTCATACCGCGATCATCCCAGTTGCCCGGCTTGTCCGAAGCGGTTGACGCGACTTGACTCCTACGACGAGATGGCCGCGCTCCTGCGCCGCACGGCCCGTGTCCAGGCACTGAGCCGTTGTCCACAGCAGGGAACCAAGCGGAACGTTCCGCTCCCACAGGCTTACCCGCCACTCACCCCGAGCTGGCAAACTGGCACGCCAGGGCGCGGGAACGCGGTACGGGGAGATCCACGCAAGGAGATCCAGATGTCCATGGCAGGGAATCTGCGGAAGGTCACGAGCTTCGGCAGGGTTGGCGGCCTCCGCAAGGTGGCACGGCTGGCCCGGCGACGTCCTCGCGTCGACCTGAGCCATCCGGCCCGGTCTCCGCTGGGCTCCTCCGTGGTCAACTGCGTGGCTTATCGGGAGGGTGTCCGGATTCCCGCCGGCAGAGATCTCGTCGACGCGGTGGAACGGGTGCGCAAGAATCGCGACGGATTCGTCTGGCTGGGCCTGCACGAGCCGACGGACCAGGAGTTCGCGGGTGTCGCCGAACTCTTCGACCTGCACCCGCTGGCGGTCGAGGACGCCGTCGAGGCGCACCAGCGCCCGAAGCTGGAGCGCTACGGCGAGACGGTGTTCGCGGTGTTCAAGACGGTCTGCTACGTCGAGCACGAGGAGCTCACGGCGACCAGCGAAGTGGTCGACACCGGCGAGATCATGGTGTTCGCCGGCGAGGATTTCGTGATCACGGTGCGCCACGGCCGGCACGGCTCACTGGGGCCGCTGCGCGAGTCGCTGGAGGCGTCTCCCGAGCAGCTCTCCAAAGGCCCCGCCGCGGTGTTGCACGCGATCGCTGACCATGTGGTCGACGACTACCTGCACGTCACCGACTCGGTGCAGGAGGACATCGACCAGGTCGAGATGGCCGTGTTCGCGGAGAACGGCGCCCGGGTGGACGCGGGGCGCATCTACCAGCTCAAGCGGGAGCTCCTGGAGCTCAAGCGGGCCGTCGTGCCGCTCGGGCGTCCGCTCGAGGAGCTCGCCACCCGGCCGATGCGGGTGGTCGCTCCGGAGATACAGGCCTACTTCCGTGACGTCTCCGACCACCTGCTGCGGGCCAAGGAACAGATCGCCGCCTTCGACGAGCTGCTCAACTCCATCCTCCAGGCGCATCTCGCGCAGGTGACGGTCGCGCAGAACGAGGACATGCGGAAGATCACGGCGTGGGCCGCCGTGGTCGCCGTACCGACGATGGTGTGCGGCGTGTACGGCATGAACTTCGAGTACATGCCGGAGCTGCACTGGCGGTACGGCTACGGCCTGATCATCGGCGTGATATCCGTCGCCTGTGTGCTGCTGTACCGGGGTTTCCGGCGCAACGGCTGGATCTGACACCGGAAGGACGGAGTCCCGCAGGGGTCACCCGGTACCCGGTCAATCGAGCATGATCCGGTCAGGTCGGTCAGTGACCGCCTGTCGTCCGGGCGTAGACACTCTCGGCCCAGGACGCGATCTGGTCCTCCGTGAGGTGCTGGGCCAGGTCGGACTCACTGATCATGCCGACCAGGCGCTTGTCGTCGATGACGGGGAGCCGGCGGATCTGGTGCTCCCGCATCTCCTGGAGCACCTCACTGACATCGGCGCTCGCGTCGATCCAGCGGGGTGTCCCCTGGGCCATCTCACCCGCGGTGACCCTGGCCGGGTCGCGGCCGATGGCGACACAGCCGACGACGATGTCGCGGTCGGTGAGGATCCCGCAGAGCCGTTCGTTCTGGTCGCTGATCGGCAGGGCGCCGACATTGAGGTCGCGCATCAGTTGGGCGGCGCGGTCCAGGGTCTCCTGGGCGGGGATCCACTGTGCGCCACGGTGCATGATGTCTCCGGCTGTGGTCATGGAGTACCTCCCGGTGCCGGACGGCCGGCGCGGAGCAAGGGGGCACCGCGAGTCCCGGCATCAACCATTCTCGCGGCGTCCTTCGGGACACGCCCCCGGAGCGGGCCGGAGCCGGCCCTGGTCAGCCGTTCCAGGCCGGGTGGCGTGGGTCGTCGGCACGTACCAGGACATCGGCCGTGCCGGCCGGGTCGGTCTCGTTCTCGTAGCGCTCGAAGGCGGGCAGCTGCCAGTGGTCGGACTCGGGGGTGCGGCGGCGCAGGGCACCCGGGGAGAGAAGTACGTGGACGGTCAGATCGAAGGGGAACCAGTGGTGCAGCAGGAGGGGGCCGTGCAGCAACAGGTGACCGCCTGGCGGGAGTTGGACGTACGGGCTGCGAGTGGCACGGTCGGTGGCGGGGTCCCACAGGTCGGGCAGGACCCGGCCGTCACCGCCGGGTTCGAGGGGACCGAACACCTCGCGCCACAGGGCGCCGCTGTCGAACCAGCCGGTGAAGTAGGCCTCCGGGTCCTGGTGGCCGTATTCCAGGCGGAGGGAGGCGGGGCGCAGGAAGCCCTGTGTCCCGACGACCAGCGAGGCACGGCCGCGCACCCGGAGCGCCCCCGCCACCCGTTCGGCGAGGTCGCCCGGGCGGGCGGCGGGGGCCCCGTCGAAGGCGACGCGCGGCCAGGGGCTGCCGTCGGCCGGCTTCAGGTCGAGCAGTCGTTCGGCGAGCTGGTCGCCGAGCCGGTCCCAGGTGATCGCTTCGAGTCGCACACGGCCCATGATGCGTCAGGTGGTGTTCAGGACGTGTCGTGCCCAGGGGTGCTGCCGCCGCCCCGCCTCGGCGGACCAGGACGGGTGGAGGGCGTAGTTCCAGGGGCTGGAGACGGGAATGAACCCGGTATGGCGCGCCTCGCAACTCCCCCTTCCGGTACCGGATCCCGAACCGGGCCTATCGTCATTCAGCCGCTGCGCAGACGGCACTGCGCGGAGTGCCGGGGCGGACCGTTGTCGCTGCTCGTCGTCGAGGGCGGCACGCCTCGGTGCCTCGACTGCGCCGATCTGGGGCATCTGGTGTTCCTGCCACGGGGCGACACCGCGTTGACGCGCCGGTCCCGGGAGGAGAGCACCTTGGCGGCGGTGGTCGTGCGGTTCAACCGGCGCAAGGGGCGCTACGAGCGCCAGGGCGTCCTCGTCGAGGAGGCGGGGCTCGCCCGGGCCGAGGCGCGGTGCCTCGCCGACGCGGAGGCACGGCGCCGACGCCGGGTGCGGGACGCTGCGCGGCGGGCGGCCGAGGACGTGAAGTTCACGGATGCCTTCGCGGCGGAGATAGGGCGCTTGTTTCCCGGATGTCCACGGGCGCGGGCGATCGCCGAGCACGCCTCGGTGCGGGGCAGCGGCCGGGTGGGGCGGAGTGCGGCGGGGCGGGCGTTGTCCGAGGGAGCGGTGACCTCGGCGGTCGCGGCATCCGTACGGCACGTGGACACGCCCTATGACCAGCTTCTGATGAGCGGGGTGGCGAGACATGAGGCCCGGCGGCGGATCGCGCCGTCGGTGGAGGCGGTACTCAGGCAGTGGCGGGAGGACGAGGGCGGGGTGGAGTCGGCGGCCGGGTGAGCGCCGCGCCACGCCTGTCGTGGGGGAACGAGGTTGGGGGGGGCGTAGGCGTGGAGGTTTTTGGACGGGGACGGTGAGTACGGGACGTTCTGCCTGGACGCTCGCGTATGTTCCCGCGTGGTTCAGGCCTGGCCGGGCGCGTTGTGCGGGGATTCACTGGTGGTGACGGTGGTGACGGCGGTGACGGCAGTGACGTTGGTGGCGGTGGTGGCGGTGGATGCCGGGCGGGGGCTCGGCCGGATGCGGGAGTGGGTGTCGGCGTGATCGATGGGCCGTATTTCGTACTGACCATGCTGGGTGTGCTGGGGGCCGGTGTGGTGGCGGGGGTGTTCTACGGGTTCTCGGCCTTCGTCATGCGGGCGCTGGCTGCGTTGCCGCCCGCCCAGGGTGTCGCCGCGATGAAAGCGATCAACGTGACCGCGGTGCGGCCCGCGTTCATGGTCGTGTTCACCGGGTCGGCCGTGGTGTGCGCGGTGATCGCGGTGGTGACGTTCGTCTTGTGGCCGGACGGGGGGACGGTCGAGTTGCTGGTGGGCAGCGCGTTGTACCTGTTCGGGGTGTTCGGGGTGACCGTCGTGGCGAACGTGCCGCGCAACAACGCGCTGGCGCAGCTGGACCCTGGCACCCGGGAGGCGGCCGCGTACTGGCCGACGTATGTGCGCGAGTGGACGATGTGGAACCACGTCCGCGCGGTCGCCTCAGCAGCCGCGGCGGTGATGTACCTGCTGGCACTGACCTGAGCGGGGGCTGGGTCCCAGCTGAGCATGAACCTGTCCCAGCCTGCGAGAAGGCGCCGTCCAGCGCTCTGCGCGGGTGACCTACGGGACGTATCGTGGCCGAAAGACGTACCGGGAGAGGCGCCGACGAACCGAACCCCGTGTACCGGTGGATGTACCGGGCTAGGTATCCAGGAGAGCGCCGAAAGAGTGCCGCCCGATGACGCACGGCCACGTCGGACGCGCATGTGTAGGACGCGAAGGTGTCGCACGCGCAGGCAAGGAACACGGCCATGGCCGACCCCAAGGGATTCATGACCACGCCCCGCCAGGACTGGCCGCGCCGGCCGGTCGAGGAGCGGGTCCGGGACTGGGAGGAGGTGTATGTCCCCGGAGCGTTGCTGCCCATCATCAGCAAGCAGGCGGACCGCTGCATGGACTGCGGTGTCCCGTTCTGCCACGACGCCTGTCCGCTCGGCAACCTGATCCCCGAGTGGAACGACCTCGTCTCCCGGGACGACTGGCGGGCCGCCTCGGACCGGCTGCACGCCACCAACAACTTCCCTGAGTTCACCGGCCGGTTGTGCCCGGCCCCCTGTGAGGCGGGCTGTGTGCTGGCGATCAACCAGCCCGCGGTCACGATCAAGAACGTCGAGGTCGCCATCGCCGACCGGGCCTGGGAACTCGGGCTCACTCCGCCGCGTCCGCCGGAGCGGCTGTCCGGGCGGACGGTCGCGGTGATCGGCTCGGGTCCCGCCGGCCTCGCCGCGGCACAGCAGCTGACCCGCGCGGGGCACACGGTCGCCGTGTACGAGAAGGACGACCGGATCGGCGGGCTGATGCGGTACGGCATCCCCGAGTTCAAGATGGAGAAGCGGCATCTGGAGCGGCGCGTCGAGCAGATGCGGGCCGAGGGCACCAAGTTCCGTACGTCCACCGCGGTCGGGCGGGACATCGGCGCCGCGGAGCTGCGTGCGCGCTACGACGCCGTGGTGATCGCCACCGGCGCGACAGCCTGGCGTGAACTCGATGTCCCTGGGCGGGAGTTGGCCGGTGTGCGACAGGCCATGGAGTACCTGCCACTGGCCAACCGGGTGCGCGAGGGGGATCTGGAGGTCTCGCCGATGTCCGCCGCCGGGCAGCACGTCGTCATCGTCGGCGGCGGGGACACGGGCGCCGACTGCCTGGGTACGGCGGTGCGGGAAGGGGCCGCGTCCGTGACCCAGTTGGACATCTATGCCCAGCCCGGCGCCGAGCGCGACGAGGACGCGGAGCCCTGGCCGACGTATCCGAAGCTCTACCGGCTGTCGGCCGCGCACGAGGAGGCGCGGGAACTGCGGACGGCGCCGGCGGCGGACGCCGACGCGCGGCTGTTCGCGGCGTCCACGCTCCGCTTCACCGGGGACGCCGACGGACATGTGCGGTCGCTGCACCTCGTGGAGGTGGACGCGCGGCGACGGCCGGTGCCGGACAGCGGACGCAGCCTCCCCGCCGACCTCGTGCTGCTCGCGCTCGGTTTCTCGGGGCCGGACCTCAAGGACGGGCTCGTACGTCAGTTGGGGCTGGACCTGGATGCGCGCGGGACTGTCGCGCGGGACGCCGGGTTCGCCACGAACGTCCCCGGTGTGTTCGCCGCGGGGGACGCCGCGCGGGGGCAGTCGTTGATCGTGTGGGCGATAGCGGAGGGGCGGGCGGTGGCGGCGGCCGTCGACCACCATCTGACGGGCACGTCGCGCCTGCCGGCACCGATCGGTCCGTATGACCGCCCCATGGCCGTTTAGCGGTACGGCCCGGTACAGAAGATGCGAGGGGTGCGTCAGCGGCGCTCGTCCGTCCTGGCCGCGTTGACCGTCTGTAGGGTGCGTTTCCATGGATGAACCGTGGGTCGATTCCGCGGAGCGGATCGGTGCCGACCTGCATCTGGAGCTGTCCGGCCCGGGCGGCCGGCGGGCCGCGCTCACCGCGGCGCTGCGTGAGGCGGTACGCAGCGGGCGACTCGCCCCCGACACCCGGCTGCCGCCGTACCGTTCACTCGCCGCCGACCTCGGGGTCGCCCGCAACACGGTGGCCGACGCCTACGCGGAGCTGGTCGCGGAGGGCTGGCTGATCGCTCGGCAGGGCTCGGGCACCCGGGTGGCGAAGCGGGCCGAGCCGCTGGGGCACACCGTACGAGTGCCTCGCCAGGGGCCTGCCCGTGCGCGTGGCCCCCGGCATGATCTGCGCCAGGGCACCCCGGACGCGTCGGCGTTCCCGCGCGCGGCCTGGCTCACCTCCTACCGGCGGGCTCTCCAGCAGGCGCCCAGCGAGGTGTTCGGGCCCGGCGACCCTGCCGGCCGCGTCGAGTTGCGGGAGGCGCTCACGGAGTACCTGTCACGCGCGCGTGGTGTGCGCACCGAGCCGGGCCGGATCGTGATCTGCTCCGGTTTCGCGCACGCGCTGCGGCTGCTGTTCGGCCAGGACCGGGGCGGCGGGGGCGACGTGCTGCGCGGCCCGCTGGCGGTGGAGGCGTACGGGCTGGGCTTCCACCGGACGCTGCTCCGGGACGCCGGGGTGCGGACCGTGCCGCTCCCCCTCGACGAACACGGCGCGCGGATCGACGGTCTGCGGGACGAGCGGGCGGTACTGCTCACGCCCGCACACCAGTTCCCGACGGGCGGACCGCTGGATCCCGAACGTCGGGCCGCGGTGGTCGACTGGGCACGCGCCCGCGGGGCGGTGATCCTGGAGGACGACTACGACGGCGAGTTCCGCTACGACCGCAAGCCGGTCGGTGCCGTCCAGGGCCTCGATCCGGAACGTGTGATCTTCATCGGCTCGGTCAGCAAGAGCCTGTCGCCCGCGGTGCGGCTGGGGTGGATGGTGCTGCCGGAGCGATACGTCGACGACGTGCTCGCGGCCAAGGGGGAGCGCGAGGCCTGGGCGAGCGTTCTCGACCAGTTGAGCCTCGCCGACTTCCTGGCCTGCGGCTCCTACGACCGTCATGTGCGGCGCATGCGTCAGCGGTACCGCGCCCGCCGGGACCGGCTGGTCGCGGCGCTCGCCACGCACGCGCCGCATGTCGAGGTCACGGGTATCGCGGCCGGCCTGCACGCGGTGCTCAGGCTGCCGCCGGGTACCGAGCAGTCCGTGGTGAAGGCGGCCGCCTGGCAGGGCGTCGCCCTGGACGGGCTCGCCGAGTTCCGGCACCCGGACACCGACATGGCTGCGAGCGACGGCCTGGTCGTGGGGTACGCGACGCCCGCGGAGCACGCTTACGCGGCGGCGCTGGACGCGCTGTGCGGCACGTTGCCGCCGGTCGCGGTGCCCGGGGCGGATCCTGCGGGCGGATGAGCCAGGGTTTGCGCAGGGGTACGAGCGGCCGGTGACCCCTCGTACGGGCGCACGCGGCGCACGCCACGGGGCGGCGCCACATGACGCTCAAGGCTTCCGTGCCACCGCCCCGTAGCTCAGAGCTTGCGTGCCACAGCCCCGTACCCGGGAATGACCCCGTCGTCCTGACCCGGGACAGGGTCACCCAGCTCGGGGTGCCACAGCTGCGGCACCTCCACGCCGGGTTCGACGAGTTCCAGGCCGTCGAAGAAGCGGGCGAACTCCTCGCGGGAGCGCAGCGCCAAGGTGACGCCGGCCGCTTTCAGCTTCTCGGTGGCCGCCTTCGACTCCTCGGGTGTGAAGTCGGCCGTCGCGTGGCTGACCACCAGGTAGCTGCCCGAGGGCAGCTCGGACAGCAGCCGCGCCACCAACTCGTGGGCGCCGTCCTCGTCGGAGACGAAGTGCAGCAGCGCGATGAGTGAGAGCGCGACCGGCCGGCCGAAGTCCAGGACCTTCCGGGCGCCTTCGAGGACGGCGTCCGGGTCCCGCACGTCGGCCTGCAGGTACTCGGTCGCCCCCTGGTCCGTGCCGCGCAGCAGTGCCGCCGCGTGGGCGAGCACGATCGGATCGTTGTCGCAGTAGACGACCCGCGCGTCGGGGGCGATCCGCTGGGCGACCTGGTGGAGGTTCGGTTCGGTCGGGATACCGGTGCCGACGTCCAGGAACTGTCGGACGCCGTGCTGGGCGAGCCAGCGCGTGGCCCGGTGCATGAAGGCCCGGTTGACCCGCGCCATCACCGGCACCCTCGGGTCGAGGGCCAGCATCTGCCGTCCCATCGCCTCGTCGACGGGGTAGTTGTCCTTGCCGCCGAGATACCAGTCGTACATCCGCGCGGGATGCGGTCTGCTGGTGTCGATCTGGGCGGCGCCCAGGGGCTCCTGACCGGTCATGAGGCACTCCGTAAGACGCAATGGGTGTTCAATTCAGCACCAATAGCAAAGAAGTTCAGCGAGATAGCGCAATCAGTCGATAGGACGGCAACCAGTCAGGAGAGGAGGAAGTCGGCCACCCCCGCCTTGGCGCCCTCGATGAAGGCGGTCATCTCGTCCGTGGTGTAGATCAGCGCGGGGCCGTCCGGGTCGGTGGACTGACGGACGGCGATCCGGCCGTCGGCGAGCTTCATCGCCTCCAGGCAGTTGCCGCCGTTGCCGCCGCTCCAGGGCTTGTGCCAGCCCTCGCTGCCCAACTCCCGCGCGGGCATGCCGTTGTAGACCCGTCGGCGCGGCTTGATGCGATCCATTCACAGCTCCTTGCGGAGATCCCGGAGGATCTCCTTCGTGCGATGTGCAGTAGCGGCCTGCGCCGCCATGCGGTCCATGACCTCGAGGTGGGTCGCCACCTCGGCGCGCGCGTCCAGATAGACCGCGCCGGTCAGGTACTCGCTGTAGACCATGTCCGGGAGTTCCGGCACGGCGAATCGGAAGAGCACGAAGGGGCCGTACGTGCCCGGGTGCGGCCCGTTCGCGAACGGGGCGACCTGCAGGGTGACGTTGGGCAGCTTCGTCGCGTCGAGCAGCTTGTCGATCTGGGCCCGCATCACCTCCGGGGTGCCGACACGGCGGCGCAGCACCGTCTCGTCCATCACGACCCACAGTCGGGGGGCGTCCTGGCGGGTGAGCAGTTCCTGGCGTCGCATGCGCAGGTCGACATGGCGCTCGATGTCGTCGGGGCTGGTCTGCCCGATGGCGCCCGACCTCAGGACGCCCCGCGCGTAGTCCTCGGTCTGCAGCAGGCCGGGGACGAAGTGCGGCTCGTACTGCCGGATGAGGGCGGCTGCCCCCTCCAGGCTCACGTGCATCGAGAACCAGCCGGGCAGGACGTCGTGGAACCGCTGCCACCAGCCGGGTTTGTTGGCGTCCTCCGCGAGTTGGACGAACGCGTCGGCCTCGAGGTCGGAGATGCCGTAGGCCTTCAGGAGCAGTTGGAGGTACGGGATCTTGAGCCCTACCTCGGCCATCTCCATCCGGCGGACCGTGGCGGGGGCGACCCGGAGTATGCGGGCGGCTTCCTCACGCCTGAGCCCCGCGCGCTCCCGCAGGTCCAGAAGACGCCGACCGAGGACGACCTGGCCGACCGTAGGCGCGGACCGCGGCTCGCTCACCCTGCACCTCCACAAAGTCCCTGATCAGACGGCCCTTTGGGAGCGGGCCGGTCACCGCGGCAACTGACAGCCCTGCGGCGCCGTTCGACGACCTGAACGAAGTTCTGTACGGCTACGTACCGATCTACGTCGATCCCAACTGGCGCCGCTCGACGTGCTGTTGCCAGCAGTGTGCCACGGCCCCTCGCCCCGTCACGCAGCACTCTGCATTTTTCAGAGTGACACTTGCCAAGTGTTCATGGCGGGGCGATAGTGGCAAGCGTGATTCCGCCCGCGCCCTTAGGAACAGACGCCGCCGCAGGCCGCCCCCTCGGCCTTGGTGCTGATGGCGTTCCCCCCGCTCGGACCCGTTGGGGAGCGAGCGAGGCAGGGGGACCCGAGTGGTTCGCGGCGAGCGAGGGAGCGGGCCCAGAGCGGTCCGCCGCCGAGCGCCGGTTCCGGTTCGAGCTGGCCGCCCATCCGGGTTCTCCGGCACAGGCCAGACGTCTGACCATGGCCCGGCTGACCGGCTGGTCGGTGTGTGCGGACACCTGCGACTCGGCGGCCCTGGTGGTCACCGAGCTGGTCACCAACGCCATCGTGCACACCGCGAGCCGCCGGGTGATCTGCGAGCTGCACGACGGTGAGGATCTGGTGCGGATAGCCGTACGTGACGAGGGGTGCGCGCCCGGTGAGCCACACCCCTCGGCGCAGCGGCCCGACGAGGAGCACGGGAGGGGTCTGCTTCTCGTCGACGCCCTCTGTCACGCCTGGGGAGCCCAGGAGCACGGCCCCGGCCTGCTGGTCTGGGCGGAACTTGCTCGCCAGGACGACATGTCTCGCGGGGACTCCGGTCCCCGCAACGACCTGGGTTGGGGCGCCCGCCCGAAGCCGGGCCCGTCCGGCAGCCCGGGCAGCGCCGCCACGGCGGGGGCCGGTCTCGGCGTGGATCCGCGGGTGGACGTGGAGCCACGTCACGGCACCGCGCCCGAGATCGAGACCGGTGGCACGGCGGGAGTTCGGCAGCACAAGACGGGGGTCGAATGGGCATAGGGGCGGGGGCCGGCTGCGGCCCGGTACTGAGCCTGGACACGCTGGTCCGCCTCGGACGCGGACCGCGCACCCCGGGAACGACCCGGCGACTGTCCGTGCCCGAGGGCATGACAGCTCCGCTGGGCTGTGACGCCGTGGTGGTGCCCGCGCGGTTCGGGCCCTGGCTGATGCCGCGGCTGCCGCGGGTCGGGTGTGTCTACGCCGACGAGGCGCACTGGTGGTGGATCGTTCCTTCAGACTCCGACTTCGCCCTGGAGTGGCCCGCCCCGGCTCAGTACGCCACCGGTGCGGTAGTACCGGACACTCCGGCAGCTCCGGGCCTGATCCACCGGCCGGAGGGGACCATTCCGTACACCCCGCCGATACCGCTGTATCTGGCCCTGTGCCGACTGACGGGCACGACGCCGACGTGGTCGCGACCGGTCAGCGCGTAGGGCCCCTCCAAGACCTTCGTCGCCAGACCCCCGCCCCCTCCCTCCCCCATTCCCTCCCTTTCCCCTGCGCACCTCTCCCCTCCTCTCGTCCCACCTCGCTCCCCCTCGCCCAGGCGTGCGCTTGCGCCTCGCTCGGTGTGCGCCCGCGTGCTCCGACCGCCGCGGCACACGCCCTGCCCGTGACGAGCCCGCTTCGCGATAGTGGCCGTTCGTCCACGATCAGGGGAGGTCGACGGTGGGAAAGAGGCGCGACGCGCGGCAGGGCGGCGCGGGCACACCGGAGGTGTCCGAGTCGGAGCAGCTGCTCTTCGGCGGACCGTTGCGCTACGACATGGGCTGGAACTCGCACGCGGACGCGTTCCTGGAGCTGAACTTCCGGGCCATGGTGACCCGTCTGCCGTCCCTGCTGACGGCCAGCTTCGGTCTCGCCTGGCAGGCCGACCGACGGGCCGCCCGGACCGTGCTCGCCGCCGAGGTGGGCCGGGGCCTGACCCAGGCCGTGAGTCTCCTCGCCGTCAACAGCGTGCTGGGCCGGCTGATCGGCGGCGGCACCCTGGAGGACCGGTTGCGCGGTGCCGTCCCCGCCCTGGTGGTGATGGCGGCCGCGATGCTGGTCGGGGCAATGCTGCGGGCCGCTTCGACCTACGCCACCGGACGGCTGGAGCCCAAGGTGGAGCGGGTGGCGACCGAGCGCTATCTGGAGCGGGCGGCGACCGTGGAGCTGGCCGCGATCGAGGACCACGCCTTCCACAAGCTGCTGGACACCGCGCAGTACGGCGCCCAGTCCGCCCGGCGGATGATCTCGTACGCCACTCGTGTGGTGAACGCGATGATCTCGCTGATCGCGGCGGCGGGCGTACTGACCGTGCTGCACCCGGCACTGCTGCCGCTGCTGGTGACGATGACCCTGCCGAGCGCCTGGAGCGCGCTGACCATGGCCCGCCGACGCTACGAGTCCTTCCACGCCTGGGTGCAGCACGCGCGCGCGGGCCGGCTGCTCGGCGCGCTGCTGATCGAGCCGGAGGCGGCTCCGGAGATCCGGGTGCACGGTGTGGGCCCCTTCCTGCTGCGGCACTTCCGCGCGATGTCGGAGACGGCGGAGGCGGAGCAGGCCCGCCTCGCCCGGCTGGCGGCCCGTACGGGTCTGATCGCCGCGGCCTGGACGGGCCTGGCCACGGCGGCGACGTACGCCACGCTGGGCGGACTGCTGCTGGCCGGGGCGATGGCGCTGTCGGTGGCGGGGACGGCCGTGATCGCCATCCGCACCGGCTCGCAGAGCCTCGACACGCTGGTCGTCGAGGTGAACGCGCTGCATGAGGAGGCACTGTTCGTCGGTGACCTGCACCGTCTTTACGTGGAGGCGGCCGAGCGGGCGATCCCGGTGGGTGGGGCCGCCCTGCCGGCCGAGCCGCGCGAGATCCGGTTCGAGAACGTCTCCTTCACGTACCCGGGTGACGCGACCCGTCCCGCGCTGGACGACGTGACGCTCAGCGTCCCGCTCGGCAAGATCGTGGCGCTGGTCGGTGAGAACGGCTCCGGCAAGACCACCCTGGTCAAGCTGCTGGCCGGGCTGTACGCCCCCGACGGCGGCCGGATCATGTGGGACGACGTGGACACGGCCACCGCCGACCGGCACCTGCTCGCCGAGCGCGTCGCGATGGTCGCGCAGGACTTCAAGCGGTGGCCGTTCACCGCCCGCGTCAATGTGGCGGTCGGCCGTTCCGCGGCGCCGCTCACCGACGAGGGGATCATGGAGGCGGTCGCGGAGGCCGGGGCCGAGGAGGTGGTCGTGGATCTGCCGCGCGGTCTGGACACCCTGCTGGCCCGTAACTTCAGCGGAGGCCACGAGCTGTCCGGGGGTCAGTGGCAGCGGCTGGGGATCGCCCGGGCCGCGTACCGGCGCGCGCGCATCCTGATCGTGGACGAGCCGACGGCGGCCCTGGACGCCCGGGCGGAGCTGGAGGTCTTCGAGAAGATCCGCGCTCTGGCAGGCACCGGGCAGACCGTCATCCTCATCACCCACCGGTTGGCCTCGGTCCGGCACGCGGACCTGGTGCACGTCCTGGAGCACGGCCGCCTGGTGGAGTCCGGCACCCCGGACGAGCTACTGGCGACCGGCGGGGTCTACGCGGAGTTGTACTCGCTCCAGGCGGAGCAGTTCGCGGCGAAGGTCCCCACGCGGGCGACCGCCCGGACCCCTCAGGTGCCGGCCCCGAAGGCGGGCTGACCCCACCTGACGGCGTAGACCGCCGTCACGCGACGATGTCCGCCTCCCCACCGCGCACGATCACCAGGAACGTGTCCGTCGCGAGGTCCATCACGACCTCGGCGGGCAGTCCTTCAAGCCGCCGCGCGTGCGCGAACTCCTCCGCCGGCCACGAGCCTCGCGGCCCACCTGCGGGAAAGCGTTCGAGCACTGTTCGCCCGTTCACCACCCTGCACCTCCAGAAAGCGTCATGCTTGTAGGAGTTAACGCCTTCCAGGGGCTGAACGGCTCGCTCAGTTGCGGGACTGAGACGTACTCGACACTGGTTCAGCGCGCAGCGTGAGAATTCGGTTACCGAACGGTCACTTCCGCTACCGTTCGTGTCAGTTCTCGCACTCACTGTGATGCCGGGCGCACTCACTCGCCGCAGGCGCCCCAACGCCGACGCGCGCCCCATGGGTTGCTCCCGACGGGCGTCGGCGGGAGGTGCCGTTGGCGCTGTGGGCCTGCGGTTCAGGTGTCGTAGGCCTGGATGCGTCTGCCGTGGCTCCGGTCGACCAGGGCGGGCAGCCGCTCCGCCAACTCCGCCACCACCGCGGGGACGTCGATGGTCAGCAGTTCGCGGTCGCACATCAGGATCCGTCCGTCGACGATCGTCGTACGGACGTCGGCGGAGCGGGCGCTGTGCACGAGGGTCGCGGCTAGGTCGTGGACGGGCTGGGTGTGCGGGCCGGTGAGGTCCACGAGGACGAGGTCGGCCCGCCGGCCAGGCGCGATGCTGCCGACCTGCTCGCCGAGTCCGACCGCCCGGGCACTCTGCAGGGTGGCGTGGTGCAGGGCGCGGCGGGCGGTCAGCCAACGCGGGTCGCCGGTCGCGGACTTCTGGACCAGGGCGGTGAGCGCCATCGACTCCCATACGTCGAGGGAGTTGTTGGAGGCCGCTCCGTCGGTGGCCAGTCCGACGGGCACGCCGATGGCGTGCAGGTCTCGGACCGGTGTGGTGGTGGGCCAGGCGAACTTGAGGTAGCCGCGGGGCGCGGTGGCCACCGCCGTACTGCCTTCGGCGCCCGCGAGGAGCGGAAGGTCGCGTTCGACGATGCCGGTGCCGTGCGCGAGGAGGACGTCCGTGTCGAGGATCCCGGTGCGCTTGAGGACCTCGATCGGGGTGACGCCGTGCCGCGCGAGGCTGGTGTCGGTCTGCTCACGGTTCTCGGCGGCGTGGATGTGCACGGGAAGGCCGTGCGTGTGGGCGAGTTCGGCGGTGGCGGCGAGGTCGGCGTCGTCCACGGTGTAAGGGGTGCTTTCACTATGAGCGCCCGGTGAGGTCGCGTGGTCTGGTGCCGTGCATCGCAAGGCGCCGGAGCGCCCTCGATGGGGGTCCCCCCGCTCGAGCGCAGCCGAGAGTGGGGGAGGAGCCACGTGGGTGGTTCGGCAACGCGGCGAGGTGCGGTGCCAGACCGCGCGACCCGGGCGGGCATAGTGAAAGCACCCCTAAGGGGCGTGCGGGGCGAGGGCGGTGGTGATGCGGCCGTCGGCAGCGTCACGGTGCCGAAGCGCGAACTCCAGTGACCTCTGCCGCCCTTCGGGCCCCTGTGAGGAGAAGTACGCCTGCCCCAGGTGGGCGCGGATCCCGGTCTCGGCGACGACGGCGGCCACCGCGTCCATGGCGAAGTAGTGGTCCGCGAAGCAGGTGACGCCGCCCCGGATCATCTCCGCGCAGGCGAGCCGTGCCCCCAACTCCACTTCCTTCTCGGTGAGGTTGGACTCCATGGGCCAGACGACGTCGTTGAACCACTCCTCGGTGGGGAGGTCCTCGGCGAGGCCGCGCAGGGCGACCATCGGGGCGTGGGTGTGGCAGTTGACCAGCCCGGGCAGGGCGACCTGGCCGCGCGCGTCGAGACGTTCGCCGGCCGGCCGGTCCGCGACCGCGGCGGCGCTCGTCACGCGGACGACGAGTCCGTCCCGTACCACGATCGCGGCGTCCTCCTCGAACCCGATCCGCTCTTGATCGTCGTGCACGAGGACGGTGCATCCGGTAATGATGAGATCAGCGGGAGAGCCACTCATGACGCCAACGTACGACGCGGTAGTCGCCTCGTGTGAGCCGAACCGCATCCCGTCACCGGCTCTGTCGCGTCCTCGGCCGGACCAGCACCCTGGCCTCACCACAGCCCGCCCGACGGCTTCTGGAAAGGAGCCCGGCATGCTCGTAGGCACCTGGAACCTGGAGAACCTCTATCGTCCCGGCGGGCCGTTCGGCCCCAAGGACAAGGCCACATACGAGGCGAAACTCGCCGCCCTCGCCGCCGTGATCACCCAACTCGACCCGGCACTGCTGGGTGTGCAGGAGGTCGGGGAGCCGGAGGCGCTGCAGGACCTGACCGAGATGCTGCACGGCGACTGGACCGTCGCGCTCTCCCAGCACCCGGACGGCCGGGGCATCCGGGTCGGCTTCCTCAGCCGCACGCCGTTGCAGGTGCTGGCGGACAGGAACAGCTTCCCGCCCAAGCTGCGTCCGGTGCAGTCGGACGACGACGGGGCGACGGTGGGACAGGCGGGCCGGGGCTTCCTGGCGGTGGAGGCGGACACGGAGATCGGGCCGCTGCGGGTGGCGGTCACCCACCTCAAATCGAAGCTGCTGACGTATCCGGGCAACCGCTTCCAGCCGCACGACGAGGGCGAGCGGGCACGGTACGGGGCGTACGCGCTCTACCGGCGGGCGGCGGAGGCGACGACCCTGCGGGCCCTGGCCGACGAACTGCTGGCCGGCCACGGCCGTGAGCGGGACGTGGCGGTGCTGGGCGACCTGAACGACGAGGTGCAGGCGGCGACCACCCAGATCCTGGTGGGTCCGCCCGGATCGGAGATCGGCACCGGCGGTTTCCAGACGCCCGACCAGGGCGACGCGGTCCGGTTGTGGAACGTGGCCCCGCTCATACCCGCCGAGCAGCGCTTCTCCCGCATAAACTTCGGCCGCCGTGAACTCATCGACCACGTCCTGGTGAGCCACCGCCTCGTCCACCGGATCACGAAGGCGGGCACGGGTCTGCCGGCCGACGGGACGCCGCGGCTGCCGTCGGTGGGGGCGGATCCGGCGGAGCGGCGCGGGGAACCGGGGTCGGATCACGCGCCGGTGTGGGTGCGGGTGGGGTAGCGGTCCTCAGCTGGTCACCCCTGTCTCGGAGTTGCCCCGCCTCGGTCACCCCGCCGCGGGCAGTTCCGGGATCCGCAGGCGGGCGCGCTCGTTCTCCTTCGCCAGTTCCGCCAGTAGTTCGGTGAGGCGTTGGGTGTGCCGCGGGGTGAGCCGTCCGGTGTCGTCGACGTGCACGGCACAGGCGGTGGTCGTGTCGACGAGCCGTTCGAGGGTGGTGGCGATCTCGTCGGCGCCCTCCGAGTGCCGGGCGAGCGGCGGGAGTTCGGCGGCGGTGAGGGCGATGGCGGTGCGGGCCTCGGCGAGGGCCCGGTAGGCCTCGCGACGCAGCGTCCAGCGGACGGCACGAGTGTCGGAGTCGGTGCCGCTGCCGGTGGTATCGGCTGCGCCGTCGGTGCCGGCGACGGCGGCCTCGGCACCGACGCCCGACCGGTGCGAGCCTGAGTCCTCCACCGCGTGGGCGTCGGACTCGCGCAGGACATGCGCCAGGTACGCCTGTGCCGCGGCTTCCGCCGCCGCGAGCCGGGACCGTACCCCGCCGGCTCGCTGTCCCGGCATCGGCAGGTGGCCCACGATCAGAACGATCGCGCAGGCCAGCAGCGTCTCCCCGATCCGCCCGGCGGAGGCCTGCGGCTCGCCGCCGACCATCACCAGCGCCAGCACGAGGACGGTGACTACGGCGGTCTGCGCGGCGAAGTGCCGTGTGGCGACCGGAATGAGGGCTCCGCTGACGGCCACGAGTGCGATGAGCCCTTCCGGCCGGGGCAGCACCATGGCGAACCCGGCGAACACGAGGGCCCCGAGGACGGTCCCGGCCGCCCGGTTCAGGACACGCGAGGCGAGTGGCCCCAGGTCGGGCTTGACCAGGAAGACGGTGGTGACGGGCAGCCAGTACCAGTGCTCGTGCAGCCCGTACCAGCGGGTCTGGTGCAGGGCCTGGGCGACGCCGACGCTGGCCCCGAAGCAGAGAGCGACCCGCAGCCCGTACTCACGGCCCCCGGCGCCGAACACGGTGCGCAGCAGGGCCCCCGCGCCCCGCCTGCGGGTGTGCAGGTCGGAACCCTTGGTGCGGTCGAATGCCTCGGCGGCGTACAGCAGGGCGTCGTCCAGGGCACGCAGCCCGGGCGCCGACCGGGAGGGCGCCGGCAGCGGCCCGGTGTGCGTGTTCTCCCGTACGGCGGCCGCGAGACGCCGGGGCCCCGCCGAGGACCGCTCGGCGACGTCCTCCCCGGCCCAGGCCAGCGCGGTCGCGGCCTCGGCGAGCGGCAGCGCGGCGGCGTACTGCGCGTGCAGCCGCCGTTCGGCCGCCGAGCTGGCGTAGCGCCGCAGCCGGGGCCCGGCGAGCGCGTCCTGGGCGTGATCGAGCGCGGCGGTGAGTGCCACCCGGCGGGAGGTGGCGTCCGGTGTGCCCGAGGCGTCGAGAAGCGCGGCCACGGCGTCGTAGACGGCGGCGACTGCCTCCCGCTCCCCGTCGAACCGGAAGTCCCCGGTGAGGCCGCCGGGTGTGGGCAGGACCAGCCGCAGGCCGAGCAGCCACCCGGCCCCCACCAGGTAGGCGAGCGCCCGCAGCCATCCCGGCTCGGGCAGCGGCATCCCGGCTCCGATGGCGGCGGTGACGAGCCACTGCGTCCCGGCCGCCGAGGCGACGGGCCCGACGGCGCTGACGCCTCCGGCGACAAGTCCGACCAGGGTGAGCAGCACAGTCAGGGCGACGGCTCCGACCTGCTCTCCGGCGTACGTCCCCATGAGCAGCCCGCAGGCTCCGGCGAGCGCGGGCACCCCGATCCGCCGGACGGAGGCGCGCCGGCTGCCGGGGCGGTCGTTGACCCCGGCCAGCATGGCGGCGATGGCAGCGACGACGCCCAGGGAGGTACGGCCGACGAGCACGGCGACCAGAAGCACCGGCCCGGCGGACAGCGCGCCCCGCACGACCGCGTTCCAGGGCACGGGCCCCCGCTGGGCACGGAAGGCATGGGCGAGCCAGGGCGGGAGGGACAGAGCGGCGGGGCGGGACACGGGGCTCCTGTCGTCTGTACGAGGCGGGGGTGAGCCTGCGGGCGACGGTGGCCGGGCTGTGGGGCGGGGCCGATGTGGGGTGCGGCCCGTGTCTCCACGGTAGAGCGCGGTCTTGGAGGAGATGGGACGGATGTATTTCGGCGATGTGACGATTGGCTGCAGGGACGGTTTCTTTATGAACGCAATTCCTGCCCGGGGCCCTACCGAAACCCTGTTCGCGCACGCCGGCGGTACGAGACGATCAGTCGCGAGTCGTCCCACCATGTGGAGGAGCACCCGTGTCCGACGTCAAGGCCGAACTCGACCAGCTGATGCACGCCTTCCTCGGCGCGTTCACCAACACCGGCGGCGGTCGACCGAACGTCGAGGTCGTCCACGAGGTGTTCATTCCACAAGGAATGATTATCAAGAACGTGGGGGGTGAGCCTGTGATCTACGACCTCGACGGGTTCGTCGAGCCCCGGGAGAAAGTCCTCACCGATGGGACGCTGACGGAGTTCTCCGAATGGGAAGTCGCCGAGCGGACCGAGATCTTCGGGTCGATCGCGCACCGGTTCAGCGAATACCGCAAGTCGGGCTTTTTGGACGGCGAGTGGTTCGAGGGCGCCGGCCGCAAGACCACCCAGTTCGTCCGGACACCTGCCGGTTGGAGGATGAGCTCGATGGCCTGGGACGACGAGTAGGGGCACACCGTCAGGTCACGCCCGACCCGCCGCCCCTGACGGGAAATTCGGATGCGATGCCGGTCGAGGGTCCGGATGATCGACGGGTTGGCCATCACCTGTCCGAGGAGCCCACGTGATCCGGCGCGTCACCGTCCCCACCCTCTTCCCGCCGCCGACCTACTCCCACGTCTCCGTCGTGGAGGCCGGCACGAGGCTCGCGTTTCTCGCCGGGTCGGTACCGCTGGACGCCGACGGGAATGTGGTCGGCGCGGGAGACCCGGTGCGGCAGGCAGAGCAGGTGATCGCGAACCTGCGCGAGCAACTGCGTGCCGTCGGGAGCGAGGTGGAACATGTCGTGTCGACCGAGGTGTACGTCGTGAGCGGTGAGCCGGCGACGCTCTCCGCCGTCTGGGACGTGGTCGAGGCGTCCGCGCTCAGCACCGGGCCGCACTCGTCGACGCTGCTCGGCGTGGCCTGCCTCGGATACACGGGACAGTTGGTGGAGATCACGGCGACTGCCGTGATCCCGGACGGCGGGCCCGCGCGCGAGTCCGGGGAGCACCGGAGCGGGTGACGGAACGCCCCGACGTCACCCCGCCGTCGGCGGTCCCCACGCCCGCCCCTTCGGCAGCGGCTTCGCGTAGCTCCCCGCACGGCTCGTCGTCAGGCCCAGCGTGACCAGGGACTCCGCGAGCTTCACCGCCGCCGCGACCCCGTCGACCACCGGAATCCCCAGCTTCTCCCCCACCGTCCGCTCCAGGCCGGTCATCCCCGCGCAGCCCAGCACCAGCACCTCCGCCCCGGCCCGGCACGCCTGCTCGGCCGCCGCGAGGAACGCCGCCTCCGTGCCCGCCCGTTCCCCGCGCCCGCCCCCCGCTCCGTCACCGAGGTCGAGGACGCTCAGCCCGGTGCCGACGACGGCGGCACAGTTGCGTCCCACGCCCGCCAGTTCCAGGCTGTCCTCGATCTGGCCGCACGACCGTTCCAACGTGGTGACGACCCCGTACCGACGTCCCAGCAGGCAGGCCAGATGGGCCGCGGCCTCGGTGATGTCGACCACCGGTACGTCCACGAGTTCCCGCACGCCCTCCCGTCCGTGCTCACCGAAACCGGCCATGACCACGGCGTCGTACGGCGGGCCCTGGTAGGTGCGCAGCAGGTCGATGACCGCCGCGGCCGACAGGTAGCTGTCGAGCCAGCCCTCCGCGGACTCCGGTCCCCAGGCCGGGGTCAGCCCGGTCACGGTGGTGCCCGGGCCTGCCGCGGCCCGGGCACCTCGTACGATTTCCTCGGTCATCTCCTGCGTGGTGTTGCAGTTGGTGACGACGATCCGCACGTTCTCAGACCTCCAGGGTCTTCTTGGACGCGGCCACGGAGTCGGCCGCGCGGTCGGCGCGGCACAGCGCCACGTACAGTCCGGCGGCCAGCGCCGTCCCGATGAACCAGGAATACGGCGCGACGTCGCTGAACGTCTTGACCAGCGCGAACACCGCCGCGACCGCCGCCGAGGGCAGGAAGGCCCACAGCGCCTTGGGGTTGACGCCCTTGGCGTAGTAGTAGCGCGATCCGGGACGGCCGTCGAACAGAGCGTCGACGTCGATGCGGCCTCGCTTCACCCAGTAGTAGTCGACCATGATCACGCCGAACAGCGGGCCGAGGAAGGCGCCGAGGCCGCCGAGGAAGTAGTTGACGACCGTGGGGTTGGAGAAGAGGTTCCACGGGGTCACCACCAGTGCGACGACGGTGCTGATCATGCCGCCGATCTTGAATGTGATCTTCTGCGGCCAGACATTGGCGAGGTCGTACGCCGGGGAGACGAAGTTGGCGACGATGTTGACGCCCATCGTGGCGACGGCGAAGGTCAGCGCGCCCACCACCAGCACCCACGTGTTGCCGATCTCGGCGACGAGGTAGGCGGGGTCGGTGATCTCCTTGCCGAACACCTCGTAGGCACCGGCGGTGACGATGACCGACACGATCACGAAGGCCGTCGAGTTGACGGGCAGTCCCCAGAAGTTGCCGCGCCGGACCGTGCGGTAGTCGGGGGCGAAGCGGGAGAAGTCGCAGAAGTTGAGCATCAGGGTGCCGTAGGTGGCGAGGATCAGGCCGACCGCGCCGAACCACTGCCGCCACTGTTCCCCGACGGAGACGGGATGCGGGGTGCCGGTGAGCGAGATGGTCCAGCCCGCCTTGGCCAGGATCCACACGGCCAGCGCGATCATCACGACCCAGATCGCCGGGCCGCAGAAGTCCTGGAACTTGCGCACCGACTCCATGCCCCGGCTGATGATCGCCGCCTGGACCAGCCACAGCGCCACGAACGACACCCAGCCGAGGGCGTCGAGCCCGAGGAACGAGTTGTGCGTCCAGGACTCCAGGCCCGGCCAGGCCGCCAGCAGCATCACGTTGACGGCGACGGAGGCGAGGTAGGTCTGGATGCCGTACCACATGATGGCGATGACGGCCCTGATCAGAGCAGGGATGTTGGCGCCCCAGACACCGAAGGCGATACGGCTGACCACCGGGAACGGGACGCCGGTGCGCTGCCCGACGCGGCCCATCATGTTCATCCCGGCGTAGATGATCACGAAGCCGACGAGCAGGGAGGTGAAGATCTGCCACACGTTCATGCCCAGGAAGAGCAGGCCGGCGGCGAAGGTGTAGTTGCCGAGGTTGTGGACGTCGGACATCCACATGGCGAAGAGGTCGAAGACCTTCCAGTTGCGCTTGCCCGCGGGGGCGAGGTCTTCGTTGGTGAGCCGGGGATCGGGGACGAACGCTGGTGTGCCGGTGGCTTCGGCGGATTCGGCGAGGGACACGGGGCCTCCATGAGCGAGTGGAGCCGGCGACGCGTTTGGTATACCAAACTGCGGACATGGTCCCCGCGTCAACCGTTCTGACCGATGTCGCTGTTGTTAACGCTCGGTAAAAGACCCTCGGAGTCGGCGAAGATGGGCCCATGAGCTCAATGACGAAGATCGAGCCCCTCGGCGCGGTGCGCGAACGCGTCCTGGCCACTCTGCGCCAGGAGATCATCGCGGGCCGTCTGCGCCCCGGCGACCGACTGGTCGAGCGGGAGCTGGCCGAGCGCTTCGGCGTCTCGCGCGTCCCGGTGCGGGAGGCGGTCCGCGCCCTGGTCGCCGAGGGCTTCGTCCACTTCGAGACCCCGCGTCGCACCGTCGTCCGCCGACTGACCCCGAACGACGTCAAGGAGCTCTTCGAACTGCGCGAGGCCTTGGAGGTCTACGCGGCCCAACTCGCCGCGACCCGCGCCACACCCGAGGACCTTGTCGAGGTCGAGGCACTCCTGGACGTGGCCGCCGCCGCGACCGAGGCGGGCGACGCCGAGGCCATCACCGACATCAACAGCCGTCTGCACGACCGCATCACGGCGATGGCGGGCAACACCCTGCTGATCGAGGCCCTGGAACCGGTGGCCGGCCGCCTGCGCTGGATGACCCGACGTAACGAGGAGTGGCCCCAACTTCTCGTCGAACACCGCGAGTTGTACGAGGCGATCGCCTCCGGCGACCCGGAGCGGGCACGCGCCCACGCCCTCACCCACGTGCGGACCAATTACCGCTCGACGATCCGGCAGTTGTTCGAGGACACCAGCGAACTCGGCTAGGGCGTGTTGCGAAAGTCCCGTCGTTCGCCCGAAGGGCGGGCCTCGCGGCGTCAGGTGCGTGCTCTCGGCGTGCCGGGCGGAAGCCCTCGTACTGGATGTACTTGGGCTTTCGCCCGGTGCGGCGAGTGGGGGCACCTCCCACGCCCTTAGGGCAGTGGGGGAGCGTGCATGGCGTCGCGAGGCAGGCGGGACTTTCGCAACACGCCCTAGCGGAGCGCGTACTTGTCCGTCGCGTGCACCAGCGCCGCTGCCATGCTCGGCGCTCCCGCGTTGTGACCGACGTCGTCCACGAGGACCAGCTCACTCCCCGGCCAGGCGTGGTGGAGCCGCCAGGCGATGCCGAGCAGGTTGCCGAGATCGAGGCTGCCCTGGACGAGGGTGCCCGGGATCCCCTTGAGCAGCGGCGCGTCACGCAGGACGACGCCCTCGTCGTTGCCCTCGCCCAGAAAGTGGTCGTTGCCGAAGTAGTGGGTGACCGTCCGGGCGAAGGCCAGGCGGAACACCGGGTCCTCGTACCGCGGGACCGAACGCGGCGGTGCGGGGACGATCGCCGTCTCCCAGTCGGTCCACGCCCGCGCGGCCCGTTCCCGCACCGCGGGGTCGGGCGACTCGATGAGCCGGTTGTAGGCGGCGGCGAGATTGCCGGACCGCTCGCCGTCCGGCAGTCCGGCCAGGAACCTCTCGAAGCCCTCCGGGAAGATCTTTCCGAGCCCCCTGGTCAGCAGGGTCACTTCGGCGTCGGAACCGGTGGCGACTCCGGTCAGTACCAGCTCGGACACGGCTTCGGGATGCGTCTGCGCGTACCTCAGCCCCAGCACCGACCCCCACGACACGCCCCACACCAGCCATCGCTCGATCCCGAGGTGGCGCCGCAGCAGCTCCAGGTCGGCGATGAGATGCGGGGTCGTGTTGACGCTCATGTCTGTCTCGTACACGCCGGCGTGCGGCGTCGAACGCCCGCAGCCGCGCTGGTCGAGCAGCACGATCCGGTACACGGCGGGGTCGAACAGCCGCCGGAAGTAGGGCGTACAGCCGGATCCCGGCCCGCCGTGCAGCACCAGCGCGGGCTTGCCGCGCGGGTTCCCGCAGGTCTCCCAGTAGACGCGGTTGCCGTCGCCGACGTCGAGCATGCCGTGGTCGTAGGGTTCGATCTCCGGGTAGAGGGCCATCCGGGGACCCTAACCCTCGTACCCGTCCCCGTCGCCGCATTTTCAGCGCCGCAGGCGGGGTCCCCTCACGGCGCGCCGGTTCGGCCTGCCTCAGGCCGAACCGGGCAGTCCGGCCGCCTCGGCCGCCGTCTCCAGCACCTCCCGCAGCATCGCGGGCGTGAGCCGACCGGTGAAGGTGTTGCGCTGGCTGACGTGGAAGCAGCCGAAGAGCTCCAGGCCGTCGAGCGGAACGTGCGTGCCGTGGCCGAAGACGGGGCGCGGCCGGGGCACCCGCCAGCCCGCCTCGGCGAACGCCGGAAGCGCGGCCTGCCATCCGAAGGCGCCCAGCACCACCACGGCTCGCAGGGTCGGCCTGAGCAGGTTCAGCTCCTGCACGAGCCAGGGCCGGCACGTGTCCCGCTCCTTCGGGGTGGGCTTGTTGGCGGGCGGTGCGCAGTGCACCGGCGAGGTGACCCGCACCCCGTGCAGCTCCAGGCCGTCGTCGGCGGAGACCGAGGTGGGCTGCGAGGCGAGCCCCACGTCGTACAGCGCCTCGTACAGCACGTCCCCGGAACGGTCGCCGGTGAACATCCGGCCGGTCCGGTTGCCGCCGTGCGCGGCCGGGGCCAGCCCGACGATCAGCAGCCGGGCGTCCGGCGGGCCGAAGCCCGGTACCGGGCGGCCCCAGTACGTCCAGTCGGCGAAGGCGGCGCGCTTGACGCGGGCCACCTCCTCCCGCCAGGCGACCAGCCGAGAACAGGCCCGACACCCCGCGACCCGCTCGTCCAGCCCGCGAAGCCCACCGACGCCCCCGGGCCCCTCGGGGCCGCCGGGTCCGCCTGGTCCGGAACCGCCGCTGGTGTTCATGTCTCCACCGTACGGAGCCCTGCCCGCCGCCCCGCCGCCACCCCGCCCTGGCCCGGTCCCGTCCGTACGGTCCGCACCGGTCCGCCCCGCTCCGGTCCTCCCCGGCCTGGTCCGATCCGTCCGGTTCCGGTCCGGCGGGAAAACCCGTCCGTGCCGCCCGACCCGGCGTACTAAGGTCGCAAGCATGGCTGTGGAGCACGCGGACGACAAGAAGACGAGCGGGACGACCGGCCCGGACACGACCCGCAGGACCAGCGACGCCGACGCCACACGGGCGACCGGCGGCGAAGGAACCAGCCCCGAGCCCACCCCCACCCCGGGTGCGGGCCCGCAGGACGTGGACACCAAGATCGCCGCCGCGGTGGCCGCCGCGGAGGCCGCCGCTCCGAAGACCGGCGAGACCGTGCGTCTCGACAGCTGGATCTGGGCGGTCCGGCTGGTCAAGACCCGTTCCATGGGTGCCACCGCCTGCCGGGGCGGCCATGTCCGGGTGAACGGCGAGCGGGTGAAGCCCGCCTACACCGTGCACGTCGGCGACGAGGTGCGGCTACGCGGCGAGGGCCGGGAACGGATCGTGGTCGTCAAGCGGTTGATCCGCAGGCGGGTCGGCGCCCCGGTGGCCGCCCAGTGCTACATCGACAACAGCCCGCCGCCCCCGCCCCGTGCGGCCGTCGCCCCGGCCGGTGTCCGTGACCGCGGCGCGGGCCGCCCCACCAAACGCGACCGCCGCGAGCTGGAACGCCTGCGGGGACTGTTCGGCCAAGGCAACCCCGAGGAGCAGTGAACGCCGACTCATCGCCGTACGGCGCGCACCCAGATCCGGTCGTCCGTCAGATATCTGTCCACCTCCAGCCCGGCCTCCGCGAGCGCCTCCTCGAACTGTTCCTTCGTCATCGGACGGGCCCGGAACGTCTGGGTCCAGGTCGCGTCCGGAAAGTCGTACTCCGCGCGGACCACGTTGACCCCGTCGCCGAGGGGCTCCGATGAGGCGATCCGTACGGTGAAGCCGCCGGGGTCCATTCGTTCGCGCGGCACGTTGGTGTGGTAGTCCTCGCCCTCGCGTTGGATCAGCACGCAGCCGCCTGGTGCGACATGCCGGACGCAGGTACGCAGCAGCCCCTCCCGCACCCGGACGTCTCCGGTGTGGACGAGGAACGACGCGAGCAGCACCACGTCGAACGTCTCGCCCAGGTCGAGGTCTTCGATGGTGCTGTGTATGGTGCGCGCCCCGTGGACGCGCTCCAGCATCTCGGCGGACTCGTCCACCGCCGTGACCGTGAAACCACGCTCCAGCAGGGGGTGGGTCATGCGCCCGACCCCGCTGCCCAGTTCCAGGATGCTCGCCCCCGCCGGCACGGCACCGGCGATGATGTCCGGCTCGGGCCCCACCGGAAGTCGTGCGTAGAACTCGACCGCGCAGCCGTCCGGGGTGATCGCCCCAGGACCGGTCCCCTCGTGTCCCGCTCGCATTTTCAGCTCCATGCCCGTCCAACGGCCCGTATGCGCACGCCCGTTCCCGACTCGCACACATTCACCCGTCCGAGTGGCATCCGGGGGCGGCCGGCGCGTCGCGGAACCAACTCGCCCTCAAGGAACGGTGGTTGGCAGGGGAAACCAGCCGTGCCCGATGTACCAGTGCCCGCCGGCCCGCAGGTGGTCGCCGACGGCCCGCTCCACGGACGTCCGGCGGGGCAGGCTCTCGACCGGCAGTTCCGGGTCGCCGAACACGAACTGGACCGGTTCGGTGTCCGCCGGCTCCCTGTCCGCGCGGGCGACCCGGAAGCGCTCCTGGAACCGGATGACGTTGGAGTCGTCGGGCAGGTAGCTCTTCAACTGCGGGTCGAGCAGGCAGGAGTGGCAGAGCGCGGCCCGGTACGTCTCCCCGGGGTAGTGCCGCGCGAAGAACTCGCCGGCCAGCGCCAGCGAGCGGTCGCAGGCGGCCGGCGACAGCGGACCGAGGAAGTCGGGAACGTGCAGGTTCAGACAGGGCGTGCCCGGGGCGACGTCCAGTCCGGCCGCCGTGAGCCCCGCAGCCGTACGCGCCCCGTGCCGTGCCCGTTCGAACTGCAATCGGCCCAGCTGGTACAGCTCACCCCGGAAGTGGTGGATGAGCCACCACGGGGCCTGCACACCGGCTCGGCCATGGCGCCTCCGGTACACCGCCATGTTCCGCCCGAGGTCGGCGAGAGTGCGCCGGGAGACCTCGTCGGGGATGCCCCGCTCACGGTGATGGGCGCGGGTGTGCGGCAGCGCGGCCACGAACACGTACGCGGGGAAGCACCGCCGCAGGGCGCCCTCGGCCCAGTCGAGCTCCGGCAGGTCGACCGCGCCGCCGATCTCCCCCATGTCCCGGACGAGTTCCTCGACCGACGCCTCCAGGAACCGTCGCAGCTCCGGGTCATCGGTGACTCTGCGGCCCATCCGGACCAGGTCGTTGATGTCCTCGTGCGGTACCGCCAGGTCCAGCAGCACCTCGGCCAGCTCATCGGCATCCGGAAGCACGCGACGACCCCCTGTCGGGACCTTGTGGTGAACGGTTCGGACGCGGTGGTGCACGTCCGTTCCGAAGGGTACGTTGCAGAGAGGAACGGTGATCTGGATGCGTACGGGCAGTGAGCCGACGACCGCGCGCAGTGCGCTGCGAGCGCGGTTCTGGCTGAGCCTGTGGGGTGTCGTCTGGACGGTCCTCGGTACGGCCGCGTTCGCACTGGCCGGGCGCCCCGGCTGGGCGATCGCCTGCGGGGTGCTGTGGTTGGTGATCACCGTCGATCTGGCCCTGATCGTCAGGCACATGCACCAGGGCCCGCACTTCCAGCCGGGCCCTGACATCCCGCCGTACCCGCCCCCGGACAGTCGTCGCCGCTAGGGTCTCTCGTTCGGATCACGTCGGCTCGCGGTCCCTGTCCGGCCCGATCCAGACGAAAGACCCCAGGCCGCCTCGCCGACGAACAGACCCGCCCACGAGTTCCCGCTGCCCGGGCCGTGCGGGGCGACCGTCTCACTCCTCGAAGCGGGCCGCCTTCAGGAACTCCGGCTTCGGGTCCAGCGCGGCGGCCAGCCGGAAGTGACGCCTGGCCTCTTCGGGCCGGCCCTGACGCTCGTAGGTCCGGGCGAGCGCGAAGTGCGCGAACGCGTTGTCCGGCTCGCGCTCCAGGACGATGGTGAACTCCAGCTCCGCGGGTCTCAGTTGCGCGGCGGCGAAGAAGGAACGCGCGCGCAGCAGCCGGGCCGCGGTGTTCTCGGGGTGCGCGGCGATCACCGAGTCGAGCAGCTTCACCGCGCCCCGTGGGTCCCGCGCGGCGAGCAACTGCTCGGCGGCACGGAAGTCGATGACATGCGTCTCCGGAGTACGTCCGGTCGATCCGCTGGTGTCGGGCACGGCTGAGTCCTTCCCTCACTCCTAGGGTTCAACGCCCGGGCGGGGGGCCGCTATTTCTGCGGGCCCGGTGCCGCGTGGGCTCGGCGGACGAGGTCGGTCCATACGTCCAGGACCCTTCGCCGCAGGTCTTCCAGGGGAACGTCGTTGTCGATGACGACGTCCGCGATCTCCAGGCGCTTCTCGCGCGTCGCCTGGGCTGCCATGCGGGCGCGCGCGTCCTGCTCGGTCATGCCACGCAGCCGGACGAGGCGGTCGAGCTGGGTCTCGGGGGCGGCGTCGACGACGACCACGACGTCGTACAGCGGGGCGAGGCCGTTCTCGGCGAGGAGCGGCACGTCGTGGACGACGACGGCGTCCTCGGCGGCGGCGGTCTCCAGTTCGCGGGAGCGGGCGCCCACCAACGGGTGGACGATCGAGTTCAGGACGGCGAGCTTCTCCGGATCGGAGAAGACGATCGAACCGAGGCGAGGCCGGTCCAGGCTTCCGTCGGCGGCGAGCACGTCGGTGCCGAAGGCCTCGACGACCGACGCGAGGCCCGGCGTTCCCGGCGCGACGACCTCGCGCGCGATGCGGTCTGCGTCGACCAGCACGGCACCGCACTCCACGAGCAGCCGTGACACCTCGCTCTTACCGGCACCGATGCCGCCGGTCAGGCCCACCTTCAGCATGAGCGGTAGCTTAGGGCCTGGCACCGACAACGCGCCCTTTGGGCCTCGGCCCGGTTCAGCCGTCACCCTCCCGTTCCGCCAGGAACTTCTCGAACTCGAGGCCGATCTCGTCGGCCGAGGGGATCTCCACGGGCTCGGCGAGCATGTTGCCGCGGGACTCGGCGCCGGCGGCGGCGTCGTACTGGTGCTCCAGGCCCTGGACGAGGGCGACCAGTTCCTCGTCGCCCTCCTGGACCTGGCGGTCGATCTCGGTCTGCGTGCGGTGCGCGTCCGTGCGCAGGGCGTGCGCGATGCCCGGGAGGACCAGGCCGGTCCCCGCCGTGATGGCCTCCAGGACGGTCAGCGCCGCGTCCGGGTACGGGGAGCGGGCGATGTAGTGCGGGACGTGCGCGGCGACGCCCAGGACGTCGTGGCCGGCCTCCATGAGGCGGTACTCGACCAGGGCCTCGGCGCTGCCGGGCACCTGCGCCTCCTCGAAGGGGCTGCGGTGGCCGGGGACGAGCTCGGTGCGGTTGCCGTGCGGGGTGAGGCCCACCGGGCGGGTGTGCGGGACGCCCATGGGGATGCCGTGGAAGTTCACCGACAGGCGGACGCCGAGCCGCTCCACGATCTGCTGGACGGCCGCGGCGAAGCGTTCCCACTCCACGTCCGGCTCGGGCCCCGACAGCAGCAGGAAGGGCGCGCCGGTGGCGTCCTGGACGAGCCGCACGTCAATGGTGGGCTCCTCGTACTCGGCCCAGCTGTCGCGCTTGAACGTCAGCAGCGGGCGGCGTGCGCGGTAGTCCACGAGCCGGTCGTGGTCGAATCGGGCGACGACCTGGTGGGGCAGCGAGTCGAGGAGCCGATCGACGATCTGGTCGCCGGTCTCGCCCGCGTCGATGTAGCCGTCGAAGTGGTAGAGCATGACAAGTCCGGCCGACTCCTGGGCGAGCGCCATGTCTACGACGGCGAGGCCCTTCGGCTCCCATGCGTACAAACCCTGCGGATCAAGCACTGTGACCGCTCCTCCTCGTGTTCGTACTCGACAACACGGCGCAGGACATGGGCATTCCCGTCCGGGGCCCTGATCAGGCACACCGGGCCGGGTTTATATGAAACGACGTCGAGGAGCCGCCCGCCCCGGGCAACGCTGAGGGGCCGCACCTCGAAAGGTGCGGCCCCTCAGTCACCGGTCAAACCCAGCGGAGAGCGTCAGCTCTGGCCGCCGGCCAGCTTCTCGCGCAGTGCGGCGAGCGCCTCGTCCGAGGCCAGCGCGCCGGACGTGTCGGCACCCTCGGAGGAGTACGAACCGCCGCCGCCGCCGGAGCCGGACGCCGCCGGAGCCGCGGCTTCGCCGCCACCCTCGGCAGCGGCCTTCTCGTCCGCCTCACGGGACTTGATGACCTGCTGCTGGTGCTGCTCGAAGCGGGTCTGCGCCTCGGCGTACTGGTTCTCCCACACCTCACGCTGCGCCTCGAAGCCCTCGAGCCAGTCGTTGGTCTCGGGGTCGAAGCCCTCGGGGTAGATGTAGTTGCCCTGGTCGTCGTACGACGCGGCCATGCCGTACAGCGTCGGGTCGAACTCGACCGAGGCCGGGTCGGAACCGAAGGACTCGTTGGCCTGCTTCAGCGAGAGGCTGATGCGACGGCGCTCGAGGTCGATGTCGATGACCTTGACGAAGATCTCGTCGTTGACCTGGACGACCTGCTCCGGGATCTCCACGTGGCGCTCGGCCAGCTCGGAGATGTGCACCAGACCCTCGATGCCCTCGTCCACGCGGACGAACGCACCGAACGGAACCAGCTTCGTGACCTTGCCGGGCACGACCTGGCCGATCTGGTGGGTGCGGGCGAACTGCTGCCACGGGTCTTCCTGGGTCGCCTTCAGCGACAGGGAGACGCGCTCGCGGTCCATGTCGACGTCGAGGACCTCGACGGTGACTTCCTGGCCGACCTCGACAACCTCGGAGGGGTGGTCGATGTGCTTCCAGGACAGCTCGGAGACGTGGACCAGACCGTCGACGCCACCCAGGTCCACGAAGGCACCGAAGTTGACGATCGAGGAGACCACACCGGAGCGGACCTGACCCTTCTGGAGGGTCGTGAGGAACGTCTGGCGGACCTCGGACTGGGTCTGCTCCAGCCAGGCACGGCGGGACAGGACCACGTTGTTGCGGTTCTTGTCCAGCTCGATGATCTTCGCCTCGAGCTCCTTGCCCACGTAGGGCTGGAGGTCGCGGACGCGGCGCATCTCGACCAGGGAGGCCGGGAGGAAGCCACGGAGGCCGATGTCGAGGATGAGACCACCCTTGACGACCTCGATGACGGTACCGGTGACGATGCCGTCCTCTTCCTTGATCTTCTCGATGGTGCCCCAGGCGCGCTCGTACTGGGCGCGCTTCTTCGAGAGGATCAGGCGGCCTTCCTTGTCCTCCTTCTGGAGAACAAGGGCCTCGATCTCGTCACCGACGGCGACGACCTCGTTCGGGTCGACGTCGTGCTTGATCGAGAGCTCGCGGCTCGGGATAACACCTTCGGTCTTGTAACCGATGTCGAGCAGGACCTCGTCCCGGTCGACCTTCACGATGACGCCGTCGACGATGTCGCCGTCGTTGAAGTACTTGATCGTCTCGTCGATCGCGGCGAGGAAGGCTTCCTCGTTACCGATGTCGTTGACCGCAACCTGCGGGGTCGTTGCGGTGGTCTCGGTGCTGCTCGTCATGTGGGAAAGGGCTCCGGTACGGACATTGAAGTCGTAGGTACTGCTTACGCCGGGAGCCCGTTTCGCTCTGAAGAAGCCGGACAGCCAAGGAAGCGCCACACCAGGAACTCTGGCGGCGCCTCGACAACCGAGGGGACATACAACAGATGCGAGCGCAGCCTGCTAGGTCTGAGGAGCGCAAGCTCGCAGCGCAACTTGTAGCATACGGGGGCAGCCGGACAGGGTCAATGCGCGAAGGCGCACACCAGGGGCGGATCGCCGCATACCCGGCACAAAACCTGTCTCACGAGGCCACGCGGGCCCGATGACGTCCCATTCGTGGCGTCACCGCGACGGCGGGGGCGGACGAGCCCGCACATTAATACGAGGGAGCCGATCATCCAAGAGCCCGAAACGTCCGAGCCGGAAGCCACCCGGCGCACGGCCGGTGTCACGGAGAGTTCCCGGGCCAACCGGGGCTGGTGGGACCGCAACGCGGACGAGTACCAGGTCGACCACGGCACGTTCCTGGGCGACGACCGCTTCGTGTGGTGCCCCGAGGGTCTGGACGAGGTGGAGGCGGAGCTGCTGGGCCCGCCGGAGGAGCTGAAGGGCAAGGACGTACTGGAGATCGGCGCCGGCGCCGCCCAGTGCTCGCGCTGGCTGGCCGCCCAGGAGGCCCGTCCGGTCGCCCTGGACCTCTCGCACCGCCAGCTCCAGCACGCGCTGCGCATCGGCGGCTCCTTTCCGTTGGTGTGTGCCGACGCGGGTGCGCTGCCCTTCGCGGACGGTTCCTTCGATCTGGCGTGCTCGGCGTACGGGGCGCTGCCGTTCGTCGCCGATCCGGTGCTGGTCCTGAAGGAGGTGCGCCGGGTGCTGCGTCCCGGCGGCCGCTTCGTCTTCTCGGTGACCCACCCGATCCGCTGGGCGTTCCCGGACGAGCCGGGCCCCGAGGGGCTGTCGGTCGCCTCCTCGTACTTCGACCGCACCCCCTACGTCGAGCAGGACGAGGAGGGGAACGCGGTGTACGTCGAGCACCATCGCACGATCGGCGACCGGGTCCGGGACGTGGTGGCCGGGGGCTTCCGCCTTGTCGACCTGGTCGAGCCGGAGTGGCCGGCCTGGAACACGTCCGAGTGGGGCGGCTGGTCACCGCTGCGCGGGAACCTGATCCCCGGCACGGCGATCTTCGTGTGCGAGCGGGACTGACGCGCACCCGCGGGGAGGCTGTGCGCGGGCGTACGACACTTAGGGCGTGATCCGTTACGACGCTCTGGACGCCCTTCCCGTACGCGGGGCCCTGCCCGGTCTGAACGACGCGCTGGAGGGGCACGGCACCGCTGTGCTCGTCGCGCCGCCCGGTACCGGCAAGACGACGCTGGTGCCGCTTGCCCTGGCGGGCCTGCTGGGCGAGGGGTCCGCGCGGCGGGTGCTCGTGGCCGAGCCGCGGCGGATCGCGGCGCGGGCGGCGGCGCGGCGGATGGCGTGGCTGCTGGGCGAGAAGGTCGGCGGGAGCGTCGGGTTCACCGTGCGCGGGGAGCGGGTGGTCGGGCGCCACACGCGCGTGGAGGTCGTCACGACGGGTGTGCTGCTGCAACGGGTGCAGCGGGACCCGGAGTTGGCCGGGGTCGACGTGGTGGTGCTGGACGAGTGCCACGAGCGGCATCTGGACGCGGACACGGCGGCGGCGTTCCTGTGGGACGTGCGCGAGACACTGCGGCCGGAGTTGCGGCTGGTGGCCGCGTCCGCGACGACCGACGCGGACGGCTGGGCGCGGCTGCTGGGCGGGGCGCCGGTGGTCGAGGCGGCTGGTGTCTCGTACCCGGTGGAGGTGGTGTGGGCTCCGCCGGTGCGGCCGGTGCGGCCGCCGCACGGCATGCGGGTCGATCCGGTGTTGCTGACGCATGTGGCGTCGGTGGTGCGGCGGGCGCTGGCCGAGCGGGAGGGGGACGTGCTGTGTTTCCTTCCCGGGGTGGGTGAGATCGCTCGGGTCGCCGGGCAGTTGGGCGGTCTCGGTGCGGTGGACGTGCTCCAGGTGCACGGGCGGGCGCCGGCGGCCGTGCAGGACGCGGTGCTGGCTCCCGCTGGGCGGCGTCGGGTGGTCCTCGCGACGTCGGTCGCGGAGTCCTCGCTGACGGTTCCCGGGGTACGGGTGGTCGTCGACGCGGGGTTGGCGCGGGAGCCGCGGGTGGATCACGCGCGCGGGTTGAGCGCGCTGACGACGGTACGGGCGTCGCAGGCGGCGGGACGGCAGCGGGCCGGGCGGGCCGGGCGTGAGGCGCCGGGGGCGGTGTACCGGTGCTGGGCCGAGGCGGAGGACGTGCGGTTGCCGCGCTTCCCCTCGCCGGAGATCAAGGTGGCCGATCTGACGGCGTTCGCCCTGCAGGCGGCGTGCTGGGGGGACCCGGACGCGTCCGGGCTGGCGCTGCTGGATCCGCCGCCGGGTGGGGCGATGACGGCGGCGCGGGACGTGTTGACGGCGATCGGGGCGGTCGACTCCGCCGGGCGGGCCACCGAGCGGGGCCTGCGGCTCGCGCGGCTGGGGCTGCACCCCCGACTGGGGCGCGCGTTGCTGGACTCGGCCGCGGTGGTGGGGGTGGAGCGGGCGTCCGAGGTGGTGGCGTTGCTGAGTGAGGAGCCGCCCCGGGAGTACGGGGACGACCTGGCGGCCGCGGTGCGGGCCGCGCGGCGTGGAGGCGACGCCTACGGGGGGCGGTGGCGAGCGGAGGTCCGGCGACTTCGTGCCCTCGCCGAGCAGGCCGCCACGGAGCCCGCCCGGGTCTCCCCTCCGGCGGGTCCTGCGGTGAACGCCGGGGAGGACGGTCTCGTCGGGTTCGTCGCCGCGCTGGCGTTCCCGGAGCGGGTCGCCAAGGCTGACGGTGCCTCCTACCTCATGGTCTCCGGCACCCGCGCCGAGGTCGGCGAGGGCACCGCTCTGCGCGGCGCCCCCTGGATCGCCGTCGCGGTCGCCGATCGGCCCGTCGGCAAGGGGCACGCGCGCGTGCGGCTCGGGGCCGCCGTGGACGAGGGTGTGGCCCGGCTCGCGGCGGGCTCACTGGCGGATGCGCGGGACGAGGTGCGCTGGGCGGACGGGGATGTCGTCGCGCGGCGGGTGGAGCGGCTGGGGGCCGTCGAGCTGACCGTGCGTCCGATGCGCGACCCTGACGCCGGGCTCGTACGCGACGCGCTTGTCGAGGGGCTGCGGCTCGAAGGGCTCGGCCTGTTGCGGTGGTCGGACGACGCCGTCGGCCTGCGGCAGCGGCTCACCTTCCTGCGGTCGCGCCTCGGGGAGCCGTGGCCCGACGTGTCCGACGAGGCGCTGCGGGCGCGGGTGGACGAGTGGCTGGAGCCCGAGTTGGGCCGGGCGCGGCGGCGCGCCGACCTCGCGCGGATCGACGCCGGTGCGGGGCTCGCGCGGCTGCTGCCCTGGGCGTCCGGGGACGCCGCCCGGCTGGACGAGCTCGCACCCGAGCGGATCGCCGTGCCGAGCGGGTCCAGGATCCGGATCGACTACCGGGATCCCGCGCAGCCGGTGCTTGCGGTGAAGTTGCAGGAGATGTTCGGGTTGCAGGAGTCGCCGCGGGTCGCGGGGGTGCCGTTGCTGGTGCACCTGCTGTCACCCGCCGGGCGGCCGGCCGCCGTCACCGCCGACCTGGCGTCGTTCTGGAAGGACGGTTACCACGGCGTACGGGCGGAGTTGCGCGGCCGGTATCCGAAGCATCCGTGGCCGGAGGACCCGGCCGTCGCCGAGCCGACGCGGCACACCAACGCGCGGCTCAGGCGGTGACCGGTTCCGGTTCGGTCGTCTCGGCCGGGGCCGCGTCGCCGGGGCGCCGGCCGCGGGCCTCCAGATACAACGACAGGGACAGCAGCAGGAAGCCCAGCAGCAGGAAGCCCCAGGGCAGGTACGAGGTGAGCAGCAGGACGAGGGTGCGGTTGGACTTGACCAGGTCGACGGTGTGCTCGATGTAGTCCTCGCGCATCTTCACGTGCCCGGCGAACGCCGTCACCTTCTCCCGGCCGCCCAGCAGGGTGCCGCCACGCAGTTCCTCCTTGTGGATCTCCTCGCCGTAGACGGGGGCACCGGTCAGCGGTTCGACCCAGAACTTGCGGACGGTGGTGTACCAGCGGGTGGTGCCGGTCTTGGCGACCGTCTCGGGGGTGATGCCCGCGACGGGCATGGCCTTGGGGAACGCGACCTTGGTCCAGGGGATGGTCTGTTCGAAGTAGTAGACCTCGACGCCCCGGAAGTTCCGGGTGCCCCGGTAGTGGATGGGGGACGTCACCCGGGCCTGCGCGTCGAAGTACTCGTAGTCCCTCTTCTCCGTCAGGAAGGGCCACTTGAACTCGATGCCCTCGCGTTTGACCGGGTCGCCGTCGACCATCTCGCCGGTGGCGTGGACGGGTTCCTGGCTGTGGGCGTCGAAGATGTACCGCTCGGGGATCCTGGACACCATCTTGCCGTCGGGCCCCTGGACGTAGGACAGACCGTCCCAGACCACGACGTCCCTGCCCGCCGTCTTCTCGATCCGTTCGGAGGCCTCCACGTTGCCCTTGAGCGTCTGCACGATGGTGACCTTGGAGACCTTCTTCTCCTTCATCTGGTCGCCGTAGTCGAGCAGGGTCGCGTTCTTCGCCTCCAGCACCATCTCCTGGTACTGGTTCGCCGGGATCTTGGCCAGGCGCGGGAAGGCGTACCAGCGCAGCAGCGGGGACAGCGCCGCGAAGAACACGGCGAGGGCGAGCAGGACGAGACTGGTCTTGCGGCGCATCTCGGTCTCCCTCCCGGATCGTTACGGGTGTGCGGGCACCGTCGTCAGCATGGGTTTCGGGGATGTGCTCCCGGTCGGGGAGCCCATGGCCGTGATGGTCAGGACCAGGGCGAGCGCGACGGCGAGGCCGGTCGCGGCGGCGATCAGTGCGCGCATGCCTGCCTCCGGGCGAGCTGGAACTGATGCATCGTCAGGTCCGGCACCGTAGCAACGGGCGGGTGAGATGAGAACACCGCGCACACACAACGGCGGCGCCCGTCCGAAGAGGGGCGCCGCCGTGCCGGTCGTAGGTGCTATGCGCTCGGACTGGCCGAACTGTCGGCCGAACCGCTGTCCGAACTGCTTGCGGACGGGGACGGGCTCGGCGACGACGTCTCGGGCGCCGCGACGGTCAGCGGGACGTTGAGGGAGGCGCCGCCCGCGGTGGTGATGCGGAGCATGTACGAGCCGGCGGTGTCGTCGGCGTACAGCTTCGGCAGTTTCAGCAGGCCCTTCGCGTCCGTCTTCAGGCCGGTGAGGGTGCGTACCGTCTTGCCGTCCGCGTCCTTGAAGTAGGGACCCTTATCGTTCACGGTCGGGTCGAGTGCCGACTTGACCAGGGTGGCGGTGACCGCGACCTGGTCGGCGATCTCGCCCTGGTCGGTGGCCTTCACCTCGACCTGGTCGGCGAACTCGCCGCCCGGGATGCAGGTCAGCGCGGTGTCGCTGGTGCGGGTGAGGGCGTCGGCGGTGCGCTCGGTGACCGTGGCCTTGTAGTCGGGTGCGCTGATCGAGCGGCCGACGACGGTGGCACGGACAGTGAAGTCACCCGTCTTCTCGCCCGCCTTCAGCGCGGGCGCCACGGCCACGCCGGTGGTGTTGGTGACGACCGTGGCGACGCTCTCGCCGCCGGTGAAGGTGGTGTCGGTGTCGCCGACGATGGTGAAGCGGACGCGGACCTTGGCCACGGCTACGCCGAGCTTGGTCTCGGCACGGGTGCGGATCTTCTGGGTGAACGTGTCACCGGCGGTCGCGGTGAGCTTGCCGGTGCCCGCGTCCTCCAGGCGACCGACCGACTCGGTGGGGGTCTGCGGGGTGGTGGGCGGCGTGCTCGGCGGGGTGGAGGGGGGCGTGCTCGGCGGCGTGGTCGCGGGCGGAGTCGTCGCCGGTGGGGTCGTCGCGGGCGGGGTGGGGCTCTGGGTGCCGCGGCCCGGCCGGCTGCCGGGGTTGGTCGCCCCGGCCGAGGACGGCGGGGTCCACCCGGGGCTCGAACCGGTGTTGCCGTCGCTGCGGTTGCCGGGCACGGTGCCGGTGCCGTCGGGGATCTCGTGGGTGCCCTTGCGGTAGTACTCCAGCCACGACAGGACCGTGTTCAGGTAGTCCTGCGAGTTGTTGTAGCTGAGGATCGCGCTGTCACGGTCGGCGTCGGTGGACAGGTCCCAGTCGAAGCGGCACAGGTAGTGGCCGGCCGCGAGGGCCGCGTCGTAGACGTTGTTGGGGTCCTTCTTGCCGTCGTCGTTGCCGTCGCGGCCCGCCCACGCCCAGGTGGACGGGATGAACTGCATGGGACCGATGGCCTGGTCGTACGTGCTGTTGCCGTCGAAGGCACCGTTGTCGGTGTCCTTGATCAGCGCGAAACCGTTGCCGTCGAGCTGCGGGCCGAGGATCGGGGAGAGCGTGGTGCCGGTCGCGCTGACCTTGCCGCCGCGGGCCTGGCCCGACTCGACCTGGCCGATGGCCGCGAGGAGTTCCCAGGGCAGGTTGCAGCCGGGCTTGGACCCCCGCAGTTCGGCGGCGGCCTTCTTGTAGGCGTCGAGGACGGTCGCGGGAACGCCGGCGGTGGTGCCGCCCTGGGCGGCGGGCGGCCCGGCGCTCGGCGAGGGGTTCGGGCTGTTGAGCGGCGGCAGGTCCGTGTAGTACGGGGAGTTGCCGGTCGCGCCGTCGTCGGCGGTCGCGTCGGGGGCGGTCTCGGCGCCGGTGGCGGCCGGTCTGCCCTGATCGTCGGCCGTCACCCCCGGGGCCTGAGAGGCGGACAGGGCCGCGACCGCGGCCGCGGCCACGGCCGTGGTTGCCGCACCCTTGTACAGCCTCCTGCCGAATTGCGCCGCCATAGAGTGAACCCCTCCCGTGAACGCCCGAGCGTCCTTCTTCGTCTGCCGGTCTCGACCTGTGTGACGATCGACCCGCGGTGCGGGTTGCCCTCATTCCGCTTTTGCGTGCTTTGTTCGCGTGTTCGGCCGTGCGCCCGCACGGCGACCCAGGCGACCCTACGACAACTTCCTTTGCGCGAACACCGGTTCGTGCCCGATTTTCACCAGTTGGCCACGTGCGGTGGCGCCTCGTTGCCTGCTCGCCATGTCCCGCATACTGGGCCTCGCTGACCACCAGGCCTTTCCGGACCTGCCAACACCTGCTGTGAGGAGCCCCGTTGCCGTTCACTTTGAGCCACGCGGCGGCCGTACTGCCCGCCGTGCGCGGTGACGGGAGCGGCCGTGGGTCACTGGTGCCGGCCGTGCTGGTGGCGGGTTCCTTCGCGCCCGACTTGACCTACTACGCGGCGAGTGCGGTGTCCGGGGCCATGGAGTTCGGCGAGGTGACCCACTCGTTTCCGGGCGTCTTCACCATCGACGTGCTGCTCGCCTGGGCGTTGGTCGGGCTGTGGCTGCTGGTGCGTGAACCACTGGTGGCGCTGCTGCCACGGGCACGGCAGGGCCGGGTGGCGGAACTCCTGCGCTGCGGGGCGCCACGCGCACGGGTGGCGCCGTCCGTGGTGCTGCGGTGGTACGTGTCCGCCGCCCTCGGCGCGCTGACCCATGTGGTGTGGGACGCGTTCACGCATCTCGACCGGTGGGGGATGCGACTGTTCCCCGTCCTGGGGCGGGAGGCGGGAGGCTTCCCCTGGTACTGGTATCTGCAGTACGGCGGCTCGGCGGTCGCCGCCGTCGTCATCGCCGTGTTCGTGGTGCGAGCGCTGCGGCGGGCGCCCGGCACGGCCCCGGTGACGGGGGTCGCCGCGCTCTCGGGACGGGACCGCTGGTCGGCCGGTGCCGTGATCGGTGGCTGTGCGGTGGTCGCCGCGGCGCAGCGGGCGACGCGTTGGTGGGACTACTGGGGGTCCACCGCGAAGCCCTGGGAACTGATTCCGACGCTGTGCTTCGGAGCGGGCGCGGGGCTCGTGCTGGGCGTACTGCTGTACGCCGTGGGGGTCAGGGTGTGGCGTCCGGTCCGGGTCGCTCGTGATCCCGGAACGGCTGCCGGGGAGCGGAGCCGCGCCGCTCGCTGACGGCGGCGCCCACCGTGGGGGCGGGCAACGCGCCAACCCATGACGCATGACCCGCCCCGGCACACCTCTGATCTAGTGGGCCGCCGATTCCCAGTCGGCGCCCACGCCCACCGACACGCCCAGGGGGACCGTCAGGTCGACGGCGTCCGCCATTTCCCGGCGGACCAGTTCCTCTGTGGCCGCGCTTTCGCCGGGCGCGATCTCCAGGACGATTTCGTCGTGGACCTGGAGCAGCATCCGGGACTTGAGGTCCGCCTCACGCAGGGCCCTGTCCACGTTCAGCATGGCGATCTTGACGATGTCCGCCGCCGTGCCCTGGATGGGGGCGTTGAGGGCCATCCGCTCGGCCGCCTCCCGGCGCTGGCGGTTGTCGCTGTTGAGGTCGGGGAGGTAGCGGCGACGCCCGAAGAGTGTCGCCGTGTAGCCCGTCGCCCGCGCCTCGTCGACGGCCCGGCGCAGATAGTCCCGTACCCCGCCGAACCGCTCGAAGTACGCGTCCATCAGGGCACGCGCCTCCGCCGCCTCGATGTTCAGCTGCTGGGAGAGACCGAACGCCGACAGGCCGTACGCCAGTCCGTACGACATCGCCTTGATCTTGCGCCGCATCTCCGCGTCGACCGCGGTCGGCTCGACCGCGAACACCTGCGCGGCGGCCGTGGTGTGCAGGTCCTCGCCGGAGGTGAACGCCTCGATCAGGCCCGCGTCCTCGGACAGGTGCGCCATCACCCGCAGTTCGATCTGGCTGTAGTCGGCTGTCATCAGCGACTCGAAGCCCTCACCGACGACGAAACCACGGCGGATAGCCCGGCCCTCGTCCGTGCGGACCGGGATGTTCTGGAGGTTCGGGTCCGTGGACGACAGGCGGCCGGTCGCGGCGACCGTCTGGTTGAAGGTGGTGTGGATACGGCCGTCCGCGGCGATCGTCTTGATCAGGCCCTCGACGGTGACGCGCAGCTTCGCCTGCTCGCGGTGCCGCAGCATTATCACCGGCAGTTCGTTGTCGGTCTGGGCGGCCAGCCACGCCAGCGCGTCCGCGTCGGTGGTGTAGCCCGTCTTGGTCTTCTTCGTCTTCGGCAGTCCGAGCTCACCGAAGAGGACCTCCTGGAGCTGCTTGGGCGAGCCGAGGTTGAACTCGTGGCCGGCCGCCGCGTGCGCCTCCTTCACGGCCTGCTGAACGGCACCCGCGAACATCTGCTCCATGGCCTCCAGGTGGGCCCGGTCGGCGGCGATGCCGTGCCGCTCCAGCCTTGCCAGCAGCGCCGAGGTGGGCAGCTCCACGTCACGCAGCAGACCCGCGGCGCCGACCTCCTGGAGGCGGGCCTCGAAGGCCTCACCCAGGTCGAGGACGGCACGGGCCTGGATCATCAGGGCCTCGGCCTCGGCACCGTCGTCCGCGCCGAAGGCGAGCTGGCCGTCGGCCGTGGCCGCGGGGGCCAGCTCACGGTGCAAGTACTCCAGGGACAGCGCGTCCAGGTCGAAGGAGCGACGGCCCGGCTTGACCAGGTAGGCGGCGAGTGCCGTGTCCATGCTGACGCCCGCGATCGTCCAGCCGTGCTCGGCGAAGACCCGCATCGCGCCCTTGACGTTGTGGAAGACCTTGGGCCGGTCCGCGTCGGCGAGCCAGGCGGCGAACGCCCTCTCGTCGGCCTCGTCCAGCTGCGACGGGTCGAACCACGCCGCCGCTCCCCCGGACGCGGCGAGCGCCACCTCGGCCACCGAGCCGGTGCCGAGCGCCCAGGTGTCGACGGTGGCCACACCGAGGACGTCGGTGGCGTGCTCGGTCAGCCACCCAGCCAGCTCGCCGGTGCCGAGCACCGTGCCGTCGAGCTCCACGCCGCTGTCCACGACCGGCGTCGACTCGGCCTCCTCGGAGCCGGGGTCGACGGCGAGCAGCCGCTCACGCAGCGACGGATTGCGGATCTCCAGGGTGTCCAGGACCAACGCGACCGCCTTGCGGTCGTACGGATCGCGCCGCAGGTCGGAGACCGTCCTGGGCAGCTCGACGGTGCGGACCATCTCGGTCAGCCGCCGGTTCAGCTTCACGGCCTCCAGGTGCTCGCGGAGGTTCTGCCCCGCCTTGCCCTTGACCTCCTCCACCCGCTCGACCAGCTCCGCGAACGAACCGAACTGGTTGATCCACTTCGCGGCCGTCTTCTCGCCGACACCCGGGATGCCCGGCAGGTTGTCCGACGGGTCGCCCCGCAGAGCCGCGAAATCGGGGTACTGCGCCGGCGTCAACCCGTACTTCTCGAAGACCTTCTCCGGAGTGAACCGGGTCAGCTCGGAGACGCCCTTCGTCGGATACAGCACGGTCGTGTGCTCGCTGACCAGCTGGAAGGAGTCACGGTCACCGGTGACGATCAGCACCTCGAACCCCTCGGCCTCCGCCTGGGTGGCGAGGGTGGCGATGACGTCGTCCGCCTCGAAACCGTCGACGGCGAAGCGCTGCGCGTGCATCGCGTCGAGCAGTTCACCGATCAGCTCGACCTGGCCCCTGAACTCGTCCGGGGTCTTGGAGCGGTTCGCCTTGTACTCCGTGAACTCCTCGGAACGCCAGGTCTTGCGGGAGACGTCGAACGCCACCGCGAAATGTGTGGGCGCCTCGTCGCGCAGGGTGTTGGCCAGCATCGACGCGAAGCCGTAGATCGCGTTCGTCGGCTGGCCCGTCGCGGTCGTGAAATTCTCCGCGGGCAGCGCGAAGAACGCACGGTAGGCCAGCGAGTGCCCGTCCATGAGCATCAGGCGGGGGCGCTCGCCCTCGGCGGTCTTGTCGGTCTTCTTCGATGCTGTTTCTGCCACGACCCCGATCCTGCCACGAGCCACTGACAGTGCGGCCCGCCCGCCCCCGACGCTCACCCCCGGACGACACCGTCCGCCCCGCTCGTCGCTCACGCCACCGGCCACCGCCCGGCCTCGATCGCTGTCACATGCACGTGCGAGGATTCGGCGAAGTGCGGGCGACCGGGGGACCACCCGGAACCGACGGACACCGCACAGGTGTACGCGGCCAGGGAAGAAGGAGAGCGCGCGATGGCAACGAAGCCGCCCAAGGCAGATCCGGTCCAGGACGCACCGCAGATCGCCGAGCCCAAGCACGCGGCCGCGGGGATCCCAGCCATCGGACACAGCCTGCGCATGGCCCAGCAGCAGATGGGCGTCAAACGCACCGCGCTGACCCTCCTGCGCGTGAACCAGAAAGACGGCTTCGACTGCCCCGGCTGCGCCTGGCCGGAGCCGGAACACCGGCACGCGGCGGAGTTCTGCGAGAACGGCGCGAAAGCGGTTGCCGAGGAGGCCACCCTGCGCCGGGTCACCCCGGAGTTCTTCGCCGCGCACCCCGTCGCCGACCTGGCCACCAGGAGCGGCTACTGGCTGGGACAGCAGGGGCGGCTCACCCACCCCATGTACCTGCCCGAGGGCGGCACGCACTACGAGCCGGTGACCTGGGAGCGGGCCTTCGACATCGTCGCCGAGGAGATCACCGCCCTCGGCTCACCCGACGAGGCCCTCTTCTACACCTCCGGCCGCACCAGCAACGAGGCCGCGTTCCTGTACCAGCTCTTCGCCCGCGAACTCGGCACCAACAACCTGCCGGACTGCTCCAACATGTGCCACGAGTCGTCCGGCTCGGCCCTGTCGGAGACGATCGGCATCGGCAAGGGCAGCGTCCTGCTGGAGGACCTCCACAAGGCCGACCTGATCATCGTCGCCGGACAGAACCCGGGCACGAACCATCCACGCATGCTCTCCGCCCTGGAGAAGGCCAAGGCCAACGGCGCGAAAATCATCAGCGTCAATCCGCTGCCCGAGGCCGGCCTGGAACGCTTCAAGAACCCGCAGACCCCCAAGGGCCTCACCGCCGGCACCGCCCTCACCGACCTGTTCCTGCAGATCCGGATCGGCGGCGACCAGGCCCTCTTCCGCCTCCTCAACAAACTGATCCTCGCTGAGTCTGACAGCGCCTCCGGCGCGGGCTCAGGCGCGGTCGACGAGGAGTTCGTACGCGAACACACCCACGGATACGAGGAGTTCGCGGCGACCGCCCGCGCCGCCGACTGGGACGAGACACTCACCGCGACCGGCCTGTCCCAGGGCGAGATCGAACAAGCCCTGCGCATGGTCCTCGCCTCCGAGCGCACCATCGTGTGCTGGGCGATGGGCCTCACCCAGCACAAGCACTCCGTGCCGACCATCCGCGAGGTCGTCAACTTCCTCCTCCTGCGCGGCAACATCGGCCGTCCGGGCGCGGGCGTGTGCCCGGTGCGCGGCCACTCCAACGTGCAGGGCGACCGCACGATGGGCATCTTCGAACGCCCCGCGCCCGCCTTCCTGGACGCCCTGGAGAAGGAGTTCGGCTTCGCGCCGCCCCGCGAGCACGGCTACGACGTCGTCCAGGCCATCCGCGCCCTGCGCGACGGCGAGGCGAAGGTCTTCTTCGCCATGGGCGGCAACTTCGTCGCCGCCTCCCCCGACACCGACGTCACCGAGGCGGCCATGCGCCGGGCCCGGCTGACCGTGCACGTGTCGACCAAGCTCAACCGCTCGCACGCCGTCACCGGCGCGCGGGCCCTGATACTGCCGACGCTCGGCCGCACCGAACGCGATCTCCAGGACAGCGGTGAGCAGTTCGTGACCGTCGAGGACTCCATGGGCATGGTGCACGCCTCCCGAGGACGCCTCCAGCCCGCGAGCACCCATCTGCTGTCCGAACCGGCGATAGTGTGCCGCCTCGCCCGCCGGGTCCTCGGCGACAACAGCAAGACGCCGTGGGAGGAGTTCGAGAAGGACTACGCCACCATCCGCGACCGCGTGTCCCGCGTGATCCCCGGCTTCGAGGACTTCAACACGCGCGTGGCACACCCCGGGGGCTTCGCGCTCCCCCACGCCCCCCGCGACGAGCGCCGCTTCCCGACCGCCACCGGGAAGGCCAACTTCACCGCCGCGCCGGTCGAGTACCCGAAACTGCCCGAGGGCCGCCTGCTGCTGCAGACCCTGCGCTCGCACGACCAGTACAACACCACCATCTACGGCCTCGACGACCGCTACCGGGGCATCAAGAACGGCCGCCGGGTGGTCCTGGTGAACCCCGACGACGCGCGGGCCCTGCACCTCACCGACGGCTCGTACGTCGACCTGGTGAGCGAGTGGAAGGACGGCGTGGAGCGGCGGGCACCGGGCTTCCGGGTCGTGCACTACCCGACCGCACGGGGCTGCGCGGCGGCGTACTACCCCGAGACCAACGTGCTCGTGCCGCTGGACTCCACGGCGGACACCAGCAACACCCCGGCCAGCAAGTCCGTCGTCGTACGTCTGGAACAATCGGCGACCGACTGAGCGTTTGCTCAGCGAGGAGCCGTACGGCCGCCCGCGCGCGGACGCGTACCGACCACATCGAACGGAGCCGGACCCCATGGGCGAGCACCAGCACGTGAAGTTCCCGCAGGAGGTCATCGACGAGTACGCCGCACTCGGCGTCGACCTGCAGGCCCTGTTCTCCGCCGGACACCTCGGCACGCGCATGGGCGTACAGATCGTGGAGGCGTCCCCGGAACGCGTCGTCGGAACCATGCCGGTGGAGGGCAACACCCAGCCCTACGGACTCCTGCACGGCGGCGCCTCCGCGGTGCTCGCCGAGACACTCGGATCCGTGGGATCCATGCTCCACGGAGGCAGCTCCAAGATCGCCGTCGGCGTCGACCTCAACTGCACCCACCACCGCGGCGCCCGCTCCGGACTGGTCACCGGCGTGGCCACCCCCGTGCATCAGGGACGCTCCACGGCCACGTACGAGATCGTGATCAGCGACGAGGACGGACGACGGGTGTGCACCGCCCGCCTGACCTGCCTGCTCCGCGACGTGAACCCGGGCGACCAGAAGGGGCCGGGCGCCGCCGGCTGAGCCCGCCCCGCCTGGAAGGCCGCCGGCGCCCGACCGCCCGCACCGCCCAGCACCCGGCCGGGCGCCGCCGGACGCCCCACCGCACCCACGACCGGGATCCGAGCTCGGCTGCGGGCAGGTGTCGGCATTCCTCGCGGGCAGCCTCGCCGCAAGGTGCGGGACATCGGCCTCCGCGGGCGGCACAGCAGCCGAAGGACCGCGTCCACAACGGCATCCGCGTCGCCGCCGATTGCTTACTGAGGCTCCGCAGCGGGGCCGCCCGCGCCCACGGGACACCACGGAGCCACTGAACTCCCCAGCATCGCACCACAGTTCGGACGGACATCTCGCCCACTGGTACGCCCGACACCGGCGCCCCGTTCTCGTCGCGGCGCCGACCGCGGCCCTCCTCGCCGGCAACGGCCGACTCCACGCGCCCGGCCGCAGAAGCCGGCGCGCCCCTGACGTCGGCCCCCGGTCCGCCTTGCGGACGAAGGCCTCAACAGCCGGAACAACGTCCTCGCCCTGCACGTGACGGACCGTCGGACAGCCCGAAGGACACCGGACAGCCTTTCCTGGGCGTAACTCTACGTAATACACCTGCAATGAAAGACCACCGTCACCACCCCGGCCCAGCATCTTGGGCAGCACCTCTTCATAGCCCTACAAGTCGCCTGCGGCAATAAATTTCGGTCATGACCAAAACACCCGAGACACCTGAACCACCCTGCGCGAGTCCTGCAGGTTCTCACTATGCGGACAGGGCGAATCAGCCCGAATTCCGCTGTTCCGCCCATCGGGCACCGCTCCGCATTACGCCGTGTCATAACAAGAGCGTCACAGCCTCCCCCAGACCCTCCTCCAGGTTCCCCACACCCGCTTAGAGTCACGGCCAGTCACCGCGCCACCGTAAGTCACTCCGGGCCAGGCGCCGACTCGGTCTCTTCCACGGGGGAGGGCCGCCCACGGAAAGGACTGGAACGTGCGTCGACGTTCACTCATCGCCATCACCGCTGCACTGTCCGCCGGAGCACTCACGCTGACCGCATGCGGTTCGCGCGACGACGGCGGAGACAAGAACAGCGACAGCAAGACCGAGATCATCATCGGCGTTGACGCTCCGCTGACCGGCCAGAACTCCGCTACCGGCCTCGGCATCCAGGGCGGCGTGCAGATCGCCGTCAACGACGCCAACAAGAACAACACCGTCCCTGGCGTCACCTTCAAGGTCCAGGCGCTCGACGACAAGGCCATCCCGGCCAGCGGCCAGCAGAACGCCACCGCCCTCGTCAACAACGACAAGGTGCTCGGCGTCGTCGGCCCGCTGAACTCCGGTGTCGCCACCCAGATGCAGCAGGTCTTCGCCACCGCCAACCTGGTCGAGATCTCGCCCTCCAACACCGCGCCCGAACTCACCCAGGGCAAGAACTGGCAGACGTCGAAGTCCCGTCCGTTCAAGACGTACTTCCGTACCGCCACCACCGACGCCCTGCAGGGCGGCTTTGCAGCCGAGTACGCGACCAAGACGCTCAAGAAGAAGAACGTCTTCATCGTCGACGACAAGCAGACCTACGGCGCAGGCCTGGCCAAGCTCTTCAAGGCCGGCTTCATCAAGGACGGCGGCAAGGTCGCAGGCGAAGACCACATCAACGTCGGCGACACCGACTTCTCCGCCCTCGTCACCAAGATCAAAAACTCCAAGGCCGACCTGGTCTACTACGGCGGCCAGTACGACGAGTCCGAGAAGCTCACCAAGCAGCTCAAGGACGGCGGCGCAAAGATCCCCCTGTTCGGCGGTGACGGCATGTTCACCCCGACCTACATCGAGAGCGCCGGCGCGACCTCCGAAGGCGACCTCGTCACCTCCGTCGGCGCACCCGTCGACTCCCTGCCCACAGCTGCCGACTTCATCAAGAAGTACAAGGCCGCCGGCCTCAAGGGCGACTACGGCACCTACGGCGGCTACTCCTACGACGCCGCCACCGCCATCATCAAGGCGATCGGCAACGTCGTGAAGGACGGCAAGATCCCCGACGACGCCCGCGCCAAGATCGTCGACGAGGTCCAGAAGACCAAGTTCGACGGCATCGCCGGCCCCGTCGCCTTCGACCAGTACGGCGACACCACCAACAAGCAGCTCACCGTCTACCAGGTCGTCTCCGGCAAGTGGAAGGCCGTCAAGAGCGGCACCTTCAACGGCTGATCCACTCCGCCGCTAGCTAAACCCCCGGGCCGCGCGGCCAAGACCACACGTCACCGCGCGGCCCGCTCCATATGCCCCCGTCCACTCTCCACACCCACATGGAGGCCATGCGGTGAACACCCTGCCGCAGCAGCTGGCCAACGGGCTGTTCCTCGGCTCGATGTACGGGCTGATCGCCATCGGCTACACGATGGTGTACGGCATCGTCCAGCTCATCAACTTCGCCCACGGCGAGATATTCATGACCGGAGGCTTCGGCGCACTCACGGTCTACCTCTACGTCCTGCCCGACGGCACATCCATGTGGATAGCCCTCCCAGCGATGCTCATCGGCGGCGGACTCGTCTCCGTCCTCATCGCCGTCGGGGCGGAACGCTTCGCCTACCGGCCACTACGCGGCGCACCACGCCTCGCCCCACTCATCACCGCCATCGGCCTCTCCCTCGCCCTCCAGCAGGCCGTCTTCAACTGGTACCCCAACGCCAAGACCGACCGCAACTTCCCCCAACTGGACTTCGGCCCCTGGCACCTGGGCTCCATCAGCATCAGCAGCGGCTCCGTCTTCGTCATCGTCGCCGCCCCCCTCTGCATGGCAGCCCTCGCCCTCTTCGTCAGCCTCTCCCGCACCGGCCGCGCCATGCAGGCCACCGCACAAGACCCTGACACCGCCCAGCTCATGGGCATCGACACCAACCGCATCATCGTCATCGCCTTCGCCATCGGCGGCTTCTTCGCCGCCGTCGCCGCCGTCGCCTACGGCCTGCGCTACGGCTCAGTCAAATACGACATGGGCTTCCAGATGGGACTCAAAGCCTTCACCGCCGCCGTCCTCGGCGGCATCGGCAACATCTACGGAGCCATGATCGGCGGCCTCGTCCTCGGCCTCGCCGAAACCATGGCCACCTCCTACATCGACGGCATCCCCGGCATGCAACAACTCGGAGGCGGCGGCTGGGCCTCCGTCTGGGCCTTCGTCCTCCTCATCCTCGTACTGCTGTTCAGGCCACAAGGCCTCGTCGGCGAACGCGTCGCGGACAGGGCGTGAACACCATGGCAACCACAGACAACAACACCCCTGCCACCACGGCGAACACCACCCGCGGCCTCGTCCCGCTCCCCGAAAACGTCGCCCGCATCCTCATCGCCGTCGGCGCCATCGGCACCATCGCCAGCACGTTCATGTCATGGACCTACACCGCCGACTTCCCCGGGGACCTCACCTACTACGGCTCCCCCGCCGGACTCCAGGTCCTCGCCCTCGTCGCCGGCGCCCTCACCCTCCTGTACGCGCTCACCCTCTGGAACGTCCGCGGCCTGCGCTGGCTCAACCCAGCAGACGCCCCAGCGCCCATCCTCCTCGCCGCCGCCTCCGCCTTCTCCGTCAGCTGGTTCACCGCAATCGCCATCGCCGTCGACCTCAAGGGCCTCGTAGCCCTTGACCCCGGCGCCTACATCGCGGCCATCGCCTCCCTGCTCGCCCTCACCGGCGCCCTCGCGCTGCCGCACCCCGGCAAATCCTTCAAAGATCTGGTCGCCAAAGCCGAGAACCTCCCCCCGGCCACCACACTCCCCGGCTGGGCCGAACGCCTCGTCATCACCGCCGCCACCGCCGCAGCCCTGATCGTCTTCACCTACGGCATCGGCGTCGACCCCGACGCCAGCGAAACCTTCATCGGCTACCTGCTGCTCGTCATCTTCGGCACCTGGGCACTCCAGACCGCCGGACTCTTCGACCGCTTCGCCACCCTCAACGCCCACCACAAGGGCTTCGCCACCTCCATGGCGTTCCTCGCCGCGGCGATCTTCCCCTTCGTCGAAGGCAACGAACACAACGCCAACCTCGGCGTGAACATCCTCGTCGTGGCCACCGTCGCCCTCGGCCTGAACATCGTCGTCGGCCTCACCGGACTCCTCGACCTCGGATACGTCGCCTTCCTCGGCGTCGGCGCCTACGCCGCAGCCCTCGTCTCCGGCTCCGAGTTCTCCCGGTTCTCCGGCGTCCAATTCCCGTTCTGGGCCGCCATGCTCACCGGCATGGCCGCATCGCTCGTCTTCGGCGTCCTGATCGGCGCCCCCACCCTGCGACTGCGCGGCGACTACCTCGCCATCGTCACCCTCGGCTTCGGAGAGATCTTCCGCATCACCGTCAACAACCTCGACGGCTCCTCCGGACCGAACATCACCAACGGCCCCAACGGCATCTCGATGATCCCCGACATGAACCTCTTCGGGTTCAACCTCGGCAACGCCCACGACATCGGCGGAATCACCCTCGGCCGCTTCGCGAACTACTTCCTGCTGATGCTGATCATCACCGGCATCGTCGTCGTCGTCTTCAACCGCGCCGCCGACTCCCGCATCGGCCGCTCCTGGATCGCCATCCGCGAAGACGAAACCGCCGCCACCGCCATGGGCATCAACGGCTTCCGGGTCAAGCTCATCGCCTTCGCACTCGGCGCCTCCCTCGCCGGCCTCGCCGGCACCGTCAGCGCCCACGTCGGCTACAGCGTCAACCCCGCCCCCTACCAGTTCGCCGGATCCGTACCCCCGAACTCCGCCTTCCTCCTCGCAGCGGTAGTCCTCGGAGGCATGGGCACCGTCAACGGCCCCATCCTCGGCGCCACCCTGCTCTACCTCCTCCCCGAGAAGCTCGGCTTCCTCAAGGAGTACCAACTCTTCGCCTTCGGCATCGCCCTCGTGCTGCTCATGCGCTTCCGCCCCGAAGGCATCATCGCCAACCGACGCCGCCAACTCGAATTCCACGAGACCGGCCAACTCGACATCCCCGAACAAGGCCTGCCCGCCTCCACCGTCGGCGTCACCAAGGCAGGGGCGTGACCCACATGACCACCACCACCGCCACCAGCCCCGTCCTCGAAGCCAGCGGCGTCACCATGCGCTTCGGAGGCCTCACCGCCGTCCGCGGCGTCGACCTCACCGTCAACACCGGCGAAATCGTAGGACTCATCGGCCCCAACGGCGCCGGCAAAACGACCTTCTTCAACTGCCTCACCGGCCTCTACGTCCCCACCGAAGGCAAGGTCTCCTACAAAGGCACCGTCCTCCCACCCAAACCACACCTCGTCACCAGCGCAGGCATCGCCCGCACCTTCCAGAACATCCGGCTCTTCGCCAACATGACCGTCCTGGAAAACGTCCTCGTAGGCCGCCACACCAGGACGAAGGAAGGCCTCTGGTCCGCCCTGCTGCGAGGCCCCGGCTTCCGCAAGGCCGAAGCCGCATCCCGCGAACGCGCCATGGAACTGCTGGAGTTCATCGGCCTCGCCCACAAAGCCGACCACCTCTCCCGCAACCTCCCCTACGGCGAACAACGCAAGCTCGAAATCGCCCGCGCCATGGCCAGCGAACCCGGCCTGCTCCTCCTGGACGAGCCCACCGCAGGCATGAACCCCCAGGAAACACGGGCAACAGAAGACCTCGTCTTCGCCATCCGCGACCGCGGCATAGCCGTCCTCGTCATCGAGCACGACATGCGCTTCATCTTCAACCTGTCCGACCGCGTCGCCTGCCTCGTCCAAGGCGAGAAACTCGTCGAAGGCACCTCCGACGTCGTCCAGGGCGACGAACGCGTCATCGCCGCCTACCTCGGCACACCGTTCGAGGGCGCACCCGGCGCCGAGGAAGCCGCCGAAGTCGAAGCCGCCGAAGTCGAAGCCGCCACCCACGACGCCGCGGAGAGCCCCACCAGCAAGGAAGGAAACGCCCAGTGACCGCACTGCTCGAGGTCCACGACCTCAAGGTCGCCTACGGCAAGATCGAAGCCGTCAAGGGCATCTCCTTCTCCGTCGAAGCCGGTCAGATCGTCACCCTCATCGGCACCAACGGCGCCGGCAAAACCACCACCCTCCGCACCCTCTCCGGGCTCCTCAAGCCCACAAGCGGCCGCGTGATCTTCGACGGCAAACCACTCAACGGCACCCCCGCACACAAGATCGTCGCCCTCGGCCTCGCCCACTCCCCCGAGGGACGCCACATCTTCCCCCGGCTGACGATCACCGAAAACCTCCAACTCGGAGCCTTCCTGCGCACCGACAAGGCCGGCATCGAAAAGGACATCCAGCGCGCCTACGACCTCTTCCCCATCCTGGGAGAGCGCCGCAAGCAGGCCGCCGGCACCCTCTCCGGCGGAGAACAGCAGATGCTCGCCATGGGCCGCGCCCTCATGTCCCAGCCCAAACTCCTCATGCTCGACGAACCCTCCATGGGCCTCTCCCCGATCATGATGCAGAAGATCATGGCGACCATCGCCGAACTCAAGTCCCAGGGCACCACCATCCTGCTCGTCGAACAGAACGCCCAAGCAGCCCTCTCCCTCGCCGACCACGGCCACGTCATGGAGGTCGGCAACATCGTCCTCTCCGGCAGCGGACAGGACCTCCTGCACGACGAGTCGGTACGCAAGGCGTACCTCGGCGAGGACTGAGTCCGGCCCTCCCGCCATACGTCGAGGCCCGCACCCCCTGTCCGGGGGCGCGGGCCTCGACGGCGTTCAGGGGCAGGGCGTCAGCCCTTGCCGCCCTTCTTCTCGTCGGCATCCGCGATGACCGCCTCCGCCACCTGCTGCATCGACATCCGACGATCCATCGACGTCTTCTGAATCCACCGGAACGCCGCCGGCTCCGTCAACCCGTACTCCGTCTGCAGAATCGACTTCGCCCGATCCACCAGCTTCCGGGTCTCCAACCGCAGAGTGAGATCAGCGATCTCGTTCTCCAGCTCCCGCAACTCCGTGAACCGTGAGACGGCCATCTCGATCGCCGGAATCACGTCACTCTTGCTGAACGGCTTCACCAGATACGCCATCGCACCAGCGTCCCGCGCCCGCTCCACGAGGTCACGCTGCGAGAACGCGGTCAGCATCAACACCGGGGCGATCCGCTCCTCCGCGATCTTCTCCGCCGCGGAGATACCGTCCAGCTTCGGCATCTTCACATCGAGGATGACGAGGTCCGGCTTGTGCTCACGGGCCAGCTCCACGGCGCGCTCACCGTCACCGGCCTCGCCCACGACGTTGTAGCCCTCCTCCTCCAGCATCTCCTTGAGGTCGAGCCGGATCAGGGCCTCGTCCTCGGCGATGACGACACGGGTCGTCAGCGGAGGCACGTGCGACTTGTCGTCGTCGGGCGCGTCTACTGGCTGGGGCGACTCGGGGGCGGTCACGGGGGCTCCTCGTTACGGGCCGGGCACGTACTGCTGCCTATGCAGCCTACCTAGAGGCGGGTGGCTGCGGTGACCCGGTATGATTCCGAACAGCCAGTCCTGCCGGGTTGGTGGAATGGCATACACGGATGTCTCAAACACATCTGCCCGAGAGGGCTTGCGGGTTCGAGTCCCGCACCCGGCACCATTGATCCAGAAGCGGATGCTCACGTTCTCGTGAACACCCGCTTTTTACTGCATTCAGTCACGATCAGTGACGCAGAGTGTCCATATGAACTTTCATGGCACTGAAGTACGACAGAAAGCCCTCACCCTCCTGCGCAGCGGCACCAAAAACGCCGAGGTCGCACGGCGTCTGAACGTGCCCCTCGGCACGGTCGGCTACTGGAAGCATCTGGACCGAGCGAAACGCGGCGAGTGCCCTGGCAAGCACGATCCCAAGTGCCCCCGATGCGACGGACGGGACCTCGATGAACCCGCGTACGGCTACCTGCTGGGCCTCTATCTCGGCGATGGCCACATCAGTCACTACTCCGAGCATCGAGTGCCCAACCTCATGATCACCTGCACTGAGTCATGGCCCGGCCTCATGGACGACTGTGAGCAGGCCATGCGCGCGGTCTTCCCGTACAACTCGGTGTGCCGCGTCCGCAGAACCGGCTGCAGCAACGTGAAGGTCTACTCGAAGCACCTGCACTGCCTGTTCCCTCAACACGGGCCGGGCAGGAAACACGAGCGCACCATCGCCCTCGAACCCTGGCAACAAGCCATCGTCGACGCGCACCCCTGGGAATTCGTCCGCGGTCTCATCCACTCCGACGGATGCCGCATCACCAACTGGACCACTCGCCTCGTAGCCGGTGAGCGCAAGCGGTACGAGTATCCCCGTTACTTCTTCACCAACGTCTCCGACGACATCCGCCAGCTCTACACCGAGACCCTCGACAGGCTCGGGATCGAATGGACGCATTGCTCCCGGAACGGCAACCCGTACAACATCTCCGTCGCCAAGAAGGCCTCCGTCGCCCGCCTCGACACCCACGTAGGCCCCAAGCACTGACCGCCGACCTACTTGTCGTCCTCGCCGATGTGGTGCACCCGGACGAGGTTGGTCGAGCCCGAGACGCCGGGCGGGGAGCCGGCGGTGATGACCACGACGTCGCCCTTCTCGCAGCGGCCGTACTGCAGGAGCAGCTCGTCCACCTGGTCGACCATGGCGTCGGTGGATTCGGCGGTGGGGCCGAGGAAGGTCTCGACGCCCCAGGTGAGGCTGAGCTGGGAGCGGGTGGCCGGCTCGGGGGTGAAGGCGAGGAGGGGGATCGGGGAGCGGTAGCGGGAGAGTCGGCGGGCGGTGTCGCCGGACTGGGTGAAGGCGACGAGGTATTTCGCGCCGAGGAAGTCGCCCATTTCGGCTGCGGCTCGGGCGACGGCGCCGCCTTGGGTGCGGGGTTTGTTGCTGTCGGTGAGGGCGGGGAGACCTTTGGCGAGGATGACTTCTTCGGCGGCTTCGATGATTTTCGCCATGGTGGTGACGGTTTCGATGGGGTATTTGCCGACGCTCGTCTCGCCGGAGAGCATCACGGCGTCGGTGCCGTCGACGACCGCGTTGGCGACGTCTGAGGCTTCGGCGCGGGTGGGGCGGGAGTTCTCGATCATCGAGTCGAGCATTTGGGTGGCGACGATGACCGGTTTGGCGTTGCGTTTGGCGAGTTTGATGGCGCGTTTTTGGACGAGTGGGACTTGTTCGAGGGGCATTTCGACGCCGAGGTCTCCGCGGGCGACCATGATGCCGTCGAAGGCGGCGACGATGTCGTCGATGGCTTCGACTGCCTGGGGTTTTTCCACTTTGGCGATGACGGGGAGGCGGCGGCCTTGTTCGTCCATGATGCGGTGGACGTCGTGGATGTCGTGGCCGCTGCGGACGAAGGAGAGGGCGACGATGTCGAAGCCGGTGCGCAGGGCCCAGCGGAGGTCGGCTTCGTCCTTGTCGGAGAGGGCGGGGACGGAGACGGCGACGCCGGGGAGGTTGAGGCCTTTGTGGTCGGAGACCATGCCTCCTTCGATCACGGTGGTGTGGATGCGGGGGCCGTCGATGGCGGTGACTTGGAGGCAGACTTTTCCGTCGTCGACGAGGATGTGTTCGCCGGGGGTGACGTCGGTGGCGAGGCCTGGGTAGGTGGTGCCGCAGGTGTGGCCGTTGCCTGGGGTGTTTTCTTCGACGGTGATGGTGAAGGTGTCGCCGCGTTCGAGGAGTACGGGTCCTTCGGTGAAAGCGCCGAGGCGGATCTTCGGGCCTTGAAGGTCGGCGAGGATGCCGACGCTGCGGCCGGTCTCGTCGGCGGCCTTGCGTACGTGGTGGTAGCGCTCCTCGTGTTCGGCGTGGGTGCCGTGGCTGAGGTTGAAGCGGGCTACGTCCATTCCGGCTTCGACCAGGGCTTTGATCTGGTCGTACGTGTCGGTGGCGGGGCCCAGGGTGCAGACGATTTTCGCTCGGCGCATGAGGTGACCCTAGGCCTTACCGGTGGGTAGGGAATTGGGTGTGCATGGCTTCTCGACAACCTTTGGGTGACGAGCTATTGACAAGTGTTGAATTGTGCGCAGGGATGCTCCGATGAGCATTCGGTGGCCGAATTCTTGTGCGGTCATGGCTGTGGTTGCGCCCTCGGAACCAGGTGGTTCACAGCTGTGGGGGTGCCATGGTGAATCGGGCGTTGACCTGGGCGTGGACGTGTTGGCGTTGGGGTTCGAGGTCGAGGGGGGCGGCGGCTGTGTCTGCGGGGGCGCCGTAGGCCATGGAGCGCATGCGGCCGCCGGGTGCGGCGGGGTAGGCGGGTGGGGTGTTCTCGGCGCCGATGTCGGCGAGTTCGACGAGGGCGGCGAGGGTGGTTCCGAGTGCTTCGGCGTATTCCCTGGCGCGTTGTACGGCTTCTCGTACTGCTTGTTGTCGTGCTGTGCGGTGGGCGGGTGAGTTGGGGCGTAGGGCCCACCAGGGGCCGTCGACGCGGGTGAGATCGAGGTCGGCGAGGCGGGTGGTGAGTTCGCCGAGGGCGGTGAAGTCGGTGAGTTCGGCGGTGATGTGGACGCGGCCGTGGTGGGCGTGGATGCGTTCGCCGCGGCCTTCTTTGAGTTGGGGGGTGATGGAGAAGGTGCCGGTTTCGATGCGTTCGACTGCTTCGCCGTAGCTTTTGAGGAGGTTGAGGGCGGTGGTGTTGCGGTGGGTGAGGTCGTCGAGGGCGGTGCGGCGGTCTTTTCCGCGGGAGGCGACGGTGATGCTGATGCGGGCGATTTCGGGGTCGACTTCGAGGTGGGCTTCGCCGCGGACGGCGATGCGGGGGGCGTCGGGGGTGCCGTAGGGGACGGCGGGGTGGGGGTCGTGGGGTGTCGGGGTGGTCATGTGTCCCACTCTGTCAGGTGGTTCTTGGTCGGGGGGCGTGGCTGGTCATCGGATCGCAACCTGTGGGGGCTGTTGCGTTGTGGCGTGGGCGGGTCAGAATCTACGCGCGTCGTTGACCGTGGCGCGTTGGCCGTTGCCTGAGGGGATCGAGACATGCCGTTGAATCGCCGTAAGTTTCTGAAGAAGTCCGCTGTGACCGGGGCGGGGGTGGCGTTGGTGGGGGCGGCGGCTCCGGTGGCTCAGGCCTCTGACGCGCGGGCCGCGGTGGCGGGGAAGGGGCATCGGCCGGTGAAGCGGTATGCGCTGACGGTGATGGGGACGACGGACCTGCATGGTCATGTCTTCAACTGGGACTACTTCAAGGACGCGGAGTACGCGGACGCGGCGGGTAACGCGCAGGGTCTGTCGCGGATCTCGACGCTGGTGAATCAGGTGCGTGCGGAGAAGGGCCGTCGGAACACGTTGTTGCTGGACGCGGGCGACACGATTCAGGGCACGCCGCTCACGTACTACTACGCGAAAGTGGATCCGATCACAGCCAAGGGTGGTCCGGTGCATCCGATGGCGGCGGCGATGAACGCGATCGGGTATGACGCGGTGGCGTTGGGCAACCATGAGTTCAACTACGGCATCGAGACGTTGCGCAAGTTCGAGGAGCAGTGTGATTTTCCGCTGCTGGGGGCGAACGCGCTGGACGCGAAGACCTTGAAGCCGGCGTTTCCGCCGTACTTCATCAAGAAGTTCCATGTGAAGGGTGCGCCGCCGGTGAAGGTGGCGGTGCTGGGGTTGACGAACCCGGGGATCGCGATCTGGGACAAGGCGTATGTGCAGGGGAAGTTGATGTTCCCGGGTCTTGAGGAGCAGGCGGCGAAGTGGGTGCCGAAACTGCGGTCGATGGGTGCGGATGTCGTCGTGGTGTCGGCGCATTCGGGGTCGTCGGGTACGTCGTCGTACGGTGACCAGTTGCCGTATGTGGAGAATTCGGCGGCGCTGGTGGCGCAGCAGGTGCCGGGGATCGACGCGATTCTGGTGGGGCACGCGCATGTGGAGATTCCCGAGTTGAAGGTGACCAACACGAAGACGGGCAGGACGGTGGTGCTGTCGGAGCCGTTGGCGTATGCGGAGCGGTTGTCCCTGTTCGACTTCGAGTTGGTCTTCGACAGAGGCCGCTGGTCGGTGGAGTCGGTGAAGTCGTCGGTGTTGAACTCGAATTCGGTGGCGGACGATCCGGAGATCACCAGGTTGTTGAAGGCTGATCACGATGTCGTGGTGGCGTATGTGAATCAGGTGGTCGGTACGGCGACGGAGACGTTGACGACGGTGGAGGCGCGGTACAAGGACGCGCCGATCATCGACTTGATCACGAAGGTGCAGGAGGACGTGGTCAGGGCGGCGTTGGCGGGTACGGAGTACGCGTCGTTGCCGGTGATCGCGCAGGCGTCGCCGTTCTCGCGGACGTCTGAAATCCCGGCGGGTGAGGTGACGATCCGGGATCTGTCGAGTCTGTATGTGTACGACAACACGCTGGTCGCGAAGTTGATGACGGGGGCGCAGGTCAGGGCGTATCTGGAGTACTCGGCGCAGTACTTCGTGCAGACGGCGTCGGGTGCGGCTGTGGATGTGGAGAAGCTGACGAACGCGGGGGGTCGTCCGGATTACAACTACGACTATGTGTCGGGGTTGTCGTACGAGATCGATATCGCCCAGGCGTCGGGTTCGCGGATCAGGAATCTGTCGTTCGGTGGTGCCGCGTTGGATGATGCGCAGCAGTTCGTGTTGGCGGTGAACAATTATCGTGCCAATGGTGGTGGTGCGTTCCCGCATGTGGCGTCGGCGAAGGAGTTGTGGTCGGAGTCGACGGAGATCCGGACGCGGATCTCGGAGTGGGTGACGGCTAAGGGTGTGCTGGATCCGAAGGACTTCGCGTCGGTGGACTGGAAGTTGACGCGGGAGGGTACGCCGGTGTTCTGAGTTTCGGCGCCCCGGTTTTGTGGGGTGTCGGGTCGTGTGTGTGAGGGACGGTGGGAGTTTTTCCCGTCGTCCCTCTGTTTTTTACCGTTTTACCGGCCGTCGATGAGGGGGGTGAGGGTTCGGGGGGCTTGGCGTGCGTGGGGCACTTGGGGTTGGTGTTGGTGGAGGCCGAAGGTGGTGAAGGCGGTGCGGGTGGGCAGGGGGTAGGGCTGTTGGGGGGTGAGGGTGTTGAGGATGGTGGCGCTGCGCCAGGCGGCGAGGCCGAGGTCGGGGGTGCCGATGCCGTGGGTGTGGCGTTCGGCGTTCTGGACGTAGGCGGCGCCGGTGACGGAGGGGTCGAGGACGAGGCGGAACTGTTCGTCGATGCGGGGGCGTTCGCGGTTGTCGCGGCGTAGGTAGGGGTCGAGGCCGGCGAGGATGCGGTCGAGGGGGCGTTCGCGGTAGCCGGTGGCGAGGACGACGGCGTCGGTGGTGAGGCGGGAGCGGGTGTTTTGCTGGGTGTGTTCGAGGTGGAGTTCGATTTGAGTGGTGGCGATGCGGCCGGCGGTGCGGACGTGGACGCCGGGGGTGAGGACGGCGTCGGGCCAGCCGCCGTGCAGGGTGCGGCGGTAGAGCTCTTCGTGGATGGCGGCGATGGTGTCGGCGTCGATGGCTTTGTGCAGTTGCCATTGGGTGGTGACGAGTCGGTCGCGGACGATTTCGGGGAGGGCGTGGAAGTAGCGGGTGTAGTCGGGGGTGAAGTGTTCGAGGCCGAGTTTGGAGTACTCCATGGGGGCGAAGGCTTCGGTGCGGCCGAGCCAGTGGAGTTTTTCGTGGCCGGTGGGGCGGTTGCGGAGCAGGTCGAGGAAGACTTCGGCGCCTGACTGTCCGGAGCCGATGACGGTGACGTGGTCGGCGGTGAGGAGGGTGTCGCGGTGGGTGAGGTAGTCGGCTGCGTGGAGGACGGGTACGCCGGGTGTCTCGACGAGGGGTTTGAGTGGGTCGGGGATGTAGGGCTCGGTGCCGATGCCGAGGACGATGTTTCTGGTGTAGGTCCGGCCTAGGGCTTCGGCTTCCCCGTCGGTGTCGAGTTGGGTGTAGTCGACTTCGAAGAGGTCGCGTTCGGGGTTCCAGCGGACGGCGTCGACCTGGTGGCCGAAGTGCAGTGTGGGGAGGTTCTCGGACACCCAGCGGCAGTAGGCGTCGTATTCGGCGCGTTGGATGTGGAAGCGCTCGGCGAAGTAGAAGGGGTAGAGCCGGTCGCGGGCTTTGAGGTAGTTGAGGAAGGTCCAGGGGTTGGCGGGGTCGGCGAGGGTCACCAGGTCGGCGAGGAAGGGGACTTGGACGGTGGCGTGGTCGATGAGCAGGCCGGGGTGCCAGTCGAAGGTGCGGCGCTGTTCGTAGAAGACGGTGTCGAGGTCGGGGAGGGGGTGGGCGAGCGCGGCGAGGGAGAGGTTGCTGGGGCCGATGCCGATGCCGACGAGGTCGCGGGGTGCGTCGGGTTGGTGGTGTGGGGGGTGGGGCGTCGGGGTCATCGGGGGGTGGTTCCTTCCACGAGTTTCAGGAGCCCGGTGAGGTCTTCGGGCCGGGTGTGGGGGTTGAGGAGGGTGGCCTTGAGCCAGAGCCGGCCGTCGAGGCGGGCGCGGCCGAGGACGGCTCGGCCGTGGTGGAGCAGGTGTCTGCGTATGCCGGCGACGGTGTCGTCGGTGGCGCCGGTGGGCCGGAACAGGACCGTGCTGATGGTGGGCCGGTCGTGGAGTTCGAGGGTGGGGTGGTCGTGGATGAGGTCGGCGAGTGTGTGGGCGTGCTCGCAGACCTGGTCGACGAGGGTGGCGAGGCCGGTGCGGCCGAGGGTTTTGAGGGTGACGGCGATCTTGAGGATGTCGGGTCGGCGGGTGGTGCGCAGGGAGCGGCCGAGGAGGTCGGGGTAGCCGGTTTCGGTGTCGTCTTCGGCGTTGAGGTAGTCGGCGTGGTGGTTCAGGGCGGTGAGGTCGTGGGGGTTCTTGACGGTGAGGAGGCCCGCGGGGATGGGTTGCCAGCCGAGTTTGTGCAGGTCGAGGGTGATGGTGTCGGCGGCTTCGAGGCCGGTGAGTTTGGTTCGGTGCCGGTCGCTGAACAGGAGCCCTCCTCCGTAGGCGGCGTCGATGTGGAGGCGGGTGCGGTGGGCGGCGCAGCGGGCGGCGATGTCGGGGAGGGGGTCGATGAGTCCGGCGTCGGTGGTGCCGGCGGTGGCGGCGACGAGCAGGGGCCCGGGGACGGTGGTGAGGGCTTCGTCGAGGGCGGCGGGGTCGAGGGTGCCGGCGGGGGCGGGGACGACGACGGGTTCGGGCAGGCCGAGGAGCCAGGCGGCGCGGGGCAGTGAGTGGTGGGCGTTGGCGCCGTGGACGAGTCGGACGCCGGGGCCGTGTGTCTCGCGGGCGAGGAGGAGGGCGAGTTGGTTGGATTCGGTGCCGCCGGTGGTGACCAGGGCGTCCGTGGCGCCTGTCTCTCGGGCGAGGGCGGTGGTCGCCAGCTTTTCCAGTTCGGATGCGGCGGGGGCTTGGTCCCAGGAGTCGAGGGACGGGTTGAGGGCGGACGCGGCGAGGTCGGCGGCGGTGGCGACGGCGAGGGGTGGGCAGTGCAGGTGGGCGGCGCAGTGGGGGTCGGCGGGGTCGGCGGCGCCTTCGGTGAGGGCGTGGACGAGGCGTCGTAGGGCGTCGGGGTCGCCTTGGGTGGGGAGGATGTCGCCGACGGCGTCGCGTAGGCGTGCGGCGACGGCACCCGGTCCGCCGGCGGGGAGGGGGCCTTGGCGGGCGCGGGTGCCGGAGTGGAGGGCGTCGAGGACGGTGTGGAGCAGTGGCCGCAGGGCGTGGGGGCCTTCGGGTCCTGAGGCGAGCGGTGGTGTGCTGATCGTTGTCCTCCGGGGCGCTGGGCGAGGCGAGTTCCAGCTTGAGCGCGGTGGCCCGGGCGCGCCCGGGGAGTTCAACGATTCAGACCCGAACGGGGGTACTCCCGTGCGGGGGGAACGTGTTGGTCGGGTTTTCAGCCGCGGAAGTGTTCGGCGTGGTCGTGTGCCCAGGTGTCGAAGGTGCGGGCCGGGGTGCCGGTGATCTGTTCGACGGTGGTGGTGATCTCCGGGGGTGTGCCGACGGTGGCCGCGAAGGACTTCAGCAGGCCGGCGAGCAGGTGCGGTGGGACGTGGGGGAAGAGGTCGGGTCCGGCCTGGTCCGGTGGGACTTCGACGAAGTCGAGGGTGCGGCCGAGGGCGTGGCCGAGGGCGGTGACCTGTTCGGCGTTGCTGAGGGCTTCGGGGCCGGTGAGGCGGTGGGTGGCGCCTTCGTGGCCGTCGTCGAGGAGGGCGTGTGCGGCGACGGCGGCGATGTCGTCCTCGTGGATGGGGGCGCTCAGCCCGTCGGCGAAGACGCCGCGGACGGTGTTGCCGGTGCGGATCTGCGGGGCCCACTGGTAGGCGTTGGTGGAGAACGCGTTGGGGCGTAGGAAGGTCCAGGTCAGGCCGCTGTCGCGGATGTGTTGTTCGACGGTGGCGTGCATGACGTGGATGGGGTGGGTCTCGTCGGCGCCGTCCTGGATGATGCCGGAGGACAGCAGGACGACGTGGCGGACGCCGGCCCGGCGGGCGGCGTCGAGGAGTAAGCCGGTGGTGTCGCCGGCGGCCTGGGCGTAGAGGAAGAGCCGGGTGACGCCGTCGAAGAGGGCTTCGGGGTCGTCGAGTTGGAAGCGGACGGTGTCGGCCTGCTCGGGCAGGGCGGCTCGCTGGGGGTCGCGGGTGAGGGCCCGTACGGGCCGGCCGGCCGCGAGGAGACGGTGGACGAGGGCGCGGCCCACGTTGCCGGTGGCGCCGGTCACTGCGATCACGGGTTTTCTCCTGGGGTGGGGGTTGATCAGGTCCCCGCGAGCCTAGGAAGCGTGCTTGGCCCCGCGCATCGTCCGCGGGGACCAGCCGTGTCCTACGTCCCTGGTACTACTCCCCTCGGACGCGCAACGCCCTTGCCAGGTCGTCGAGTTGGTCGGCGAGTTTGCGGCGCAGGGCGGGGATGGGGTCGGTGTCGCGCAGGCAGGTCTGGCCCTGCTGCAGGGTGTCGGTGTCGACGGCGTGGGTGGGGAAGGCCCAGCGTCCGGCTGCGTCGGCGATTGCGGGGCCGCGGCGGGCGGCGACGGCGACGGCGTCCTGGAAGTAGCGCGGTACGTATTCGTGTACCAGGTCGGCCTGTTCGGGTTGCCAGAAGCCCTGGGCGGTGGCGGTGAAGAGGTAGTTGGAGAGGTCGTCGGTGGTGAACATCGACGCCCAGGCCTTGGCCTTGGTGTCCGGGTCGGGCAGTGCGGCGCGGCAGCGGGCGGCGCCTTCCTGGCCGGTGGCGCTCGGGTCGCGTTCCAGTTCGGCGGCGATGGCGGCTTCGTCGGTGGCGCCGAGGGCGGCGAGTCGGGCGAGGACGCGCCAGCGCAGTTCGGGGTCGAGTTCCGGGCCTCCGGGCACGGTGCCGTCGGCGAGCCAGGCGGCGATGGTGTCGGGGTGGGCGGCGACGTCGATGTGGTGGCGTACGGCGATCAGGCGCAGGCCGGGGTGGTCGCCGTCCTCGGTGCGGCGGATGAGGTCGCGGCACAGGGCGGTGAGGGTGGCGAGGGCGGCGGGGCGTTGTTCGGGGGTGAGGTAGCGGTCGGTGATCTGGGTGGAGGCGAAGGCGAGGACGCCTTGGACGAGGGCGAGGTCCGTCTCGTGGGGGAGGTGGGTGCGGGCGGCTTCCAGGTAGGCGGTGGGCGGCAGTTCGGCGTCGCGGACGGCGTCCCTCAGGGCGTTCCACACGACCGCGCGGGTGACTGGTTCGGGCAGGCCGGCGAGGGCGGCGCCGGCGGTCCGGAAGGACTCGGTGTCGAAGCGGATCTTGGCGTAGGTGAGGTCGCCGTCGTTGAGGAGGAGCAGGGCCGGGCGTTTGCCGATGGGGTGGGGTTCGGCGGTTCGGGTCTGCGGGATGTCGAGGTCGAGGCGTTCACGCAGGGCGAGGTGGTGGCCGTCGTCGGCGATGTCGCGGTCGTAGAGGCCTACGGCGACGCGGTGGGGGCGGCTGCCGGTGTGTTTGACGGTGAGGGTGCAGGTGCCGCCGTCGGTGGTGATGTGCGGGGTGAGGGTGTCGACGCCGGTGGTGCGCAGCCAGGCGTCGGCCCAGGCGTGGACGTCGCGGTCGGTGTGGGCGGCGAGGGAGTCGATGAAGTCGGCGAGGGTGGCGTTGGCGAACTTGTGGCGGGTGAAGTGGGTGTTGATGCCGGCCAGGAAGTCCTTCTCGCCGAGCCAGGTGACGAGTTGGCGGAGGGCGGAGGCGCCCTTGGCGTAGGAGATGCCGTCGAAGTTGAGGAGGGCGGAGGCGGTGTCGTCGACGTTCTCGGGGGCGACGGGGTGGGTGGAGGGGCGTTGGTCGGCGTCGTAGCCCCAGGCTTTGCGGGTGACGCCGAAGTCGGTCCAGGTGTCGGTGAAGCGGGTGGCTTCGGTGAGGGTCTGGTAGCCCATGTACTCGGCGAAGGACTCGTTGAGCCAGATGTCGTCCCACCAGCGCAGGGTGACGAGGTCGCCGAACCACATGTGGGCCATCTCGTGGGCGATGACCATGGCGCGGGTCTGGCGTTCGGTTTCGGTGACGGCGGAGCGGTAGACGAACTCGTCGCGGAAGGTGACCAGTCCGGGGTTCTCCATGGCGCCGGCGTTGAATTCGGGGACGAACGCCTGGTCGTAGGAGTCGAAGGGGTAGGGCTCCTGGAACTTCTCGTGGTAACGGTCGTAGCACTGGCGGGTGATGTCGAGGATTTCGTCGGCGTCGGTGTCCAGGTACGGGGCGAGGGAGCGGCGGCAGTGGATGCCGAAGGGCAGGCCGCGGTGTTCGGTGCGTACGGAGTGCCAGGGGCCGGCGGCGACGGCGACGAGGTAGGTGGAGATGAGGGGGGTGGGGGCGGCCTGCCAGCGGCCTTCGCCGAGGTGTTCGGTGATGCCGTTGGCGAGGACGGTCCATTCTTCGGGGGCCTTCACCGACAGGTCGAAGACGGCTTTGAGGTCGGGTTGGTCGAAGGCGGCGAAGACGCGCTGCACGTCGTCCATGAAGAGCTGGGTGTAGAGGTAGGTCTCGCCGTCGGTGGGGTCGGTGAAGCGGTGCATGCCTTCGCCGGTGCGGGAGTAGCGCATGTCGGCGTCGACGCGCAGTTCGTGTTCGCCGGGGGTGAGGTTCTTCAGGGGCAGTCGGTTCTCGTCCAGGGTTTCCGGGTCGAGGGGTTGTCCGTCGAGGGTGACGGAGCGCAGTGCGGCGGGCTTGACCTCGACGAAGGTGTCCGTGACGTCCTGGTCGGCGCGAACGGTGAACCTGATGACGGTGCGGGAGTCGAAGGTGTCGTCCCCGGCGGTCAGATCGAGGTCGATCGTGTAGCGGTGGACGTCGATGAGCCGGGCACGGGTCTGCGCTTCGTCGCGCGTCAGTACGGACATGGTGGCCATGCTGCCTGATGGTGATGGCATGGCACAGAGGCGGATCGGTACGCGCCCTATGTCCGGTCCTGTTCGAGCTCCCCGGTGTGCGCCCCTTGTGCGCGCGGGAGCGGGACCCTGGTGTTCGGGTGGGGCGGGGTGCGGTGGGGTGGGGTTTCCTCGGTTTCGGTGTGGTCCTTGATGAGGGCGCGCAGTTCGCGGACCTCGTGTTCGAGGGCGAGGTGGCGTTGGTGGGTGTCGAAGAGGTAGCGGACCTTGGTGCGCAGCGCCCAGGGGTCGACGGGTTTCATGACGAGGTCGGCGACGCCGAGTGCGAAGGCGGCGGAGGTCAGTTCGTGGTCCGGGCCGAAGCCGGTGAGCAGGATGACGGGGATGTGCTGGGTCTGTTCGAGGCGTCGCATGTAGCGCACGACGTCGACGCCGCTGACGCCGGGCATGCGCACGTCGAGCAGGAGGAGGCCGACCTGGCCCCGCAGTACCTGCTTGAGTGCCTCGTCGCCGCTGGTGGCGCGGCCCAGCAGGTAGCCCAGGGGGGCCAGGGCGCTCTCCAGCGCGTACAGGGTGTCCTCGTGGTCGTCGACGATGAGGATCCTGGCATCCGACGGCATGGTCCGGCGTCCCTCCCTCGTGGACAGACCAGCTTATGTCCGATGAGCTGACGGGGAGTACTCGTCAGCTGACAAGGAGTGCACAGCGCAGCATGCCGCTCGGTGGCCCTCGTGTCACGTCCTCGGGGGCGCCCACCGGGGTCCGTTCGAGGCCTGTTCGAGATGGAGGGCGGTTCGCCTACCGTGTCGAGCCGTTCACGGTGTCCTCGGCGATGCTCTCGTGGTGTCTGATCACCTCGGCGATGATGAAGTTGAGGAACTTCTCGGCGAACGCCGGGTCGAGTTTCGCGTTCTCGGCGAGGGTGCGCAGTCGTTCGATCTGGCGGGCCTCGCGGGCCGGGTCGGCGGGCGGGAGTTGGTGGCGTGCCTTGAGGTGGCCGACCTGTTGGGTGCATTTGAAGCGTTCGGCGAGCATGTGGACGACGGCGGCGTCGATGTTGTCGATGCTGTCGCGCAGCCGGGCGAGTTCCTCGCGGACGGCGGGGTCGACGTCGCCGGCCGGGGTGTTGCTGGTGGTCATGGGCGACCACATTACGGGGCGTGCGGGCGTTCGATCATGGGTGGATCGTCGGGGTCGGGGACCTGGTTGCTCCAGCCGCCGGGGACGGTGCGGCCCTGCTGGGCGCGGAAGCGGACGGGGGCCATGCCGACGCGGCGGGTGAACAGGCGGGAGAAGTAGGCGGGGTCGTCGTATCCGACGCGGCGGGCGACGGCCGCGACGGGCAGTTCGGTGGCGGCGAGGAGTTCCTTGGCGCGGCCGAGCCGGATGCCGAGGAGGTAGTCCTTGGGGCTGCAGCCGGCGCCGCGGCGGACGGCGGTGCGCAGTTCGGCGGGGGTCATGCCGTGCCGGGTGGCGTGGTCGGCGACCGACAGCGGCAGGCAGGCGTCGCGGGCGAGGGCCTTGAGGACCTGGTCGCCGTCGGGGGTGAGGTCGGCGCGGGCGCGACGCAGGGCGACGAGGAGTTCGTGGACGGCGGCCCCGGTCTCCACTTCCAGGAGGGGGTTGTCGCGGCGGGCGGCGCGGGCGATGCGGGCGACCACACCGCGTGGGGCTGCGGTGTCCGTCAGGGGCACCACGGGGCGGTCGGGCTCGATGTAGCCGAGTTCGGTGTACGTGGCGGTGGCGGGGCCGGTGAAGTCGACGAAGCCCTCGTCCCAGCCGCCCGGGTCGGGTGCGTAGTGGTGTGGGACGCCTGGGGTGAGCCACAGCAACGCGGGCGCTGTGACGGTCGTACGGCGGCCGTCGGGGCTCAGGTACCAGCCGGTGCCGGTGCTGATGACGACGGCGACGTGGTGGTCGAGGGTGCGGGGGCCGACGGTGGGCAGGGCGCCGTGCTGGAGGCCGACGCCGAGGCAGACGAGGCCGAGGCGGTGGTGGGCGGGGCCGGGCGTGAGGAACCGCATCCAGGTGTGGTACATCCGCGGCCCTCCCGGTTTCGTGTTCTCCGCTTCATCCAAGCAGCGACGATCTTCACCCATGGACGTGATCACCGCCAGGGGTCGAGTCCGGCTGCTGCACGCACCCGCCCCCTCCCCCTCCCCCTCGCCCCCGCACCCGCACCCGCACCCGCCCTCAGGGCACACAGACCGACCGGAGAGGTTCCGACCGTGTCCCCGTAGAGTGGAATCAAGTTCAGGGCGTCTTGGGGGTACGGGCGTGGCGAACGACGGACCGGTCGAGCACGGCTACCCGCACCTGGAGACAGTGCGGGCCGCCATCAACGCTTTGTACAAACGTTTGTCGTACGACACCGTGCAGACGTTCGCGACCAGCGTGGTCCCCGCCGACGTGGCCTTCGGCGACACCGACGACCTGTATCTGGGGGCGCAGCGGGTGGCCCGCGAGCTGGTGCGGCACTACCGCCTGCCGGACGCGCGGCTGGTGGTGAGCTTCCGCGAGATGCGGCACGCTGCGAACGTCGAACTCACCGCCGGGCCGGAGTACTTCGTCGAGCTGAACGACCGGTTCCGCACCCACCGCCGGGACATCGGCGCGGCCCTGGCGCACGAGGTGATGCACGTCTATCTGCACCGCCTCGACCTGTCGTTCCCCGGCACCCGGGACAACGAGATCCTCACGGACACGGCGGCGACCTACCTCGGCGCCGGCTGGCTGCTCCTCGACGCGTTCCGTCAGGACGCGGCGTCGTCACAGAAGCTGGGGTACCTCACCCCGGAGGAGTTCGGTTACGTCCTCGCCAAGCGCGCCCTCGTCTTCGGCGAGGACCCCTCGGTGTGGTTCACCAGCCCGCAGGCCTACACAGCGTATGTGCGGGGCATGTCACTGGCCCGGCAGGACGAACAGACTCCACCGCTGACTGCCGCAGGCTGGGCGGGCCGCCGACGCTACGCCCGCGACCGACGCCACGCCCCCGCCCCACACCCCGGCGTCCCCTACTCCTTCACCCCCGACGGCACCGGCCTGCGGGTCTCCTTCCCCTGCCCGACCTGCCATCAACGCATCCGGATCCCCGTACGCGGAAGAGTAAGAGCGCGCTGCGCACTGTGCCGAACCGTCCTGGAATGCGACACATAGGCCCCACGCTCCCGCGCCCGCGCACGGCGGCAAGGGGACGCGTCGGAGGGTCCCTCTCCCCCGGGACTCCCGCACCCGGACACGGCGGCAAGGGGACGTGTCGGGGGGTGTCCGCCCGCAGCGGTTGTCGCGTCAACACCGTCAAGTTGGTAACCGACCGATTCCGCGACGTTCCGAGGACGGACACCCCCCGACGCGGCCCCGACCCCACCCGCACGGTCGGCCCGAGTACCCGCTCAAGCCCCGTACACGATTCCCGGCACCTCCGCCTCCCCCAACAGCTTCAGCACCGCCTCCCCCACCTCCCCCGGCCTCCACCGCGTGCCCTTGTCAACCCTGGGCCCCGCCCGCCAGCCCTCCATCACCGCGATCCGCCCGCCCTCCGCCTCGAAGACCCGCCCAGTGACACCGACGCTCGCCGACGAGCCCAGCCACACGACCAGCGGAGAGACGTTCTCCGGGGCCATGGCGTCGAAGCCGACAGCAGGCGCGGCCATGGTCTCGGCGAACGTACGTTCCGTCATCCGGGTCCGGGCCGCAGGCGCGATGGCGTTGACCTGGACGCCGTAGCGCCGAAGCTCCGCCGCGGCCACCAGGGTCAGCCCGATGATCCCGGCCTTCGCCGCGCTGTAGTTCCCCTGCCCGAGCGAGCCCAACAGCCCCGCTCCGCTACTGGTGTTGACGATCCGCGCCTCGGGTGTGCGGCCCGCCTTGGTCTCGGCACGCCAGTGTGCGGCGGCGTGTTTCAGGGGCAGGAAGTGTCCCTTCAGATGGACCCGCAGGACGGCGTCCCAGTCGTCCTCGTCCAAGTTGACCAGCATCCGGTCACGCAGGAAACCGGCGTTGTTGACGAGGGTGTCCAGACGGCCGTACGTCTCCACGGCGGTCGCCACCAGGGACGCCGCCCCCTCGCTCACGGCGATGTCGCCGCCGTGCGCGACCGCCTCACCGCCCGCCGCGCGGATCTCCGCCGCCACCTGCTCGGCAGGGTTGCCGGCGCCCGGCGCGCCGTCGAGGCCGACGCCGAGGTCGTTGACGACGAGCCGGGCGCCCTCGGCGGCGAACGCCAACGCGTGGGCGCGGCCGAGTCCGCGGCCCGCGCCGGTGACGACGACGACCCGTCCGTCACACAGTCCGCTCATCTCACGTCTCCTTGTTGACGGTTGCCGCGTCCAGAAAGGCGGGCCGCTCCCCGCCACCGTGGACGAGCAGGCTCGCCCCGCTGATGTAGGCGGCGGCGTCCGAGGCGAGGAAGACCGCCGCCGCTCCCACGTCCGACGGCTCGGCCAGGCGCCCGAGGGGGACCGTGCGGGAGACGGCCGCGACGCCCTCGTCGTCCCCGTAGTGCAGAGGTGACCGCTCGGTACGGACCATGCCGACGACGAGGGTGTTGACGCGGATGTCCGGCGCCCACTCGACGGCCATCGAGCGGGCGAGGTTCTCCAGCCCCGCCTTGGCCGCCCCGTACGCGGCGGTGCCGGGCGAGGGACGGCCGCCGCTGACACTGCCGGTCATCACGATCGACCCCCTGACCCGCTTGAGGTGGCCGTACGCGGCCAGAGACACCGTCAGCGGCGCGAGGAGGTTCAACTCCAGGACCCGCACGTGCCGTTCGGGCTCGGCCTGGGTGAGCAGGCGGTAGGGGGCGCCGCCCGCGTTGTTGACGAGGACATCCACCCGGGGCAGCCCGGCGAAGAAACGCCGTACGCAGTCACCGTCCCGTACGTCCAACGCCACGAACTCCGTCTTCGGGAGGGGAACGTCCGGTGGTCTGCGCGCACAGACGATCACCTCGGCCCCCGCCCCCACGAAGGACCGCGCGATCCCGGCACCGACACCGCGGGTCCCGCCGGTGACGACCACGACCTTCCCGTCCAGGTCCATTCGCCGCTACCCTTCACCTAACAAACGTTTGGTGGAAAGGTAGCTGATGCGCCCATGGGTGTCTCCACCTCGTTCCTGGAAAAAGAACCCGGAAACACCGGAAACACCGGCATCGCCGTCGTCACGGTCGACTTCCCCCCGGTGAACGCGTTGCCGGTGCACGGCTGGTTCGCTCTGGCCGACGCCGTGCGCGCGGCCGGCCGCGAGCCGCAGGTGCGGTGCGTGGTGCTGGCGGCCAAGGGGCGCGGCTTCAACGCGGGCGTGGACATCAAGGAGATCCAGTCCCGCGGGCACAGCGCGCTGCTCGGCGCCAACTCCGGCTGCGCGGAGGCCTTCGCGGCCGTGTACGAGTGCGAGGTGCCGGTGGTGGCGGCGGTGCAGGGCTTCTGCCTGGGCGGCGGCATCGGCCTGGTGGGCAACGCGGACGCGATCGTGGCCAGCGAGGACGCCACCTTCGGGCTGCCCGAGCTGGACCGGGGGGCGCTCGGCGCGGCCACCCACCTGTCCCGGCTGGTCCCCCAGCACCTGATGCGGGCGCTGTACTACACCTCCCGCACGGCGACCGCGGCCGAGCTGCACGCGCACGGCTCGGTGTGGCGGGTGGTACCGGGCGATCAACTTCCCGTGGCCTCCCTGGAGTTGGCGGGCGAGATCGCCGCGAAGGACGGCCGGCTGCTGCGTATGGCGAAGGCGGCCATCAACGGTATCGACCCCGTGGACGTGCGGCGCAGCTACCGCTTCGAGCAGGGATTCACCTTCGAGGCCAACCTCAGCGGCGTGGCCGACCGCGTCCGCGACAACTTCCGGAAGGAAGGTGCGTAGGTGAGCGACAAGACGATGACCGCCGACGAGGCCGTCTCCCGCCTCACCAGCGGCATGACCCTCGGCATCGGCGGGTGGGGCTCCCGGCGCAAGCCGATGGCCCTGGTCAGGGCGCTGCTCCGGTCGGACGTCACCGACCTCACCGTCGTCTCGTACGGCGGTCCCGACGTCGGCATGCTGGCCGCCGCCGGACGGATCCGCAAGCTGGTCACCGCCTTCGTCACCCTCGACTCGATCCCTCTCGAACCGCACTACCGAGCGGCCCGCGAGCGCGGCCTGCTCGACCTGACGGAGATCGACGAGGCGATGTTCCTGTGGGGCCTGCAGGCGGCCGCGAACCGGCTGCCCTTCCTGCCGGTGCGGGCCGGTATCGGCTCGGACGTGATGCGGGTCAACCCCGGTCTGCGGACGGTGACGTCGCCGTACGACGACCACGAGACGTTAGTGGCGGTGCCGGCGCTCAGGATGGACGCCGCCCTGGTGCACATGAGCCGCGCGGACCGGCAGGGCAACGGCCAGTACCTGGGCCCGGACCCGTACTTCGACGACCTGTTCTGCGAGGCGGCGGACGCCGCGTACGTGTCCTGCGAGCGGCTGGTGGACACGGCCGACCTGACGAAGACGGGCGCGCCGCAGACCCTGCTGGTCAAACGCCACACGGTCACCGGCGTGGTCGAGGCCCCGAACGGCGCCCACTTCACGTCCTGCGCCCCCGACTACGGCCGCGACGAGGCGTTCCAGAAGCGGTACGCGACCACGCCGTGGGCGCAGTTCGCGGCGCGGTTCCTCGACGGGGACGAGCAGGCCTACCAGTCGGCCGTCAGGGCCGCCGGGGCCGCCGGGGCCGCCGGGGCCGCCGGGGCCGCCGGGGCCGCCGGGGCCGCCGGGGCCGCCGGGGCCGAAAAGGAGGAGGCATGAGCACCATCAGCCGCGCCGAGTACTGCGTGATCGCCTGCGCGGAGGCCTGGCGGGAAGCCGGTGAGATCCTGGCGAGCCCGATGGGCGTGATCCCGTCCATCGGTGCCCGGCTGGCCCGCCGCACCTTCGCGCCGGACCTGTTGCTGACCGACGGCGAGGCGATGCTCGTCGGCCCGGACGGCACCGTCGAGGGCTGGCTGCCCTACCGGCAGCACCTCACCCTGGTCACCGGGGGCAGACGGCACGTGATGATGGGCGCGAGCCAGATCGACCGGTACGGCAACCAGAACATCTCCTGCATAGGCGACTGGGGCCGCCCCACCCGGCAGCTGCTCGGGGTGCGCGGCGCGTCGGTCAACACCCTGAACAACCCGACCAGTTACTGGATCCCGAGACACTCCCGACGGGTCTTCGTCGAGCGCGTCGACATGGTGTGCGGGGTGGGCTACGACCACGCCGCCGACCATCCGGGAACGGCGCGCTACCACCGTGTCCCCCGGGTCGTCTCCGACCTGGGCGTCTTCGACTTCGCCACCCCCGACCACTCGATGCGACTGGCGTCGCTGCACCCCGACGTCACCGTGGACCAGGTCAGCGAGGCCACCGGCTTCGAGCTGACCGTCCCGGACGAGGTGCCGTACACCCGTGAACCGACGCCCGGGGAACTGGCGCTGATCCGCGAGGTGATCGATCCGGGGAACACCCGGGCCCTGGAGGTCGCGGCCTGATGGACACGGCACTGACCCGGCTGACCGGGGTGCGGCATCCGGTCGTGCAGACCGGGATGGGCTGGGTCGCCGGGCCGCGGCTGGTGAGCGCGGTCGCTCAGGCGGGGGCGCTCGGCATCCTGGGCTCGGCGACGATGACGGTGGACGGGCTTCGGGAGGCGGTCCGGGAGGTGAAGTCCCGTACGGACGCGCCGTTCGGGGTGAATCTGCGCGCGGACGCCGCGGACGCCGGGGACCGGGTACGGATCGTCGTCGAGGAGGGGGTGCGGGTGGCGTCGTTCGCGCTGGCGCCCTCGCGGGAGCTGATCGCTCAGCTGAAGGAGGCCGGCGTCGTCGTCATCCCGTCCGTGGGGGCGCGCAGGCACGCGGAGAAGGTCGCGGCGTGGGGCGCGGACGCGGTGGTCGTACAGGGCGGGGAGGGCGGCGGGCACACCGGTGAGGTGGCGTCGACGGTGCTGCTGCCGCAGGTGGTGGACGCCGTGGGCATCCCGGTGGTGGCGGCCGGGGGCTTCTTCGACGGACGGGGGCTGGTCGCGGCGCTGGCCTACGGGGCGGCGGGGGTCGCGATGGGCACCCGGTTCCTGCTGACCTCGGACTCGACGGTGCCGGACGCGGTGAAGGCGCGCTATCAGGCGGCGACGGTGAAGGACGTCACGGTCACGCGTGCGGTGGACGGCCTTCCGCACCGCATGCTGCGCACGGATCTGGTGGACTCTCTGGAGCGTTCGGGTCGCGCGCGGGGGCTGCTGCACGCGGTCCGGCACGCGGCGGCCTTCCGCAGGCTCTCCGGTCTCACCTGGCCGCAGCTGGTCCGTGACGGCCTCGCCATGAAGCACGGCAAGGAGCTGTCCTGGAGCCAGGTGCTGCTCGCCGCGAACACGCCGATGCTGCTGAAGTCCGCGATGGTCGACGGCCGTACGGATCTCGGTGTCATGGCGTCCGGGCAGGTCGCCGGGGTGATCGACGACCTGCCGTCGTGCGCGGAACTGGTGGAGCGGATCATGAAGGAGGCCGAGCAGGTCAGGGAAAGACTCGCGGCCTCCCCCTGAACGCCCTCACAGCCTCTCGATGATCGTCACGTTGGCCTGTCCGCCGCCCTCGCACATCGTCTGGAGGCCGAACCGGCCGCCGGTGCGCTCCAGTTCGTGCAGCAGGGTCGTCATGAGCTTGACGCCCGTCGCACCCAACGGATGCCCGAGAGCGATCGCACCGCCGTTGACGTTGACCTTCCCCGGGTCCGCGCCGGTCTCCTTCAGCCAGGCCAGCACGACCGGCGCGAAGGCCTCGTTGATCTCGACGAGGTCGATGTCGTCGATCGACAGGCCGGTCTTCTTCAGGGCGTGCGCGGTGGCCGGGATCGGCGCGCTCAGCATGCGGATCGGGTCCTCGCCGCGCACGGACAGGTGGTGCACGCGCGCCCGGGGCCGCAGCCCGTGTTCACGCACCGCCCGGTCCGAGGCCAGCAGCATGGCCGCCGACCCGTCGGAGACCTGCGAGGAGCAGGCCGCGGTGATGGTGCCGCCGTCGATGACCGGCTTCAGCCCGGCCATCTTCTCCAGGGAGGTGTCCCGGCGCGGCCCCTCGTCGACGGTGACCTGGCCGTACAGCACGATCTCCCTCTCGAACCGGCCCTCGTCGATCGCCGCCAGTGCCCGCCGGTGGGAACGCAGCGCGAACTCCTCCTGGTCCTGTCGGCTGATGCCCCACTTCGCGGCGATCATCTCGGCGCCGGCGAACTGGTTCACCGCCCGGTCCCCGTACCGGGCCCGCCAGCCCTCGCTGCCGGCGAACGGGCCCTGGGTGAAGCCGAGCGGCTCGGCGGCCTGCCGGGTCGCGTAGGCGATCGGGATCTGCGACATGTTCTGCACACCGCCCGCGACGACCAGGTCCTGCGTCCCGGACAGCACGCCCTGCGCGGCGAAGTGCACGGCCTGCTGCGAGGAACCGCACTGCCGGTCCACCGTCACCCCGGGCACCTCCTCGGGCAGCCCGGCCGCCAGCCAGCAGGTCCGGGCGATGTCCCCGGCCTGCGGGCCCACGGCGTCGAGGCAGCCGAACACGACGTCCTCCACGGCGGCCGGGTCGACGTCGGCCCGGGCCACCAGCTCCTTGAGCACATGCGCCCCCAGGTCGGCCGGGTGGACTCCGCTCAGTCCTCCCCCGCGCCGCCCGACAGGCGTACGGACCGCTTCGACGATGTAGGCCTCGGCCATGGCAACTCCCTCACAGGAAAGGACGGACGAAAGGGCTATGCGCGTACGGCGATCCCGTCCAGCACCATCGACAGGTACTGCCGGGCGATCTCCTCCGGGCTGTGCTGTCCCCCGGGCCGGTACCAGGACGCGGCGACCCACACGGTGTCGCGCACGAACCGGTAGGTGAGGCGGACGTCGAGGTCGGACCGGAACACCTCGGCGGCGACCCCGCGCTCCAGCGTCGACAGCCACGCCGTCTCGAACCTGCGCTGCGACTCGGCGAGGAACGCGAACCGCTCCTGCGCGACGAGTTGCTTGCTCTCCTTCTGGTAGATCGCGACGGCGGCGCGATGCCGGTCTATTTCCCGGAACGACTCGGTGACCAGCGCTTCGAGGGTCTCGCGGGGGCCGAGCTGGGCGCCCAGGACGGCGTCGTAGCCGTCCCAGAGCTCGTCGAGGAAGGTCCGCAGGATCTCCTCCAGCATCGATTCCTTGGAGTCGAAGTGGTAATAGAGGCTGCCCGCGAGCATGCCCGCGTGGTCTGCGATCTTGCGCACGGTGGTGGCGTTGTAGCCCTGGTCGGCGAAGACCTCGGCGGCGGTGTCGAGGAGTTCGCGACGGCGGGCCCCGGCGGCGGCCGCCGCGGGTTTCCGGACGGCGGTCACCTGGGGCTTCTTCTTGGTCGGCACGGTTCCATTGTGGTCTGCTTCGCTCGTCAGGCGTGCTGGCTGCTGACGGAGACGACCTCTCCGGTCAGGTACGAGGAGTAGCCCGACGCCAGGAACACGATCACGTTGGCCACCTCCCAGGGCTCGGCGTACCGCCCGAAGGCCTCGCGTGCGGTCAGCTCCTCCAGCAGGTCGGGGGATGTCACCTTCACCAGGTGGGGGTGCATGGCGAGGCTGGGCGAGACGGCGTTGACACGGACCCCGAACTCGGCCGCCTCGATCGCCGCGCACCTGGTCAGCGCCATCACGCCCGCCTTCGCGGCGGCGTAGTGCGCCTGTCCGGCCTGGGCGCGCCAGCCGACGACGGAGGCGTTGTTGACGATCACGCCGCCGGTGTCCCTCATCCGTCTCAGCGCTGCTCTGGTGCATCGGAACGTGCCGTTCAACGTCACGTCCAGGACCCGCGACCACTGCTCGTCAGTCATCTCCACCAGGGCGGAGGTCCCGCCGAGGCCGGCGTTGTTGACCACCACGTCCAGTCGGCCGTGTTCCCGTACGGCCTGGTCGAACAGCTCCCGCACCTGCCCCTCGTCGGTGACGTCGCACGGCACCGCGGACACCAGGTCCGCGCCGAACTCCTCGGCCAGCCGGGCCTGGTACTCCTTGAGTCGCCGTGTGTGCGTGTCGCTGATCAGTACTCGCGCGCCTTCTTCCAGGAAGCGGCGGGCGGTCGCGCCGCCGATCCCGGCGCCCGCGGCGGCCGTGATGACGGCCGTACGTCCGCTCAGCAGCCCGTGCCCGGGCACGTACTCCGGAGTCTCGACGCCTGTCATGGAGCCACGCTAACCTACCAAACACTTGTTAGGGAAGTGCCGTCGAAGGGCTGCCGCCGATGGATCTCGCCTTCACGCAGGAAGAAGAGGCCTTCAGGGCCGAGGCCCGCGCCTGGCTGGGGGCCCATGTACCGTCCGCTCCGCTGCCCTCCCTGGAGACGGAGGAGGGCTTCGCCGCGCACCGCGCGTGGGAGGCGGAACTCGCCGCGGACCGCTGGTCGGTGGTCGACTGGCCGGCGCGCTACGGCGGGCGGGACACGGGCCTGGTCCGCTGGCTGCTCTTCGAGGAGGAGTACTACGCCGCGGGCGCGCCGGGCCGGGTCGGTCAGAACGGCGTCAGTCTGCTCGCGCCGACCCTCTTCGACCACGGCACCGAGGACCAGCGCGCGCGTGTGCTGCCGCCGATGGCCACCGGTGAGGTGGTCTGGGCGCAGGCCTGGTCGGAGCCGGAGGCGGGCTCGGATCTGGCGTCCCTGCGCTCCAGGGCCGTCCGCACCGCCGGAGGCTGGCTGCTGAGCGGCCAGAAGACCTGGTCCTCGCGGGCGGCGTTCGCCGACCGCGCGTTCGGCCTGTTCCGCAGCGACCCGGAGCCGGCCAAGCCGCATCAGGGCCTGACCTACGTGATGTTCGACCTGCGGGCGCCCGGTGTCACCGTCCGCCCCATCCGCCGCCTCGACGGCCGACCCGCCTTCGCCGAACTGTTCCTGGACGAGGTGTTCGTGCCGGACCAGGACGTGATCGGCGAACCCGGTCAGGGCTGGCGGGTGGCGATGTCGACGGCGGGCAACGAGCGCGGGCTCACGCTCCGCTCCCCCGGCCGTTTCCTGGCGGGCGCCGACCGGCTGTACGCGCTGTGGCGGGACCGGGGCAGCCCGGATACCGTGCGGCATCGGGTGGCGGACGCCCTGATCGGCGCCCGCGCCTACCAGCTGTTCACCTACGCCGCCGCCTCCCGGCACCTCGACGGAGCGTCGCTCGGTCCGGAGTCCAGCCTGAACAAGGTGTTCTGGTCGCAGTACGACATCGCGCTCACCGAGACGGCCCTCGACCTGCTGGGCGCGGCGGGCGAGGCGGCCGACACCGAGTGGGCCGAGCGGTATGTGTTCGCCCTCGCCGGCCCCATCTACGCCGGCACCAACGAGATCCAGCGGGACATCATCGCCGAACGCCTGCTGGGCCTGCCGAAGGGACGCCGGTGATGCGGTTCCTCCCGACCACCGAGCAGCGTGCCTTCGCCGACTCCCTGACCGCCCTGCTGACGGCCGCCGACACCCCGGCCGTGGCACGGGACTGGAGCCGCGGGGAGCACACCGGCGGACGCGCGCTGTGGTCCCGTCTCGCCGAGGTGGGCGTCTTCGCCCTGGCGGTCCCGGAGGCGTACCAGGGGATGGGGCCGCGTCCCGTGGAACTCGCCGTCGCCTTCGTGGAGTTGGGGCGGCACGCGGTGCCGGGGCCGCTGGTGGAGACGGTGACGGCGGCGACGCTGCTGGCGGCGCTGGACGACCCGGGCCCGGCCAAGCGCCTGCTGCCCGCCCTGGCCGCGGGCGAGTCGGTGGCCACCGTGACCCACGGCGGATACGCGCTGGACGCGGACGCGGCGGACGTACGGCTGAGCGTGCGGGAACCGGAGGGCGCCGCGGCTGCGACCCGAGCGGCGCCGTCCGCCACCGAGCTGAGGCTGGCCCCCGCGCCGGGTCCCCCGCGTCCCTGCCTCGACCCCGCGCGCCGGCTCTTCCCCCTCCCGCCGGGCGGGGACCTCCTCGCCACCGGGCCGCAGGTCACCGCGGCCATGACGCGGGCCGTCCAGATCGCCCGGCTGACCACGGCCGCCCAGGCCCTGGGCGTCGGCCTCGCGCTGCTCGACCAGACCGTCGCGTACGTCAGGCAGCGCACCCAGTTCGGTGTTGCGATCGGCTCGTTCCAGGCCGTCAAACACCAGCTGGCGGACGCCAGGATCGCCCTGGAGTTCGCGCGGCCCCTGGTTTTCGGTGCCGCGCTGACCATGACCGGGCAGGACATCGCCGCCGCGAAGGTCACGGCGTGCGAGGCGGCGTACGCCACCGCCCGGACGGCTCTCCAGCTGCACGGCGCGATCGGCTACACCGCCGAGTACGACCTGTCGCTGTGGCTGACCAAGGCCCGCGCCCTGCGGGCCGCCTGGGGCAGCCCCGACGAGTGCCGGGCCACCGTCCTCGGTGCCGGTGATCGCCCTCAGTGGTGGTGATCGCCGCTGGTGACCTCCCGGTACTCCTCCACCGTCGGCTTCTCCACCCGGGTCTCCGGGCCGAACATCGCCCGCGCCAGCCGGGCCCGCACCCGCTGGGATACCTTCACCTGCCGGCGTACCCCGTTCTCGTCCACGAGCGGCCCGATCTCGTACGCCTGTGGCTGTTCGTGCTGGGTGAGGGTGAACAGCTGCCCCTGCGAGAGGGGTTCGTGGACCTCGACGTACTCGCCGTGCGGCAGGCGCTTGATGGTGCCGGTCTCCCTGCCGTGCAGCACCTTCTCCCGGTCCCGGCGCTGCAGACCGAGACAGACGCGATGGGTGACGAGGTAGGCGAGCACCGGCACCACGAACACCGACACCCGTACGAACCAGGTGATCGCGTTGATGGACAGATGCAGATGGGTGGCGACGATGTCGTTGCCGCCGCCGATCAGCAGCACCGCGTACAGGCTCAGCCAGGCCACTCCCAGGCCGGTGCGCACGGGCACGTTGCGCGGCCGGTCCAGGATGTGGTGCTCGCGTCGGTCGCCGGTGACCCATGCCTCGATGAACGGGTACAGGCCGATGGCGAGCAGGATCAGCGGGAAGAGGGAGAAGGGGATGAAGACGCCCAGTTGCAGGGTGTGGCCCCAGGCGTTGATCTCCCATCCCGGCATCACCCGGATCAGTCCCTCGGAGAAGCCCAGGTACCAGTCGGGCTGGGCGCCCGTGGTCACCAGGTCCGGGCGATACGGGCCGAAGGCCCACACGGGGTTGATGCTGGCGATGCCGCCGATGATCGTCAGAACGCCGAAGACCAGGAAGAAGAAGCCGCCCGCCTTGGCCATGTAGACCGGCAGGAAGGGCATGCCGACCACCGACTTCTCGTCGCGGCCGGGCCCGGGGTACTGCGTGTGCTTGTGGTAGAAGACCAGGATCAGATGCGCGACCACCAGGCCCAGCATGATCCCCGGCAGCAGCAGCACATGGATCGGGAAGAACCTCGGAATGATGTCGTGCCCGGGGAACTCCCCGCCGAAGAGGAAGAAGGACAGGTACGTCCCGACGATCGGGACGGACAGGATGGCGCCCTGCGCGAAGCGGACGCCGGTGCCGGACAGCAGGTCGTCGGGGAGCGAGTAGCCGGTCAGGCCGGTCAGGATGCCGAGGAACAGCAGGGTCCAGCCGAACATCCAGTTCAGTTCGCGGGGCTTGCGGAACGCGCCGGTGAAGAACACCCGCATCATGTGCACGAGCATGCCGGTGACGAAGACCAGTGCCGCCCAGTGGTGGATCTGCCGGATCAGCAGCCCGCCGCGCACATCGAAGCTGATGTCGAGCGTCGACTCGTACGCCCGCGTCATGATGACGCCGTTGAGGGGCTCGTACGTGCCGTTGTAGACGACCTCGACACCGCTCGGTTCGAAGAACAGCGTGAGGTAGATCCCGGTGAGGATCAGGACGAGGAAGCTGTACAGGCAGACCTCGCCCAGCATGAAGGACCAGTGGTCCGGAAAGACCTTGCGCATGTTGGCCTTCGCCAACGCGTATAACCCGAGCCGGCCGTCGGCCCAGTCGGCGAGTTTCTCACCCTTGCCAGGAGCCTCCCCGCGTGCCGGAACCACCCGCCCCGCTCCCCCGTTCACCGATCGTGCGCCGTTCATGCCGCGTCGCCTCCCCGTCGGATCAACCCCCAAGGTGACACGACAGTACGACCAAGCCCGTGGGGCGGCCAGTCAGGGGGGCCGGACGATTTTCCGCGTCCGCGCCGACGTCGGCCACCGCAGCGACTCGTCCACGACAGGGTCGACAGCCCGGGATGGAGCATCCGGCGGAGATCCGCGCGCTTCCCCGCACGCACCGACCCGGCCACCGCTGCCGCGGCACCGGGCGACCGTACGCTGGGCGGCATGAAACGTGCCGGTCTCCTGCTGCTCGGCGCCGTGCCCCTCGTGGTCGCGGCGACGGTCTACGCCTCGACGGCACCCACCTCCGAGGTGGACGGGAAGGCACAGGGGAGGACGGGTCCGACGGCCGCGCCCCGTACGTCGGTCGCGCGTACCCCGGCCGTCCGTACCCCGGCCGTCCGTACACCGGCCGCGGTCACGCAGGCGGTGGGTACCCCGACCGCCCGGAAACCGGCCGCCAGGCCCGCGAGCCTGGCCGACCCCGGCAAGAAGGAACTGGCCCAACAACTGGTGGCCAGCGCCGAGAACTCCACCCTCGACTGGCGTGCCGCCTACGCCTACATCGAGGACATCGATGACGGGCAGGGCTACACGGCCGGCCTCATCGGTTTCTGCACCGGCACCCACGACCTGCTCACCCTCGTCCAGGCGTACACCGAGGAGCACCCCGGCAACGGTCTCGCCCGCTACCTCCCCGCCCTGCGCGCGGTCGACGGCACGGACTCCCACGCGGGCCTGGACCCGGGTTTCACCGCGGCCTGGAAGGCGGAGGCCGCCCGCCCGGCGTTCCGCAGGGCCCAGGACGAGCAGCGCGACCGCCTCTACTTCGACCCCGCGGTGCGCCGGGCCGAGGAGGACGGGCTGGGTGTCCTCGGCCAGTTCATCTACTACGACGCGATGGTGTACCACGGCCCCGGCCAGAGCCCGACCAGTTTCGGCGGCATCCGCGCCGCGGCCCTGCGCCGGGCGGCCACCCCCGCCCGGGGCGGCTCGGAGAAGACGTACCTCGCGGAGTTCCTCGACGTCCGCCGCGCCGCCATGACCGCCCTGCACCCCGGCACGGACACCAGCCGCGTCGACACGGAACAACGCCGCTTCCTGAACGAGGGCAACCTGCGGCTTGCCACTCCGCTGGAGTGGAAGGTGTACGGGCAGACCTACAAGGTTCCCTAGGGGGTGCTGACCCGGCGTCAGGACCCGCCCCACCTCTCCCGCAGCACCCGCTCCGCCGGCTTGCCGTGCGGTGTGTAGGCCAGCGCGGCCGGGGTCTCGCCGCTGTCCGGCCAGTCGTCCCACATCCACCAGCACACCCCGGCCCACCACGGGCGGCCGGTGAAGGTGTCCAGTAACGCCCGGTAGGCGGCGGCCTGTTCGGCGTCGCCGGTGCGGCGGCTGATGTCCCAGGCGTAGGGCGCCGTGGTGGAGCCGTGCTGGCTGACGTACCCGGCCTCGGTGAACAGGATGCGCCGGTCGTGGCGTCGGGAGAAGGCGGCGAGTTCCTCGCTGATCGGTCTCCAGGCGCGGCGCAGCCGTGCGGTGTCGGCGGTGGGGCTGTCGGACAGGGGCCAGTAGGCGTCGATGCCGATGAGGTCGAGCTCCTTCCAGAAGCCGACCCTGGTGTACTCGTCGTAGTTGGCCGCGTAGGTCAGCGGGCCGTCGTAGTGCTCGCGGACGGTGTCGACGACCCGGGTCCACGCCTCGCGGTCGCCGGAGACCCCGGCGAGTTCGGTGCCCACCGCGAACTGCTCGGCGCCGGTGTCGGCGGCCAGGTCGGCGTAGTGGGTGATGAAGCGGCGGTAGGAGGTGAACCAGGCGGCGCGGTCGCGGGGGCGGATCTCGGCGCGGTCGGCGTCGCCGGGCAGGTCCACGTGCGGCTTGATCATCACCTTGAGGCCGGCCCTGTGGGCACGGCGCACCATCCTTTTCAGGCTCGCGTCGCTGGCGGTCTCCTCGGTGGGGTGCATGGCGGAGTCGGTGCGCCGGTGCTGGTACCAGGTCGGGGTGAAGGTGACCCAGCGTGCCCCGGTGGCCCTGATGTCCCGCAGGTACCGGCGGGCGGCGGGGCTGTCGTAGTCGGTGCGGTACCAGGAGGGCAGGGTGATGCCCCGCATGGTTCCTTTCGGTTCCTTCTCACCGGAGGAGCCGGTGGCTGTGCACCCTTCGGCGCCGAGGAGGACCGCCACCGCGGCAGCGGCGACGGTCCTCCTGCGCAGGGCGGGTTCTCTCACAGGCTCGACGGGCTGACGAAGCTGTAGCCCAGGGCCTTGATGCCGTCGATGGTGTCCTTGAGCGGCTGGGTCGGGTAGTAGGGGTGGTAGAAGAAGCTGGCGAACCCGTCCCGGACGGCCAGGTTGGCCTTCGCCGAGGCGATCAGGTCGGCCGGCAGGCGGGCCGGGTGGTTGTTGTACGCCTCCGGCTCGTAGTTGCCGATGTTCTCGGGCAGCACCTTCGTGCCGTACACGTCCTTCACCACGTACGGGAAGAACTGGCCGATGAAGGAGTTGGGCCCGGCGGAGGTGCCGCTGAGGGTTCCCGAGAAGTACAGCGAACGCTCCAGGCGCGCCGAGAAGTTGGAGCCGAACACCTTGTAGTCGGCGGCCGAGGCGGCGTAGTGCGGGGTGGTCCACAGTGTCGGTTTCGGCAGGCCCGCGGCGGTGAAGGCGGCCAGCGCGCTGGACACCCGGCTCTGTGCCCAGAGGGTGGAGTCCTCGGCGACGGGGCCGTCGTAGACGACGTTGTTCGAGGCGTCGACGTGGGCCCGGTAGAACTCGAAGTCGTCGCCGGTGACGCCGTTGTACGGGTTGGCGACGTTGCTGTACTGGTGTGTGTAGCCGTGGTCCATGAGGACCGCGCCCCTGGCCAGCATGTACTTGAGGGCGCTGACGACCTTCGGACGCTGGGCGAGCGTGATCGTCTGTGCGACACCGTTGTTGTAGGTCCCGTTCGGGTCCTTGTAGACAGGGATCACGTTGATGCCGTAGGGGATCTTCTGGGAGTACAGGTAGTCGGCCATCGTCCGCAGTTCGGTGGGATCCGAGTCGGGGCTGATGTCCTCCAGGCGCAGCAGTGCGCGGTGCCGATCGACGGTGGCCGGGGCGAGGGCGTCGAAGAGGAGGTCCTCCAGGACGATGATCCGGTCGCTCTCGGAGACGTAGGCGAAGGGGATCTCACCGAGGTAGGTCAGGTTGGACGACCGGATCGCCCATCCGAAGGTGTGACCGTTGGAGGTGTCCAGTCCTTCCGCAAGCCGGGTGACGGCCGGGTAGCCGGGGCCGGTGAGGACATTGGGGCGCAGCACGCCGCCGTCCTGACCCGCCGGGATCTTCCGGGTCAGGACCTGGTTCTTGTAGGTCACCTGCGTCACGGTCCCGACCGAACTGCCGTCCACGTAGTAGGACGACGTCGGGTCCCAGCCGTACTTCTGCGTGAACTGGGTGACGCCCACCGCGTTCGCCATGTTCCAGATGTTGTCACCCATCCAGATCACGGGCTTGGTCGTGGTGGACACGTCCTGGTAGAAGGCGGCCGGGATCGCGTCCGGGATGTCACAGCAGTAGTAGGTCGAACCGATGTAGATCACGGCAGAGTAGGAGTCGACCATGCCGGCGGTGTACTGCTGGACGGGCTTGGCCGTCACGCTGCCGAAGTGTCCCGCGAGGTTGGCCACGCCCATGGCGTAGAGCTCGCCCAACTGCCCGTATGGGCCTGCCGTGTCGTAGAGGACGAGGGCGCTCGGGTCGGCCGCGGCGGCGGCGACGGCTCGGGGCAGGGACACCTGCCGGGTCAATGACGCCTGCCGGGTCACGGCCGCCGCGGTGGTGGCGGTGCCGGTCCGGTAGACGGCCGAGGTCGTCAGATGGGCCACGGACGATGTGTGACGCGACTTGTTGTGGCGTGCTCGGTCGGAGCTGAGCCGTTCTCGGTCGGAGGTGAACTGGGCCTGCGCCCAGCCCTTGAGGTCGATCCGGCCCAGTCCGGACTTCTTGGCGACGGCTTCGTGTCCGGGCCGATGTCCCCTGGGGCCGGCCTGCGCTCCCGTGGCCAGAAGAGTGCCGCTGACCAGAGCGACGAGGACCAAGAGGACAAGGTAGAGCTTGGGAATTCGATGTCTTCGGCTGTAAATCACTGATCTCACGATGACTCCCCCCCTTTTGCCAATCCTTGGCAAAGGCTTTCCCCAACAGCAAGGGGACCGATTCTTCTGAGGGTGACGACTGGGTGTCAATGGGCCGAAGGGTTAATTCCCGGAGTGCCATGAGACCCTACTGGATGGTCGGACATGTCAGTTTTTCAAATTGTCTTCTGGGGCCCCTGGACGTCTGCTACGTTCGCCTCGCGCTGTGGGGACGCGCATTCGAATGTGGGGGGCACCATGTACGGACGACCCGCGCTGGGGGCACTACTGCCTCTCGCAGGGGCGATGGCCGCGCCCGAAGCCCTGCCCGGGCTGCGGCTGGCCAAGGCGTTGCAGGCGACGGCCGGCGCCGGGTTCCTGCTCTACTGTCTGACCGCCTGTCTGATCCTGCTGGTCCGGATACGCCTGCGCCGCCTCGCACAGAAGGTACGGGCAGCCGAGGCCGGGAGCAGCCATGATCACTGACCTGCTCCTGTGGTCGAGCATCACCCTGATCGTGATGGCCGGCTGCTACAACACGAGTCTGTTCGTGCTGTCGAGACGCAGAAAGCGCCGTACCCGAACCGAGCGGGCGGAGCGGTTCTACGTTTTTCTGCTTGCCTGCCTCAACGAGGAGCAGGTGCTCTCCGAGAGCCTCGCGCGCATCACCTCGCTGCCCAGCCGGAATTTCATGGCGCTGGTGATCGACGACGGCTCCGAGGACCGCACCGCCGAGATCGCCCAGGCCGCCGACCCGGACCTGGTCCGGCTGCACCGGCGCACCCTGCCGAACGCGCGCAAGGGCAAGGGCGCCGCGCTCAACGACGGAGTGCGCTACCTCAGGGAGTCCGGTGTGCTCGCCGGCCGTGCCCCCGAGGACGTGGTCCTGTGCGTGGTCGACGCGGACGGGCGGCTCGACCCGCACGTGGTGCAGTCGGTCGACCCGTACTTCGACGACCCTAGAACGGGCGCGGTCCAGGTCTGCGTCCGGATGTACAACCGGCACCTCGGACTGCTGGCCCGTATGCAGGACATGGAGTTCGTCGTCTACGGCGACGTCTTCCAAAGCGCCCGCCGCTTCATCGGCAGTGTGGGGATGGGCGGGAACGGGCAGTTCATGCGGCTCGCCGCCCTCAACACCCTGGAGGGCGACGGGCCTTGGAGCGACAGCCTCACCGAGGACCTCGACCTCGGCGTCCGGCTGATCGCCAAGGGCTGGACCAACCAGCACTGCACCGCCGCCGCGGTCTCCCAGCAGGCGGTGCTGAGCCTCAGGCGCCTGATCCGCCAGCGATCCCGCTGGTTCCAGGGCCACCTGCAGTCGGCCGGCCTCGTCCCGCTCATCCTCAGGGACGTACCGACCCGGGCGGCGCTCGACCTCCTGTACCACCTCTCCAGCCCGGTGCTGATCCTGCTCACCTCGCTGCTTCCGCTCTCCTTCCTCGTCGCCCTGGGCGCCACCATCGTGGGCTCGGTCCAGGCCGGCCACTCCCTCGTCTCGCCGATGTGGCTGCTCGGCCCGTACCTGCTCTCGTTCACGGCCGCCTACGCGTACGGCTTCGTGTACGCCAAGCGTGAGCGTGACCTCGGGCTCCTACGTTCCGTGCTGATCGCCCACGTCTTCGTCTTCTACGGCTACATCTGGTTCGCCGCCGGATGGTGGGGCTTCTGGCGGATGCTCACCGGTCAGCGGGGCTGGCTCAAGACCGCGCGCACCTGAGGACGTTCAGGCCGCGCCGAGCCCGCGCGGGCCCTCAGCTCTCCATCTCCCTCTCTCACCGCACCGCCGTCTGCATCTCTCATCCGCAGTACCTCTCATCACCTCACGTGATCGCTGCGTCGATCACGCATGCCCATAGGGGGGCACCCATGTCCACACACTCGTCAGCCGCGCCCGTACGCGCCATGCTCGTGCTCGGCACCCGGCCGGAAGCGATCAAACTGGCGCCCGTGGCGCGGGCGATGGCCACCGCCGCGCAGTTCGAGCCGATCGTCGTCACCACCGGCCAGCACCGCGAGATGCTCCACCAGATGCTCGACCTGCTGGGCGTCGACGCGCGTATCGCACTCGACGTGATGCGCAGACGGCAGCAGCTGTCCGACCTGACCGCCCGCCTCGTCCAGGAGCTCGGCCAGGCCATACGGGAGCAACGCCCCGACCTGGTCGTGGTCCAGGGAGACACCACGACCGCGCTGGCCGGCGCCCTGGCCGCGTTCTACGAGAAGATCCCGGTCGCCCACGTCGAGGCCGGACTGCGCACCGGTGTCATGGACAACCCCTTCCCGGAGGAACTCAACCGCTGCCTGATCAGCCGGATGACCCGCTGGCACTTCGCCCCGACCTCGGCGGCCGCCCGGCACCTGACGGACGAGGGAATCGCGCCGGAGCAGGTGTTCACCACCGGCAACACGGTCATCGACAACCTGCTGTGGGTGCTCGCCGAGGGCACCGGCTCCTCCGCCTTCCGCACCGGCGCCAAGCGGGTCCTGGTCACCCTGCACCGCAGGGAGAACCAGGGCGAGCGGATGCGCGGCATGGGTCGGGCGCTGACCAGGCTCGCGGCGCGCGGCGACGTGGAGATCGTGCTGCCGCTGCACAAGAGCCCGGCCGTGCGGGACGTCCTGCTGCCCGAACTCGACGGCCACGAGGGCATCCGGCTCGTCGAGCCGCTCGGCTACCTGGACTTCGCGGCCACCCTCGCCGAGTGCGACCTCGTCCTCACCGACTCCGGCGGTATCCAGGAGGAGGCCCCGAGCCTGAGCAAGCCCACGCTCGTCCTGCGGACGACCACCGAGCGGCCCGAGGCGGTCGAGGCCGGCGCGGCCCGGCTGGTGGGCACCGACCCGGAGGCGATCCTGACCTGGGCGCAGAAGCTGCTGGACGACCCGGTGGAGTACAAGCGCATGGCCACCGCGGGCAACCCGTTCGGCGACGGCATGGCGACCGCCCGGATCCTGGCCCAGCTGGCCGAGGACTTCGCCGCCGACGTCCCGGTCGATCTCACGGCATCCGGGCCATACTCGACGGCATGACACCGTCACCCCTGCGCTCCCGCCGAAGAACGCCTCCGGTTTCGCGGGGGCTTCGGGCGGGGCGCGGGGGCCGTGCCGTCACCGGACTGGCGCTGGTCCTCGCGCTCGCGGCGGTCGCCGCGATCGTGCTGAGCCAGTGCCGGTCCGACGCCCCGCCGCCCAAACCCTGGATCGACGGCACCACCCACGGCCGCTGGCTGTCGGTGTTCAACGGCATGGGCAAGAACACCGGTGACGACGGGTCGCTCACCCTCTCCCCGCTGGCCGCCGAGGAGCCCGGGACCACGCACGCCGGGCTGGTGGTGAGCACCGCCTCCTACACCGACGTGCGCTACGAGGCACGGATGCGGACGGTGGAACAGCTGCGCTCACCGAAACCGAACCCGTGGGAGGTGCCCTGGCTGGTGTGGGCGTACACCGACCCCGAGCACTTCTACTACGTCACCCTCAAGCCGAACGGCTGGGAGCTGGGCAAGCGCGACCCCGCCTATCCGGGCGGCCAGCGCTTCCTGGCGACCGGGCGGACGACGTACCCCGTGGGGGGCTGGTACGACGTGCGGGTCGAGCAGCGGGGGGCGTTGCTGTCGGTGTCGGTGGGAGGGACGCCGCTGGTGCGGTTCACCGACGTCGAACGGCCGTACAACCGGGGCCGGGTGGGCGCGTACACGGAGGACGCGACGGTGGAGTTCGAGGGCCTGGTGGCGAGTTCGGGCTGAGGGGTCTTCCCACTCGGACAGGGAAGGACGCCCATGAGCTCCGGGGAAGACGACGGCGCCTGCCCTGTCGTCCGGTCGGGGACAAAGGGGCAGGCGCCGTCTCGGGGGGTCCGGGGGCCCGCGGCTCGGCCGCTGATGGTGCCCCCGGATATCCCGCCCGTACGCCGTTGTACGGGAGACCTGTCGATCCTGCGGATCAGACCATCAGCGAGCGGTCCGTCGGACGGATCGGGGCGTGCAGGTCGCTGTCGCCGGTCAGGTGGCGGTCGACCCCGCGGGCGGCCGAGCGGCCCTCCGCGATGGCCCACACGATGAGGGACTGGCCGCGGCCGGCGTCACCGGCGACGTACACGCCCGGCACATTGGTCTGGAAGTCGGCGTCGCGGGCGATGTTCCCGCGCTCGTCGAGGTCCAGGCCGAACTGCTCGACCAGGCCGTTGTCCCGGTCGGTGCCCGTGAAGCCCATCGCGAGGGTGACCAGCTGGGCGGGGATCTTGCGCTCCGTGCCCGGCTTCTGGGTCAGCTTGCCCTCGACGAACTCCACCTCGGCCAGGTGCAGCCACTGGACGTTGCCGTCCTCGTCGCCCTCGAAGTGGGTGGTGGAGACGGAGTAGACCCGCTCGCCGCCCTCCTCGTGCGCGGAGGTGACCTTGTAGAGCATCGGGAAGGTCGGCCACGGCTGGGAGACCGGGTTCCGGTCGTCGTTCGGGCGGGGCATGATCTCCAGCTGCGTGACCGAGGCCGCGCCCTGGCGGTGGGCGGTGCCCACGCAGTCGGCGCCGGTGTCGCCACCGCCGATGACCACGACGTGCTTGCCCTCGGCGGAGATGGGGGGCGCCACGAAGTCGCCCTCCTGCACCTTGTTGGACAGCGGCAGGTACTCCATGGCCTGGTAGATGCCCTGCAGTTCACGGCCGGGGACCGGGAGGTCACGCGCGGTCGTCGCACCGGCGGCGATGACGATCGCGTCGTACCGCTTCTTCAGGTCGCTCGCCTTGAGGTCGCGGCCGATCTCGATGCCGGTGCGGAAGCGGGTGCCCTCCGCGCGCATCTGCTCGATACGGCGGTTGATGTGCCGCTTCTCCATCTTGAACTCGGGGATCCCGTACCGCAGGAGGCCTCCGATGCGGTCCGCGCGCTCGTAGACGGCGACGGTGTGGCCGGCCCGGGTGAGCTGCTGGGCGGCGGCGAGTCCGGCCGGGCCGGACCCGATGACCGCGACGGTCTTGCCGGACAGCCGCTCCGGGATCTGCGGGGCGACGTCACCGGTCTCCCACGCCTTGTCGATGATCGAGACCTCGACGTTCTTGATGGTGACGGGCGGCTGGTTGATGCCGAGCACACACGCCGACTCGCAGGGGGCGGGGCACAACCGGCCCGTGAACTCCGGGAAGTTGTTCGTCGCGTGCAGCCGCTCGGAGGCGGCCGCCCAGTCCTCGCGGTAGGCGTAGTCGTTCCACTCGGGGATCAGGTTCCCCAGCGGACAGCCGTTGTGACAGAACGGGATGCCGCAGTCCATGCAGCGGCTGGCCTGCTTGCTGATGATCGGCAGCAGGGAACCGGGGACGTAGACCTCGTTCCAGTCCTTCTTGCGCTCTTCGACGGGACGGGTCCTGGCGACCTCACGGCCGTGGTTCAAAAAGCCCTTCGGGTCAGCCATTGATCGCCGCCTCCATCATCTTCTCGGTGATCTCGGTCTCGGTGAGACCCGCTCGCTCGGCGGCGTCCTTGGCGGCGAGCACTGCCTTGTACGTGCTGGGGATGATCTTGCTGAAGCGCTCCACGGACACGGTCCACTCCGCGAGCAGCTTCTCGGCGACCGTCGAGCCGGTCTCCTCGGCGTGCCGGCGCACCACGTCGTGCAGCCACTGCTTGTCGGTGTCGTCCAGTGCCTCGACCGCGTCGACGTTGCCCACGTTGACGTTGTCGCGGTTCAGGTCGATGACGTACGCGACGCCACCGGACATGCCGGCCGCGAAGTTGCGGCCCGTCTCGCCGAGGACGACCGCGTGACCGCCGGTCATGTACTCGCAGCCGTGGTCGCCCACGCCCTCGGAGACCACCGTCGCGCCGGAGTTGCGGACGCAGAACCGCTCGCCCGTGCGGCCGCGCAGGAACAGCTCGCCGCCGGTCGCGCCGTACGCGATGGTGTTGCCCGCGATCGTCGAGTACTCGGCGAGGTGGTCGGCGCCCCGGTCGGGACGGACGATCACCCGGCCGCCGGAGAGGCCCTTGCCGACGTAGTCGTTGGCGTCGCCCTCCAGGCGCAGCGTGACGCCGCGCGGCAGGAAGGCGCCGAAGGACTGGCCGGCGCTGCCGGTGAAGGTGACGTCGATGGTGTCCTCGGGCAGGCCCGCACCGCCGAACTTCTTCGTCACCTCGTGGCCGAGCATGGTGCCGACCGTGCGGTTGATGTTGCGGATGGCGACCTGGGCGCGCACCGGCCGGGCCTCGGCCTGGGAGTCCGCGGCGAGGGCGTCGGCGGCGAGCTTGATCAGCTCGTTGTCGAGCGCCTTCTCCAGGCCGTGGTCCTGCTCGATCACCTGGTGCATCGCGGCGCCCTCGGGCAGCTCGGGCACGTGGAACAGCGGAGCGAGGTCCAGGCCCTGCGCCTTCCAGTGGTTGACCGCGCGGGTCACGTCGAGGGTCTCGGCGTGACCGACGGCCTCCTCGATGGAGCGGAAGCCCAGCTCGGCGAGGATCTCGCGGACCTCCTCGGCGATGAACTGGAAGAAGTTCACCACGTACTCGGCCTTGCCGGTGAAGCGGTCCCGCAGCGTCGGGTTCTGGGTGGCGATGCCGACGGGGCAGGTGTCCAGGTGGCAGACGCGCATCATGACGCAGCCGGAGACCACGAGCGGCGCGGTCGCGAAACCGAACTCCTCGGCGCCGAGCAGCGCGGCGATCACGACGTCCCGGCCCGTCTTCAGCTGGCCGTCGGTCTGCACGACGATGCGGTCGCGCAGGCCGTTGAGCAGCAGGGTCTGCTGGGTCTCGGCGAGACCGAGCTCCCAGGGGCCGCCCGCGTGCTTCAGCGAGGTCAGCGGGGAGGCGCCGGTACCGCCGTCGTGGCCGGAGATGAGCACCACGTCCGCGTGCGCCTTCGACACACCCGCCGCGACCGTGCCGACGCCGACCTCGGAGACCAGCTTCACGTGGATCCGCGCCTGCGGGTTCGCGTTCTTCAGGTCGTGGATCAGCTGGGCCAGGTCTTCGATGGAGTAGATGTCGTGGTGCGGCGGCGGGGAGATCAGACCGACACCGGGGGTGCTGTGCCGGGTCTTGGCGACCCAGGGGTACACCTTGTGGCCGGGCAGCTGGCCGCCCTCGCCGGGCTTGGCGCCCTGGGCCATCTTGATCTGGATGTCGTCGGCGTTGACCAGGTACTCGGAGGTCACACCGAAGCGGCCGGAGGCGACCTGCTTGATGCTGGAGCGGCGCGCCGGGTCGTACAGCCGGTCCGCGTCCTCGCCGCCCTCACCGGTGTTGGACTTGCCGCCCAGCTGGTTCATGGCGATAGCGAGCGTCTCGTGGGCTTCCTTGGAGATGGAGCCGTACGACATGGCGCCGGTGGAGAAACGCTTGACGATCTCGGACGCCGGCTCGACCTCGTCGATGGAGATCGGCTGGCGGTCCCCCGCCTTGAAGCCGAACAGGCCGCGCAGCGTCATCAGGCGCTCGGACTGCTCGTTCACGCGCTCGGTGTACTTCTTGAAGATGTCGTACCGGCCGCTGCGCGTCGAGTGCTGGAGGCGGAAGACCGACTCCGGGTCGAACAGGTGCGGCTCGCCCTCGCGGCGCCACTGGTACTCGCCGCCTATGTCGAGGGCGCGGTGGGCGGGCGCGATGCCGCTGGCCGGGTACGCCTTCGCGTGACGGGCGGCGACCTCCTTGGCGATGACGTCGATGCCGACGCCGCCGATCTTGGTGGCCGTGCCGCTGAAGTACTTGGTGACGAACTGCTCGTCGAGGCCGACCGCTTCGAAGACCTGGGCGCCCCGGTAGGAGGCGACCGTCGAGATGCCCATCTTGGACATGACCTTCAGGACGCCCTTGCCGAGGGCGTAGATCAGGTTGCGGATGGCCTTCTCGGCCTCGATGTCCGACAGGAAGGTGCCGGCGCGGACCAGGTCCTCGACCGACTCCATGGCCAGGTATGGGTTCACGGCGGCGGCGCCGAAGCCGATGAGCAGGGCGACGTGGTGGACCTCGCGGACGTCACCGGCCTCGACCAGCAGGCCCACCTGGGTGCGCTGCTTGGTGCGGATGAGGTGGTGGTGGACGGCCGCGGTGAGCAGCAGCGACGGGATCGGCGCGTGCTCGGCGTCCGAGTGGCGGTCCGACAGGACGATCAGGCGGGCGCCGTTCTCGATGGCGGCGTCGGCCTCGGCGCAGATCTCCTCGATGCGCGCGGCCAGGGCGTCGCCGCCGCCGGAGACGCGGAAGAGACCGGAGAGGGTCGCGGCCTTCATGCCCGGCATGTCGCCGTCGGCGTTGATGTGTATGAGCTTGGCCAGCTCGTCGTTGTCGATCACCGGGAAGGGCAGGACGACGCTACGACAGGAAGCCGCGCTCGCATCCAGCAGGTTGCCCTGGGGGCCCAGCGACGAGCGCAGGGAGGTGACGAGCTCTTCGCGGATCGCGTCCAGCGGCGGGTTGGTGACCTGCGCGAACAGCTGGGTGAAGTAGTCGAAGAGCAGCCGCGGGCGCTCGGACAGCGCGGCGATCGGCGAGTCCGTGCCCATCGAACCGATCGGCTCGGCACCGGCCTTGGCCATCGGCGCCAGGATGACGCGCAGCTCCTCCTCGGTGTAACCGAAGGTCTGCTGGCGGCGGGTGACGGAGGCGTGCGTGTGCACGATGTGCTCGCGCTCGGGCAGGTCGGACAGCTCGATCTCGCCGGCCTCCAGCCATTCCCCGTAGGGCGCCTCGGTGGCGAGCTGGGCCTTGATCTCGTCGTCCTCGATGATGCGGTGCTCGGTGGTGTCGACGAGGAACATGCGGCCGGGCTGCAGCCGGCCCTTGCGGACGACCTTGGCGGGGTCGATGTCGAGGACGCCGACCTCGGAGCCGAGGACGACGAGGCCGTCGTCGGTGACCCAGTAGCGGCCGGGGCGCAGTCCGTTGCGGTCGAGGACCGCGCCGACCTGCTTGCCGTCGGTGAAGGTGACGCAGGCCGGGCCGTCCCAGGGCTCCATCAGGTTGGAGTGGAACTGGTAGAACGCGCGTCGGGCCGGGTCCATGGAGTCGTGGTTCTCCCACGCCTCCGGGATCATCATCAGCACGGAGTGCGGCAGTGAACGGCCGCCCAGGTGCAGGAGTTCGAGGACCTCGTCGAAGGACGCCGAGTCGGAGGCCTCGGGCGTGCAGATCGGGAAGACCCGGTCGAGGGCCTTCTGGTCCGCTCCGAACAGGTCGGAGACCAGCTGGGACTCGCGGGCGGCCATCCAGTTGCGGTTGCCCTTGACGGTGTTGATCTCACCGTTGTGCGCGACGAAGCGGTACGGGTGCGCGAGCGGCCAGCTCGGGAAGGTGTTCGTCGAGAACCGCGAGTGGACCAGCGCGATCGCGGAGGCGAAGCGGCGGTCGGACAGGTCCGGGAAGAAGGGCTCCAGCTGGCCGGTGGTCAGCATGCCCTTGTAGACGATCGTCCGCGCGGACAGCGAGGGGAAGTAGACGCCGGCCTCGCGTTCGGCGCGCTTGCGCAGCACGAACGCCTTGCGGTCGAGGGCGATGTCCGTCGAGGAACCGTCGGTCACGAAGATCTGCCGGAACGCGGGCATCGTGGACCGGGCGGTGGCGCCGAGGAGTTCGGGCGCGACCGGCACCTCGCGCCAGCCGAGAACCGTCAGGCCCTCGTCCGCGGCGATCGTCTCGATCTGGGAGACAGTGGCCTCGGTGCCGTCCTCCGGCATGAAGGCGATGCCTACGGCGTACGCACCGGCCGCGGGCAGCTCGAACCCGGCGACCTCACGGAAGAAGGCGTCCGGCACCTGGGACAGGATGCCCGCTCCGTCGCCCGAGTCGGGCTCGGAACCGGTGGCACCCCGGTGCTCCAGGTTGCGCAGGACCGTGAGCGCCTGCTCGACCAGCGCATGGCTCGCCTCGCCGGTGAGGGTGGCCACGAAGCCGACGCCGCAGGCGTCGTGCTCGTTGCGGGGGTCGTACATACCCTGCGCAGCAGGGCGAGCATCCATGAAGGACCACTTCTGGCCATTCGTGGAGTGCTGGGACGGCTGGCGCGGCGTACGCATCGGCTCTCCCGTCGTCGTCATGTGGCATATGCAGATTGCCGAGGGACGACGTTGGCCCTCTGCGTGAGTGCAAAATTTCGTGCAGGTTACATGATGGAGCGGTTCTCGGGAACCGGGATGCTCCGTTCCAACATGCGGACGCCACGTGGGTGCGAGGGATGCCGCACACGTGGCTTGAAATATGTGGTGACCGAGCGGGACAGATCAGTGTCCGTCGATCCAGGGGGCGTAGTGAGCGTCGTCGCCCACCCCGCGAGTGCGCCGCAGGCGTCATTGCCCACAGCGCTTACGGCTCATGCCCGGTGGTTAAGCATTCGAAACCAGCGAGTAACGGCTACTTATGCGGCTCAACGCATACCTTGCAGCCGAGCTATCCTACGGCCGTTCCGAACAGGCTGCCCAGGGCGTACGTCACACCGGCCGCCGCGCCCCCGAGAGCGAGCTGCCGCAGCCCGCTGAACCACCAGGTCCGCGCGGTCACCCTGGCCACGACGGCCCCGCACGCGAACAGCCCGAGGAGCGCGAGCAGCACCGCGGGCCACAGCACGGTGGCGCCGAGCAGATACGGCAGCACCGGCAGCAGCGCGCCCAACGCGAACGCCCCGAACGACGAAACGGCCGCGACCAGCGGCGACGGCAGGTCGCCGGGGTCGATCCCGAGCTCCTCCCGGGCGTGTATCTCCAGCGCCTGCTCGGGATCGCGGGACAACTGCCGGGCCACCTCACGCGCCAGCCCGGGTTCGACGCCCCGCCCCTCGTACAGCGCGGCGAGCTCGGCCTCCTCGTCCTTGGGGTGCTTCCTCAGCTCCCCGCGCTCCACCTCCAGCTCAGCCTCGACGAGCTCGCGCTGCGAGGCGACCGAGGTGTACTCACCGGCGGCCATGGAGAAGGCGCCGGCGGCGAGTCCCGCGAGGCCGGTGATGACGATGGTCTGGTGCCCGACCGAACCACCCGCGACGCCGGTCATCAGAGCGAGATTGGAGACCAGGCCGTCCATCGCACCGAAGACGGCGGGGCGCAGCCAGCCACCGTTGACATCCCGGTGCGTGTGGTTGTCGCGGTGCGCCTCGTGCAGCGCGGCCTCGGTTTCGATGAGCGCCATTCCGGTCCCCCAGCAGCTTCTTTGGACTGATTCCACTTTTCGACAACGCCCACAGTACGCCTTCGAATTCCCGCCCACCAGCAAGGAAAGGCTCGGCTAACCTGCGGCTTTACCCTCGGACGCTCATTCGATAGATGCCCCGCACAGATGTCGACCGGGTGATGATGAAGCTCCCGAGGCTCCGGCGAACCACTCCGGTGGGACACATCCGCAAAGGGTTTAGCGCCCTGTGCGAACCCCCCGTAGAGGAGGCCGCGGATGGCATCCATCGCCTGCATTCCCTCGACCCCGGCGCCCGCGAACACCGCCGACCTCCGCGAGCGGGCCCGCGGCGCGCTGCTCGGCCTGGCTGTCGGGGACGCCCTCGGAGCCCCCGCGGAGAACATGAAGCCCTCCGAGATCCGCACCCGCTGGGGCCGCATCACGGGCTACGTCACCGACACTCCCGCCGGCACGGACGACACCGAGTACGCGATCTTCTCCGGCCTCCTCCTGGCCCGGCACGGCTCCGCGCTCACACCGGCACACGTGGAGGCGGCCTGGCACCTGTGGATCGCGGACCGCGCCGAGGGCCCCTTCCGGGGCGCGGGCTTCAGCGAACGCGGCACCTTGGAGAACCTGCGGCGGGGCCTGGCCGCCCCGATCTCCGCCCAGCACCGCCACGCCTGGAGCGACGGCCTCGCCATGCGTGCCGCGCCCTTCGGCGTGTTCGCCGCGGGCCGCCCCGCCGAGGCCGCCCGTCTGGTCGCGATCGACGGCTCGGTGAGCCACGACGGCGAGGGCATCTACGGCGGTCAGGCGGTGGCGGCCGGGGTCGCGGCGGCGATGGCGGGCGCCCCGGTCATCGCGGTGGTCGCCTCGGCCCTGGCGGTCATCCCCGACGACTCCTGGACGGCCCGCTCACTGCGCCGTGCCGTGACGGCGGCCCACCGCGGTGAACGCGCGGTCCGCGCCGCCGTCGTCGTCGGCGGCTACCCCTGGACCGACCTGGCCCCCGAGGCGGTCGCCCTCGCCTTCGGGGCCTACGCGTCGGCCGACGGCGACTTCGTCCAGGCGGTGCTGACCGCCGTCAACATGGGCCGCGACGCGGACACCACGGCGGCGGTGGCGGGCGCCCTGGCCGGCGCGACCCGGGGGGCCGCGGCGATCCCCGCCGACTGGGCCTCGGCCATCGGCCCGGCCCGGGGCAGTTGCCTGCCGTCGATGGCGGGCCACCACGTCCTGGACGTGGCGGAACTACTGACTCCGGGCGAGGACGGCAGGTGGGGCGCCGGGGGATTCGTACCGAGCGAGGTCGCGCGGGCGAACGACGGGACAGAGGTGGTCTCATGACGCCGCCCGTCCCCTGGGACGAGACAACACTCACGCTCGGCACGATCGAACCCGCGGCCGCCGACGGCCAGGACCCCCCACCAGGGCCACCCGCACCGGACAACGAAAGCCGCACGGGCGGTGCGGATGGGAACAAAAAAGCCGAAGGCGAAGCCGAGGCCGCCCACACCACAAGCCACCGCACCGAAGGCCTCCTGCTGGGCCTAGCCGCAGGCGACGCCGCCGGTTGGCCCGCCGCCCGCCACCGAGCCTCCCGGATGCCCGACTGGACCCGCCGTCTCACCCGCGAACTCGACACCTTCGCCGAACAGAACGCGACCACGACCCTCCCCGTCCCCATCGCACTCAACCAGCCCCCTGAGCCCCTGCGCCTGGGCCCCTCCGACGACGCCGAGTGGGCGGCCTTCGCCGCGGAGGCCCTGCTGCGGGCCGGTGACGACAGCGCCCTCGGCGACCTGAGCCGACAGCGCCGCACCCGCGCCGCGATCGACCTCACCTGGAACGCCCTCGCGAGCGAGGTGGCCGCCGCCGCGAACCGCGCGCCCGAGATCGAGTCCGCGGTCCTGCCCCTGCGCGCCCGCATCTCGGTGCGGGCCGGCCTCGGCAACCTCGCCGCCGGCCTGCGCCCGCCCGCCACCGGCCACGACAACCCGCACTACTTCGACGACGCGGCCTGCGTCCGGGCCTGCGTCCTCGCCGTGGCCCACCCCGGCGACCCCCGGCTCGCCGCCGACCTGGCCGAGTTCGACGCCCGCTACACCCAGGACGGCGACGGCGTGCACGGCGCCAGGGCGATGGCGGCGGCCCTCGCCCTGGCCCTCACCGGAGCCGACGTCCACACCTGCGCGACCGCGGCCCTCGCGGAACTCCCCGAGTCCACCGAGATCGGACGCAACGCCCGCCACGCCCTCACGCTGGCTGCCGGCGCCGACAGCACCTTCGCCCTGATCCCCCTGCTGGAACACCAGATCGTCGACCACGTCTACAGCTACGGCATCGCCGCCGCGGAGACCGTCCCGGTCGCCCTCGCGCTGGCCACCGCCGCGAACGGCCGGATCGCGGAGGCGGTTCCGGCGGCGGCCTGCCTGTCCCGGGTCGCGGACTCCGCCCCCGCCCTGGCCGGCGCTCTCACCGGCGCCCTGGGCGGCGGCGCGTCGATCCCCGCCTCCTGGCGCGCCGCCTGCCGCACGCTCTCCGGCTGCGCACTGCCCCGGCTCACCGGCACGGACCTGGTGGAACTCGCCGAACTCCTGGAAGCCGCACAACCCGCCCCACCAGAGGGATGATTCAGGGCATGACGCCCAAAAGTGAAGAAACCCGAGCAGTGGGCCTGGATGAGCGCATCGCCGGCGCCCTGGTCGGCGCGGCCGTCGGCGACGCGCTGGGCGGTCCCGTCGAGGGCTACTCCCCTGAGCAGATCCTGGAACGCCACGCCGGCCGCGTGCACGGCGTCGTCGGCCCCTGGAACGGTGACTCCTGGCGCACCGCCCGCCCCATCGCGCCGTACCACAAGGGCGACGGCCACGTCACCGACGACACGTTGATGACGCACGCGCTGGTGCGGGTCTACGCCCAGGTCCGCGACCACCTGGACGCGTACGCGATCGCGGAGCACCTGGTCCCCGACCTGATGACCACCCCGCGCTGGATCCCGGAGCTGGAGGCGGAGGCGCTGCCCCTGCACCGTGTCTTCCTCGCGGAGAAGTGGCTGGTGACGAGGCTCCACTACGGCCATGCCGACCCGCGCGAGGCCGGCGTCGGCAACATCGTCAACTGCGGTGCCGCGATGTACATGGCCCCCGTCGGCCTGGTCAACGCGGCCAACCCCCGGGCGGCCTACGCCGAGGCCCTGGACATCGCGGGCGCCCACCAGTTCTCGTACGGCCGTGAGGCGGCGGCCGTCCTCGCGGCGGCGGTGGCCGCGGCGGCCACACCGGGCGCCGACCCGGACTCGGTCGTCGCCGCCTGCCTGTCGCTGGCGAAGGACGGCACCCGGGAGGCGATCGAGAAGGTCTGCGACACCGCGTGCCGCCACAGGGACTTCGAGTCGGCGCTGGGTCCGCTCCGCGAGGCGGTCGCGCCCTACGACACGGTGGGCCCCGACTACCGTGCCCCCTCCCTGGGCGCCCGCCGCCCGTCGCGTCTGCACGCGATCGAGGAACTTCCGATCGCGCTGGGCATGATGCTGGTCGCAGGCGGCGACTACCGTCACGCGGTCCTCGGCGCGGTGAACTACGGCCGCGACTGCGACTCCATCGCGACGATGGCCGGCGCGCTGACGGGCGCCCTGGGCTCCGCGGTCCCGGAGGACTGGTCGAAGCAGGTCTCCGAGGCGAGCCGTCTGGACCTGTGGGAACCGGCGGCCACCCTGGCGGCCGTCACCCGGGAGATCTTCGCAAAGGACGTCCGCCGACGCCGCGCCCATGAGCAGGCCCTGACCCTCCTCGGAGGTTCCGGGTGCTGCGCCTGACCTGGGTCCAGCCGGAAGACCTCGTCGGCCACGAACTCCGTCAGGCAGCCGAGGACGGCCGTGATCCCTCGGCGATCGCGTCCCGCTGGAAGGCAGCCGGAGGCCGCAAGGCCCCGGTGACGGCGGGCGCCTCCCCCGAACCCGCCTCCCGCAGCCTGCGCCTCCTCGCGGTGGACCTGCTGGACGAACTGGCGGCCCTGCCAAGCCCGTTGGCGGACCTTGAGCCGACGGACCTGGACCAGATCAAGTCGCTGTGCCCCGACTGGCCGCAGCAGAAAGCCGGGCACGGCCACACCGATGTCGCCGCCCACCCCGCCACCCCCGCCCGGGCCCGCCTGGAAGCCGCCTGGCTGGGCCGAGCCGCCGGCTGCCTGCTGGGCAAACCCGTCGAGAAACTCCCCCTGGAAGCCATCCGTCAACTGGCCAAATCCGCTGGTAACTGGCCCCTGACCAGGTACTTCACAGCACGCGGAGTCCCCGCCGCCCTGCTGGCGGCACACCCCTGGAACCGCCGCTCGGCCGCCACCTCCCTCGCCGAGAACATCGACGGAATGCCCGAGGACGACGACCTCAACTACCCCCTCCTCAACCTCCTCCTGCTGCGACGTCACGGACCACGCTTCACCACCCGCGACGTGGCGGCCCTCTGGCTCGACGAACTCCCCGCGGGCCGCACGTTCACCGCCGAACGCGTCGCCTACCGCAACCTCCTCACCGGCCTGGAACCCCCGCACACCGCCCGCCACCACAACCCCTTCCGCGAATGGATCGGTGCCCTGATCCGCGCCGACGTCCACGGCTGGACCAACCCCGGCGACCCGGCCGCAGCCGCCGAACAGGCCCACCGGGACGCCACCCTCACCCACACCGCCAACGGTGTCTACGCGGCGATGTTCATCGCGGCCACCATCGCCCGGGCGGCCACCGGCACCACCGACGTCCACACCGCGCTGCGCACCGGCCTCACCGTGGTCCCACCGGACTCCCGCCTGGCCCGAGCCGTCCAGCACGCCCTCGAACTGGCCCGCGGCCACCAGGACTTCGACACCGTCGTCGACGAACTGCACGCCACCCACGCGCACACCCACTGGGTCCACGCCATCCCCAACACCGCGCTGATCGCCGCCGCCCTCACCCACGCGGACGGCGACTTCACGGGCTCCATCTGCCGTGCCGTGTCGGGCGGTTGGGACACCGACTCCAACGGCGCCACCGCCGGCAGCGTCGCCGGTCTGCTCGCCGGCACCCCGTCCGCCCTGCCCGAACGCTGGACCAGCCCGCTGAAGAACCGCCTGTCCACCACGGTCGGCGACTTCAACGGCGTCGGCTTCGACACGCTCGCCCACCTCACCCGCACACTCACCCGCCCGGAGGGACCCCGCCCATGACTCCCAGCGCCGCGGGGCACGACAAGCCCCAGAGCCCTCTCACCGGCCTCCGCGTCCTCGACCTCGCCACCCTCTTCGCGGGCCCGCTGGCCGCGACCATGCTCGGCGACTTCGGCGCGGAGGTCATCAAGATCGAGCACCCCACCAGGCCCGACCCCTCCCGCGGCCACGGCCCGTCGAAGAACGGCGTGGGCCTGTGGTGGAAACTCCTGGCCCGCAACAAGCGCACCATCACCCTCGACCTCGCCACGCCCGGCGGTCGCGCCACCCTTCTGCGCCTGGCCGCCACCGCCGATGTCGTCATCGAGAACTTCCGCCCCGGCACCCTGGAGAAGTGGGACCTCGGCTGGGAGGAGCTGTCCTCCGCCAACCCGCGCCTGGTCCTCACCCGGGTCACCGGCTTCGGCCAGTTCGGCCCCGCCGCCCACCGCCCCGGCTTCGGCACCCTCGCCGAGGCGATGAGCGGTTTCGCCGCGATCACCGGCGAACCGGACGCCCCGCCGACGCTCCCGCCCTTCGGCCTCGCCGACTCCATCGCGGGCCTCGCCACCGCCTACGCCGTCATGACGGCCCTGGCCGCCCGCGACCGCACCGGCGAGGGCCAGGTCGTCGACATGGCGATCATCGAACCGATCCTGACCGTGCTGGGCCCGCAACCGACCTGGTACGACCAGCTCGGACACGTCCAGCCCCGCACCGGCAACCGCTCCCAGAACAACGCCCCGCGCAACACGTACCGCACCGCGGACGGCACCTGGGTCGCCGTCTCCACCTCCGCCCAGTCGATCGCCGAGCGGGTGATGCGGCTGGTGGGCCGCCCGGAACTGATCGACGAGGCCTGGTTCGCGACCGGCGCCGGCCGGGCCGCCCACGCCGACGTCCTGGACGAGGCGGTCGGCACCTGGATCGCCGCCCGCACCCGCACCGACGTCCTGGCCGCCTTCGAGAAGGCGGAGGCGGCCGTCGCGCCGATCCAGGACGTCCGTGACGTGATGACCGACCCGCAGTACCAGGCCCTGGACACCGTCACCACGGTCGACGACCCCGAGCTGGGCCCCGTCCGTATGCAGAACGTGCTCTTCCGACTGTCCGCGACGCCCGGCGCGATCCGCTGGGCGGGCCGCCCGCACGGCGCGGACACCACGGAGGTCCTCACCGAACTGGGCCTGACCGAAGCGGAACTGGCCGCCCTGCGCGAGGCGGGCGCCGTATGACAGCGCCCCCACTCACCTGGCTGTACGCCCCCGGCGACCGCCCGCACGTCGTCGCCAAGGCCCTCACCGCGGGTGCCGACGTGGTCGTGGTCGACCTGGAGGACGCGGTCGCCCCCGACCGCAAGGACTACGCCCGCGCGGCCACCGCGGAACTCCTCACCGAGCCGCAGCCGTCCCCGGTCCACGTGCGCGTGAACGCCCTCGGCACGCCCGGCGCCGACGCGGACCTGAAGGCGGTCGCCGCGCTCCCCGGCGTGCGCGGACTGCGCCTGCCCAAGGTGACCTCCCCCGAGCAGATCGTCCGCGTCGCCGAGGACACAGCTCCCGCCGAGGGAGGCGCACCCCCGCTGTACGCCCTGCTGGAGTCGGCCCTGGGCATCGAACGGGCGCACGCGATCGCCTCCTGCCACCCCGCCCTGCGCGGAATCGCCCTGGGCGAGGCGGACCTCGCCGCCGACCTGGGCGTACGTGGGGACGCGGGCCTCGACTGGTCCCGCTCCCGGGTGATCGTGGCCGCACGGGCGGCCGGCCTGCCCCCGCCCTCCCAGTCCGTCCACCCCGACATCCGCGACCTGGAGGGCCTCGCGGCCTCCTGCGCCCACGGCCGCACCCTGGGCTTCCTCGGCCGGGCCGCCATCCACCCGCGCCAGCTCCCGGTCATCGAACGGGCCTACCTCCCCACCCAGCGGGAGATCGAGCAGGCGGAGACGATCATCAAGGCGGCGACCACGGAACAAGGCGCCCAGGCGTTGCCGGACGGCAGGTTCATCGACGCCGCGGTGGTGTCGGCGGCCCACCGCACCCTGTCACTGGCCCGCCGGAACTGACCTGCGCCCACACGCGATGAGGGCGCCCCGGAGTCCCGGGGCGCCCTCATCGTCGTACGGCGTGACGTCAGCTCTTCTTCGCCGACCCGGCCTCGTTCTTCACGTCCGCGTCGGTGTCCGCGTCCTTGTCCGGGCCCTTGTCGGCGTCCGCCTCAGCCTTCTCGTCGGTCTTCGTCCTGGCCTCGGTCTCCTCGCCGGAGGCGTCGTCCGCGTCGTCCGCGCCGTCGGCCGTGTCGTCGGCGACACCCGGTTCCACGACGGTCTCACGCCCCGGCCGCTTCTTCGCCGAGAGCACCATGTACACCACCGCGAGCACGAACACGATCAGCGCGGTCCAGTTGTTCAGCCGCAGGCCCAGGATGTGGTGGGCGTCGTCGATGCGCATGTACTCGATCCAGAACCGGCCCACGCAGTACGCCGCGACGTACAGCGCGAACGCCCGCCCGTGTCCGAGCTTGAACCGGCGGTCCGCCCAGATCACCAGCGCCGCGACACCGATGCACCACAGCGACTCGTACAGGAACGTCGGGTGGTAGGTGCCCGGCACCCGCCCGTCCGTGGACGACGTGATCTTCAGCGCCCACGGCAGGTCGGTGGGCTTGCCGTACAGCTCCTGGTTGAACCAGTTGCCCCAGCGGCCGATCGCCTGTGCGAGGGCGATACCGGGGGCGAGGGCGTCGGCCCAGGCCGGCAACGGGATGCCCCGGCGCCGGCAGCCGATCCACGCGCCCACCGCGCCGAGCGCGATCGCGCCCCAGATGCCGAGGCCGCCCTCCCAGATCTTGAAGGCGTCCACCCAGTCACGGCCATCGCTGAAGTACAGCTCGTAGTCCGTGATCACGTGATAGAGCCGGCCGCCGACCAGGCCGAACGGCACGGCCCAGACCGCGATGTCGGCCACCGTCCCGGCCTGACCGCCCCGGGCGATCCAGCGCCGGTTGCCGAGCCAGACGGCTACGAAGACGCCGATGATGATGCAGAACGCGTAGCCGCGCAGCGGAATGGGGCCGAGGTGCAGCACCCCGCGCGACGGGCTGGGAATGAAGGCAAGTTCCATGGCAAGGTCGACGCTACCTTGCCGGGCCGCGAGCACGGCAGGCAGCCCGGCTACGGGTCCATAACAGGCGGGGTGAAACCCCTCCGCCGACGCTTACCCCTGGTCCGCCTGCCGGACCAGCTGCTTCAGCTTCGCCGGGGTCATCGTCCGGTCCTGGTAGATGCTCTTGCCGTTGAGAAGCACCGTCGGCGTGCCGGTGAAGCCGCCCTTGCGGAAGGCCGCCGCGGACTTGTCGACCCAGCTGCCGTGCGTTCCCTTCTCGACACACGTGCGGAACGCGGGCGTGTCGAGTCCGTCGACCTTGGCGGCCAGCTCGATGAGCTTGCCGTTGTCGGCGTAGCCGTCGTCGGTCTCGGCGGGCTGGTTGTCGTAGAGCACGTCGTGGTACGCGGGGAACTTTCCGACCTCCTGCGCGCAGGCCGCGGCGTTGGCCGCGTTGCGGGAGCCGGTGCCGCCCAGGTTGCCGTCGATGATCGTCGCCAGGTGGTACTCCGTCTTCAGCTGCCCGGCGGCGGTCAGCTCGTGGATGGCGGGCCGGTACGCCGTCTCGAAGGCCTTGCAGGCCGGGCAGCGGAAGTCCTCCCAGACCGTGAGCGTCGACTTGGCGCTCTCCTTGCCGACCGGGATGGCCAGGCTGTCCTTGCCCTGCGCCCCCGAGGGCGCCACCACCGGGCCGGCGGCCTTGCTGCCGTCGTCCTTGCCCGCGTTGGCCGCGACGACGCCGATCACCGCCGCGAGACCCAGGACGCAGACCACGCTCGCGCCCACGATCAGGACCCGGCGGCGCCGCTCCGCGGACTTCTGCTTCTCACGCTCGACCGCCAGCCGCTCCCGGGCGGTGCCTTTTCTCTCTCGATTCTTCTCGCTCACATCCCGCAGAACGAACCGGGGAGGCGCACCGCGCCTCCCCGGTCCCAGGTCCACCCGTTCGAGTGACCCGCACGATATGTCCCGTTGTGTTACGCCTTTCCGCGCACGCCCTGGGCGAGCTCACCGGCGAGCGCACGGACCGCCTCGACTCCGGCCGCGTGGTCCGGCGCGTCCAGCATCCGCTTGACGAAGGCCGAGCCGACGATCACGCCGTCGGCGAATCCGGCCACCTCGGCGGCCTGTCCGGCGTCGGAGACCCCGAGGCCCACACAGACGGGCAGGTCGGTGCCGGTTGCCCGGGTCCGCTCGACCAGGTCCTGCGCCTGCGCGCCGACCGACGCGCGGGTGCCGGTGACCCCCATCAGCGAGGCGGCGTAGACGAACCCGCTGCCCGCCGCGGTGATCTCGGCGAGCCGCTCGTCCTTGCTGCTGGGCGCCACCACGAAGACGGTCGCCAAGCCGTGCTTCTCCGCATGCTCCCTCCACAGCGCCGACTCCTGCACGGGCAGGTCGGGCAGGATGCAGCCCGCGCCGCCCGCCTGGGCGAGTTCGGCGGTGAAGCGCTCGACGCCGTAGCGGTCGATGGGGTTCCAGTACGTCATCACGAGCACCGGCTTCCCGGTCGCCTCGTGGGCCTCCCGGACGGTCCGCATGACGTCGGCGATCTTGACGCCGCCGCGGAGGGCGATGTCGTCGGCGGTCTGGATGACCGGTCCGTCGAGGACGGGGTCGCTGTGCGGCAGGCCCACCTCGACGACGTCGGCGCCGCCGTCGAAGACGGCCTTGATCGCCTCGATGCCGCCGTCCACGGTCGGGAACCCGGCCGGGAGGTAGGCGATCAGCGCGGAACGCCCTTCCGCCTTCGCGGCGGCGAGGGTGTCCGTCAACAGCTGGATGGTGCCGCTCACTTGGCGTCCCCCTCGATCTCGGCGGTGTCGGCCGCGTTGGCTGCGACCTCGGCGTCGGCGGCGCTGTCGTAGAGGCCGAAGTAGCGGGCGGCGGTGTCCATGTCCTTGTCTCCGCGGCCGGACAGGTTGACCACGATCAGGCCGTCACTGCCGAGTTCCCTGCCGACCTCCAGGGCGCCGGCCAGCGCGTGCGCGCTCTCGATGGCCGGGATGATGCCCTCGGTGCGCGACAGCAGACGCAGCGCCTGCATGGCCGCGTCGTCGGTGACCGCGCGGTACTCGCCGCGGCCGCTGTCCTTGAGGTAGGCGTGCTCGGGTCCGATGCCCGGGTAGTCCAGACCCGCCGAGATCGAGTAAGGCTCGGTGATCTGGCCCTCCTCGTCCTGCAGGACGTAGGAGCGCGAGCCGTGCAGGATGCCCGGCTCGCCCGCGGTGAGCGTGGCCGCGTGCTCGCCGGTCTCGACGCCGTGCCCGGCGGGTTCGCAGCCGATCAGGCGGACGGTCTCGTCCGGGATGAAGGCGTGGAACAGACCGATGGCGTTGGAGCCGCCGCCGACGCAGGCCACCGCGGCGTCCGGCAGCCGCCCGGCCTGCTCCAGCAGCTGGCGGCGCGCCTCGACGCCGATCACCCGGTGGAAGTCACGGACCATGGCGGGGAAGGGGTGCGGTCCGGCGACCGTGCCGAACAGGTAGTGGGTGCGGTCGACGTTGGCGACCCAGTCGCGGAACGCCTCGTTGATCGCGTCCTTCAGCGTGCGGCTGCCGGACTTCACGGCGATGACCTCGGCGCCGAGCATGCGCATCCGGGCCACGTTCAGCGCCTGCCGCTGGGTGTCGATCTCGCCCATGTAGATGGTGCACTCGAGACCGAACAGCGCACAGGCGGTGGCCGTCGCGACACCGTGCTGACCGGCGCCGGTCTCGGCGATGACACGGGTCTTGCCCATGCGCTTGGTGAGCAGCGCCTGGCCGAGCACGTTGTTGATCTTGTGCGAGCCGGTGTGGTTGAGGTCCTCGCGCTTGAGGAACACCCGGGCGCCGCCCGCGTGTTCGGCGAACCGCGGCACCTCGGTGAGGGAGCTGGGCCGGCCGGTGTAGTGCACGAGCAGATCGTCGAGTTCGCGGGCGAACTCGGGGTCGTGCTTGGCCTTGTCGTACTCGACGGCCACCTCGTCCACGGCGGCGACGAGGGCCTCCGGGATGAACTTGCCGCCGAACGCGCCGAAGTAGCCTTCGGCGCTGGGGATCTGACCGTCCGGGTCGGGGATGAAGAAGTCGCTGGGCATGCGGAAACCTCACGGTGAGTTTGGGACGTACCTGATCGCCGTGGGGGCGGGGCTTGTTCGACGGCTTACGGCCGTCAGTGGCTTGTCGCGCCCGCGCGGCGGTAGCCGCACGTCGAACGCAGTCCCGCGCCCCTAAAAGGGGCGCTGCCATCGCCGCCCGTTGACTTGCCCCGGCTCGTCTCCGATGACGTATCGCACCCGGCGGCCGTGTACCCGCCGCGCGGGCGCGCGGCAGCCTCGGGGCCGGCAGCCGCGCGCGAGGCGGGCGTACCGGTCCACGGTCGTCACGGTGAGCGAGGGAGTCATCGGGGCCAACTCTAGCGGGAGATCAGCCGCGTCCGTGGCGCAGTGCGGGGTGCTCGCCCGCCGCGACCAGGTCGGAGACCGCCGTCTTCGGGTCCTTGCCGGTGACCAGGGACTCGCCGACCAGGACCGCGTCGGCGCCGGCGTTGGCGTAGGCGATGAGGTCGTGCGGGCCGCGGACACCGGACTCGGCGATCTTGACGATGTGGTCGGGGATCTCCGGAGCGATCCGCTCGAACGTGCCGCGGTCGACTTCCAGCGTCTTCAGGTTGCGCGCGTTGACGCCGATCACCTTCGCGCCCGCGTCCACGGCGCGCTCGATCTCGTCCTCGTCGTGCACCTCGACGAGGGGGGTGAGTCCGATGGACACCGCGCGCTCGATGAGGGACTCCAGGGCCGACTGCTCGAGGGCCGCGACGATCAGCAGCGCGAGGTCGGCCCCGTAGGCCCTGGCCTCCCAGAGCTGGTAGGAGGTGACGATGAAGTCCTTGCGCAGTACGGGGATGTCCACCCGCGCGCGGACCGCCTCCAGGTCGGCCAGCGAGCCGCCGAAGCGGCGCTGTTCGGTGAGGACCGAGATGACGGCCGCGCCGCCCTCCTCGTAGTCCGCGGCCAGCCCGGCCGGGTCGGCGATCGCGGCCAGTGCGCCCTTGGACGGGCTGGAACGCTTGACCTCGCAGATCACCTTGACGCCGTCGCCGCGCAGCGCGGCCACCCCGTCCTTGGCGGCGGGGGCCTTCGCCGCGCGTTCCTTGAGCTCGTCGAGGCTGACGCTCGCCTGCCGCTCCGCGAGGTCGGCACGGACTCCGTCGATGATCTCGTCGAGCACACTCACGCGAGCGGCCCCCTTCCAGACGGTTGACTGTTCACGGTTCGGCTTTCGTCACCGGTCCGCCCCATCGGGCGCGGACGAGAAGAAAACCGATGGTCACTGCGATGGTATCCGGAGGAAGGCGTAGGCCTCACATCCGGTTGACGTCGGTCCCACTACCTGGACCTCCGACAGTTGATCAAGGGTGGAGCCAGCCACCGAACGGCAGGTTCCGGACAATCGTGAAGACCACCAGCAACGCGCCCAGCGTCCAGACGAGCGCCGGGGCGGGATCGATCCGCAGCGGGCGTCCGCGCACGGCGTGCGCCACCCAGACCGTCCACAGGACGGCGAACCCCAGATAGCCGACGACGGCCGGGGCGTTGTCGTGCAGCGCCGTCAGGAAGTTCCCGTGCACGAAGGCGTGCGCGCTGCGCAGCCCGCCGCAGCCCGGGCAGTACAGGCCGGTGTAACGCAGCAGCGGGCAGACGGGGTAGTGGCCGGGCTGGTTGGGGTCCACGGTCCCCACGTACGCGAAGGCCCCGGCGACCGCGGCGAGGGTCCCGGCGGGCACCGCCAGCCGGGCCGCCACGCCCCGGGCGCCGGACCGTGTCCCTGTCGCCCCGTGGAGGCTGTCGGCGTTCACGTCTGGCATTGTGCCGCGCCCCGGTCGTGCGCGCGCGGGAGGGGCGGCCCCGGCGGCATCGCCGGGTCGCCCCTCCATGACCGTACGGGCGCGCTGGTCGCGCCGCAGGGGGTTCAGCTCTCGGCGCCGGCCGGTTCGCGCTGCTCGGCGTTCTGGTGCACCGGGTGGGTCTGCTTCGGCATGCCCAGGCCCATGGCGCTCATGATCCAGCCGACCACGCCGCCGAGGACCGTGATCGCCATACCGGCCCAGAAGCCCGCGGGCTCGGCCAGCACCATGAAGGCGCCCGCCACGCAGAAACCGATGAAGACGATCGTGACACCGGTCCAGGCGGCCGGGGTGTGACCGTGGCTGCTGCCCGCCATGACTTGCTCCTCGTTGCTGTGTACGTGTCTGAGCCGGACGCTCAAGGTCCATCATCCCGTACGCGCGCGGGCGGCCTGTTCGGGGGTCGCCCTCGTGCGCCGGGCCACCGGACCACCGGCCGCCGGGGCCTGCCCTGCGGGTGTCCCGACGGGGCGGAAGACAGCGCCGCGGCAGACGACGTTCGCCCCCTCGCGACGCCCGGCACGCTCCCCCACTGCCTTGAGGGTGTGGCAGGTGCCTCATCTCGCCGCACCGGCCGAAAGCCGCCTGCCCGGCCGAGCATGCCGCGGACGCGGGGCTTGGCGCCCGTCTGCGGCGAGGGGCAACGCCCATTTCCTGCGACGTGATCCGCCGGACAGGCGCTACGCCCCGGTGGGGTCCTCGCCCCGGTCGAGGGCCTTCCACAGTTCCTCGGGCCGGTCGGGGTCGGCGGCGGCCGTACGCCGGGGGCGGGGGGCGCCCGAGCGTTCGTAGCGGCCGGACATCGCGGGCCACAGGCGGCCGTAGCGCAGGGCGAGCAGTCCGGCGAGCAGCAGCAGGAGGCCGCCGACGGCCGCGACGTACGGCCAGGCGGTGTGGGTCAGCGAGTCCACGGTGGCCGAGGTGTCCCCGGAGGCCTGGGCGGCCTTCTCGTCGAGCGCGGCGGTGTCGGAGGCGCCGAGCAGGGCCGCGGCGATGGTGCCGGCCCCGGAGAGCGCGAGCAGGGCGGCGACGGCGAAGCGACCGGCCCGGCGCACCGCGAAGACGGCGACGAGCGCGGCGAGGCCCACTATGGCGAGGGCCGCGGGGACGCCGGTGACGTCGCTGCCGGTGGCGGTCAGCGGGAAGTCGCCGCCGGCCACCGTCGCGGTGCCCTGCGACCACTGCTGGCGGGTGGCCAGCAGTGCCACGGCAGCGCCGAGCGCGCCGGACAGCAGAGCTACGGCAAGGCTTCGGCGGCCGCCCCGGGCGGGGCCGGCGGCTTCGGAACGGGGGTGCGGTACAGCAGTCACGTACCCCACTATCGCCTGAACCCCGGGCGAACGGTCACCCGGGGCGGAGTGAGAAGCGCCCCATTGCGGCGAAGCGCCCTACTTGCCCAGCCGGTTGGCCGTGTGCACCGCGCGCAGGACCGCCGCCGCCTTGTTGCGGCACTCCTGGTCCTCGGCGACCGGGTCGGAGTCGGCGACGATGCCCGCGCCCGCCTGGACGTACGCGGTGCCGTCACGCAGCAGGGCCGTGCGGATGGCGATGGCGGTGTCGGAGTCGCCGGCGAAGTCCAGATAGCCCACGCAGCCGCCGTACAGGCCGCGCCGGGAGGGCTCCAGCTCGTCGATGATCTGCATCGCGCGGGGCTTGGGCGCGCCGGAGAGGGTGCCCGCCGGGAAGCAGGCGGTGAGCACGTCGAAGGCGCTGCGCCCCCCGGCGACCTTGCCGGTGACCGTGGAGACGATGTGCATGACGTGCGAGTACCGCTCGACGGACATGAAGTCGACGACCTCGACCGAGCCCGGCTCGCAGACCCGCCCCAGGTCGTTGCGCCCCAGGTCGACGAGCATGAGGTGCTCGGCGCGCTCCTTGGGGTCGGCGAGCAGTTCGTCGGCCAGGGCCTGGTCCTCCTGCGGGGTGGCGCCGCGGTGCCGGGTGCCGGCGATGGGGTGGACCATCGCCTGTCCGTCCTCGACCTTCACCAGGGCTTCCGGGCTGGATCCCACGATGTCGAACCCGTCGAGACGCAACAGGTACATGTACGGCGAGGGGTTGGTCGCCCTCAGCACCCGGTAGACGTCCAACGCGCTCGCGGTGCAGGGCGTTTCGAAGCGCTGGGAGGGGACGACCTGGAAGGCCTCGCCCGCGCGGATGCGTTCCTTGACGTCCTCGACGGCCTCCTGGAAGTCGGGGCCGCCCCACAGGGCCGTGTACTCGGGGAGTTCGGAGGGCGGGAGGACCGCCGGGGGCTGGGCCACCGGGCGGGAGAGGTCGGCCTCCATGGCGTCCAGGCGGGCCACCGCGTCGTGGTAGGCCTCGTCGACGCCGGTGGCGAGGTCGTTGTGGTTGATCGCGTTGGCGATCAGGAGGACCGAGCCCTCCCAGTGGTCCATCACGGCCAGGTCGCTGCTGAGGAGCATGGTCAGCTCCGGCAGCCGCAGGTCGTCCCGCTCGCCGGGGCCGATCTTCTCCAGGCGGCGCACGATGTCGTAGCCCAGGTAGCCCACCATGCCGCCGGTGAAGGGCGGCAGGTCTTCCTGGTGGGGGGTGTGCAGGGCCTCGATGGTGGCGCGCAGGGCGGCGAGGGGATCGCCGTCGACGGGGACGCCGACGGGCGGGGTGCCGAGCCAGTGCGCCTGTCCGTCGCGCACGGTGAGGGTCGCGGCGCTGCGGACGCCCACGAAGGAGTAGCGGGACCACTGGAACGCCGTGCGGCCGTTCTCCGCGGACTCCAGCAGGAAGGTGCCGGGGCGCTCGGCGGCGAGCTTGCGGTAGAGCGCGACCGGGGTGTCGCCGTCGGCGAGGAGTTTGCGGGTGACGGGGATGACCCGGCGGTCGATGGCCAGCTTGCGGAACGTCTCGAGGTCCATGGCGGCTGACCTTACTGAGCGGAGGGCGCCGCGTCGGAATCGGCGCCCTCGACGGCCTTGAGGACGTCCTCGTCGAAGCAGGTGCGGGCGCCGGTGTGGCAGGCGGCGCCGACCTGGTCGACCTTGACCAGCACGGTGTCCGCGTCGCAGTCGAGGGCGACGGACTTGACCCACTGGAAGTGGCCGGAGGTGTCGCCCTTGACCCAGTACTCGCGGCGGCTGCGGGACCAGTAGGTGCAGCGGCCGGTGGTGAGCGTGCGGTGCAGCGCCTCGTCGTCCATCCAGCCGAGCATCAGCACCTCGCCGGTGTCGTACTGCTGGGCGATGGCGGGCAGGAGGCCGTCGGCGCTGCGCTTGAGGCGCGCGGCGATCTCTGGGTCGAGGTTGCCGTGGGCGGGCTTGCTGGTCATGGGTGCCATTGTGCCGCGCGCCACTGACAGTGACGGCGGGGCGTCCACTGGGCGGACCCGCTGGGCGGTCGTAGGCTGACTGCATGTCCACTTTCGCCAAGCGTGAACGGCTCCTGCTCGCCGACCTCTTGGAAACCGCGGGTCCCGAGGCACCGACCCTCTGCGAGGGCTGGCAGACCCGGGATCTGGCCGCGCACGTGGTGGTGCGCGAGCGCCGCCCCGACGCCGCCGGCGGCATCCTGATCAAACAGCTCGCGTCCCGTCTGGACAAGGTGATGGAGGAGTTCGCCGCCAAGCCGTACGAGGAACTGATCCAGCTGATCAGGACCGGCCCGCCGCGTTTCTCACCCTTCCAGCTCAAGCAGCTCGACGAGGCGTCGAACACGATCGAGTTCTACGTCCACACCGAGGACGTCCGCCGTGCCCAGCCGGACTGGACGCCGCGCGAGCTCGACCCGGTCTTCCAGGACGCCCTGTGGTCCCGGCTGGAGCGCACCGCCCGGCTGATGGGCCGCGGCGTCCCGACCGGCCTGGTGCTGCGTCGCGCGGACGGTCGTACGGCGGTCGCCAACCGGGGCACGCCCGTCGTGACGGCGACCGGGGAGCCGTCGGAGCTGCTGCTGTTCCTGTACGGCCGGCAGGACGCCGCCGACGTGGAGCTGGACGGGGAGAAGGACGCGATCACCAAGCTGCACGGCGGAAAGCAACTCGGGATCTGAGAGAACCGGTCATGATCAAGGTCGCGATGACGAGTGTCTATGTCGACGACGTCTCCAAGGCCCACGCCTTCTACACGGAGGTGCTGGGCTTCGAGACCCGTATCCACATGGACCTCGGCGGCGGCACGCTGTTCGTCACGGTGGGCGCAGCGGAGGGCGCCCAGCAGGACCTCCAGTTGCTGCTGGAGCCCGGCCAGGGCCCCATCGCCGACCCGTACCGCAGGGCGGTCCGTGAGGCGGGCCTGCCCTGCATCGTGTTCTCCGTCGACGACATCGAGGCGGAGTACCGGCGGCTGCGCGGGCTCGGCGTCGAGTTCACCCAGGAACCCCGGGGGCAGGGGCCGGTCGTCGCGGCCGTGCTCGACGACACGGTGGGCAACCTCGTGCAGCTGGTGCAGCCGAAGGACTGAGGGCCAGGACTGACGCGGTGGCCAGGACTGGCGAGGTCAGCGGGGCAGTTCGGCGCGGCGCAGGTCGCGGACGCACAGGGCGACCACGCCGCCCAGGGCGCACACGGCGGCGCTGACGACGAAGACGGGGCCGGTGCCCCAGGCTCCGATGGCCGCGGCGGACAGGGGCATGCTCAGTGGGGCCAGACCGAGGCTGACGAGGCTGGCGACAGCGGTGACGCGGCCGAGGAAGGCGGGGTCGGTCTGGGTCTGCAGCAGGGCGTGGCACATGGCGCCGCTGAGCCCGGCGAGTAACCCGATGAGCAGGGCTGTGCCGACGGCCGCGACGACGTTCGGTACGTAGGCGAGGGCGCCGATGGCGACGCAGCCCGCCAGGAGGGCGGAACCGGCGACCTGGCCGGCGTGCGGCAGCCGTCCGCGCACGGTCAGCAGGAGCGAGGCGGTCCCCGCGCCGGCGCCGAACCCCGCGAGCACCCAGCCCATCCCGGCGGCACCCCAGCCGCGCTCGTCGGCCAGCAGGGTCAGGCCCACGTTGAGCGGTCCGACGAAGCCGAGGTCACCGAAGGCTATGGCGAGCATCAGGGGGGCGAGGACGCGGTGGCGGCGGATGTAGCGGAGGCCCACCACCAGGTCGCTCCAGGCGGTGGTGGCGGGTGCCGCGCTGTCGTCCTGGGGCAGTTCCCGGACCCGAACGGAGATCAGCAGCGGCACCGACACGGCGATCAGCAGCCCGGCGACCCCGAACGCGGCCGCCGCGCCCCCGACCGCCACGCCGAGTCCGCCGAGCGGGGCTCCGACGACGGCGGCGAACCGGTAGGCCAGCCCCCGCATCCCCTGAATCCGGGCGAGCTGTCCGCTGCCGGTGATGCGCGCGGGCAGCGCGCCCACGGCGGGCACGAACACGGCGTCCACGGTGCCGAAGACCAGGGCGAGCACGGCCAGCGGCCACAGCCCCGGGCTGGTGAGGAACAGCAGCGCCGCCACGGCGAGGACGGCGGCGCAGCGCGCGGCGTCGCTGCCGATGACGACCCGCCGCGGACCGAAGCGGTCGGCGATCACGCCCCCGCCCAGCATCAGCACGGCGCGTGGCAGCGCGCTGACCGACATCACCAGTCCGGCCTGGGACGGCGTGCCCGCTTGTACGGCGGCCCAGGACAGGGCGATGTAGTAGACGCCGTCGCCGGCCATCGACGAGGCGTACGCGGCCAGCCAGCGCAGGACATTGGGGTCGCGATGGGCGGGTCTGTCGGTGACGGACCCCGGGCGGACGGCGGTGGTGGACATGCGTGACGGGCCCTCTCAGGTGCGGAACGGGAAGCCGTACGTGTACACCGCGACGTTCTCGCGGCCCTCGGTGTCGTCGGCGGCACGCCCGCGTTCCTCGTACCTGCGAACGAGGGCGTACATCTCCTTCGACAGCTCCGACAGTTCGTCCGGTGTGAGCCTGAGCAGCCACTCGGAGGAGTCGGAGGCGGTCGTCCACGCGTCGCTCCAGTGCGCGCGCTCGTCGAGGTAGCGCCGGTACATGTCGGCGCGCTGCTCGAGGAAGAGCCTGCTGGCCGCGGTGTGGGCGGCGGCCTTCTCGGGGGCGTCGCGGAAGTCCTCGTCGCGGATGCTCACCCCCTCCGAGGCCGGCTGCCACCACCGCTCCCGGCCGTCCGCGCTCTGCGCCTCGGCCTCGTCGATGAGGCCGTGCTCGGCCAGTTTCCGCAGGTGGTAGCTGACCAGCGAGACGGCCTCGTCCACCTGGTCGGCGAGCTGGGAGGCGGTCGCCGAGCGGGCGATGATCAGCCGTCGGTAGAGCTGCGCCCGCAGCGGGTGCGCGAGTGCCTTCAGCGTCCCGACGTCGGTGATCCGACGGTCTCTCTCCTTGCCTGCCATGCGGCCTCCTTGCCTGTCGTGCCACCCACCGTAGACAGGAAAGTAAAATTGCACAATATTTTTTGCGCAACTTCTCTTTCGTATCACCGCGTAGAGAAACCCCGGCCGCCCTGAGGCAACCGGGGTTCACATCGCAGCCGACCAGGTCACCTCACCGGATGCCCCGACTCCCGCAGCGCGTCCTTGACCTGCCCGATCCGCAGATCACCGAAGTGGAACACGGAGGCCGCGAGCACCGCGTCCGCGCCCGCCGCGACGGCCGGCGGGAAGTCCGCCAGCTTTCCCGCGCCGCCGGAGGCGATCACCGGGACCGTGACGTGCTTGCGGACGGCGGCGATCATCTCCAGGTCGTAGCCGTCCTTGGTGCCGTCCGCGTCCATCGAGTTGAGCAGGATCTCCCCCGCTCCCAGCTCGGCGGCCCGGTGCGCCCACTCGACGGCGTCGATGCCGGTGCCCTTGCGGCCACCGTGGGTGGTGACCTCGAAGGAGCCGGACTCGGTACGGCGCGCGTCCACCGAAAGCACCAGCACCTGACGGCCGAAGCGTTCGGCGATCTCGCGGATCAGGTCCGGGCGGGCGATGGCCGCGGTGTTCACGCCCACCTTGTCCGCGCCCGCCCGCAGCAGCTTGTCCACGTCCTCGGCGGTGCGGACTCCCCCGCCGACCGTCAGCGGGATGAACACCTGCTCGGCGGTGCGGCGCACCACGTCGTAGGTCGTCTCGCGGTTGCCCGAGGAGGCGGTGATGTCCAGGAATGTCAGTTCGTCGGCGCCCTCGGTGTCGTACACCTTGGCCATCTCGACGGGGTCGCCCGCGTCGCGCAGGTTCTGGAAGTTGACGCCCTTGACGACCCGGCCGCCGTCCACGTCCAGGCAGGGGATCACTCGTACGGCGAGGGTCATGCGGTGCCCTCCCTGCGGAACGCCTCCACCTCGACCTCGACGACCAGGCTGGGGTCCACGAAGCCGGAGACGATGATCATTGAGGCGGCGGGCCGGACGGTGTCGAACAGCTCCTTGTGAGCGCGTCCGACCTCCTCCACGTCCCGGGCGTGGGTGAGGTACAGCCGGGTCCGCACGACGTCCTCGCGGCCGAGCCCCAGTTCCCCGAGCGCCGCGAACGCGACGTTGAAGGCGTTGACCGTCTGCTCGTACGGATCGCCGCCGGCGATCTCGCCGTCCACTATCGAGGTGCAACCGGAGACCAGGACCAGGCCGTTGGGCAGTTCCACCGCGCGGGAGTACCCGAAGGTCTCCTCCCAGGGCGCGCCGGTCGTGACGCGTCGCAGATCGCTCACTTGGCTACCGCCTCCAGGGCTTCTTCGAGGGTGAACGCCTTCGCATACAGCGCCTTCCCGACGATGGCGCCCTCAACACCGAGAGGTACCAGTTCGGCGATGGCCCGCAGGTCGTCAAGCGACGACACACCACCGGACGCCACGACCGGCCGGTCCGTCGCCGCGCACACGTTCCGCAGCAGCTCCAGGTTCGGGCCCTGCAGCGTGCCGTCCTTCGCGATGTCGGTCACCACGTAGCGCGCGCAGCCCTCCTTGTCGAGCCGCTCCAGCGTCTCGTAGAGGTCGCCGCCGTCACGGGTCCAGCCGCGTCCGCGCAGGGTTGTCCCCCGTACGTCGAGACCGACCGCGATCTGGTCACCGTGCCGGGTGATGACCTCGGCGACCCACTGGGGCGTCTCCAGGGCGGCCGTGCCGAGGTTGACCCGGGCGCAGCCGGTGGCCAGGGCGGCGGCCAGTGTGGCGTCGTCGCGGATGCCGCCGGACAGCTCGACCTTGACGTCCAGGTCCTTCATGCGCTCGGCGACCTCGCCGATCAGGGCGCGGTTGTCGCCGGTGCCGAACGCGGCGTCCAGGTCGACCAGGTGCAGCCACTCGGCGCCCGAGCGCTGCCAGGCCAGGGCGGCCTCCAGCGGGGAGCCGTACGAGGTCTCCGAGCCGGACTCGCCGTGCACCAGCCGGACCGCCTGGCCGTCACGGACGTCCACGGCGGGGAGGAGTTCGAGCCGTCCCGGGGGGTTGGAAGACATCAGAGGGTTCCGATCCAGTTGGTGAGCAGCTGCGCTCCGGCGTCGCCGGACTTCTCGGGGTGGAACTGGGTGGCCCACAGGGCGCCGTTCTCCACGGCGGCCACGAAGGGCTTGCCGTGCGTCGACCAGGTCACCAGCGGGGCGCGCATCGCCGGGTTCGCGGTCTCCAGGCTCCAGTCGTGCACGGCGTAGGAGTGCACGAAGTAGAAGCGGGCGTCCGCGTCCAGGCCCGCGAACAGCTCGGAGCCGGTGGGCACGTCCACGGTGTTCCAGCCCATGTGGGGCACGATGTCGGCCTCCAGCGGCGCGACCGAGCCGGGCCACTCGTCCAGGCCCTCGGTCTCCACTCCGTGCTCGATGCCGCGCGCGAACAGGATCTGCATGCCGACGCAGATGCCCATGACCGGACGGCCACCGGACAGCCGACGGTCGATGATCCAGTCCCCGCGGGCCTCCCGCAGGCCCTTCATGCAGGCGGCGAAGGCCCCGACGCCCGGCACCAGCAGGCCGTCCGCGTTCATGGCCCGGTCGAAGTCACGCGTGATCTCGACGTCGGCGCCCGCGCGGGCGAGGGCCCGCTCGGCGGAACGCACGTTGCCGAAGCCGTAGTCGAAGACGACGACCTGCCGCTTGCCGACGGAGCTCAATTCCACACCTCCAGCCTCATGACACCGGCGACCAGGCACATCGCGGCGCCGATGGAGAGCAGCACGATGAGGTTCTTCGGCATCTTCTGCTTGACGAACGAGTAGATGCCGCCGAGGAGGAAGAGCCCGAAGACGATCAGGATGGTGGACAGCCCGTTCACAGCGCGCCCTTCGTGGAGGGGAGAATCCCGGCCGCGCGCGGGTCGCGCTCACAGGCGTACCTGAGGGCCCGGGCGAGCGCCTTGAACTGGCACTCCACGATGTGGTGCGCGTTGCGCCCGTAGGGCACGTGCACGTGCAGCGCGATCTGTGCCTGGGCGACGAACGACTCGAGGATGTGCCGGGTCATCGTGGTGTCGTACTCGCCGATCATCGGCGCCATCTTCTCGGGCTCGGTGTGCACGAGGTAGGGGCGGCCCGACAGGTCGACGGTGACCTGGGCGAGGGACTCGTCCAGGGGGACCGTGCAGTTGCCGAAGCGGTAGATGCCCACCTTGTCGCCGAGGGCCTGCTTGAAGGCGGCGCCCAGCGCGAGGGCGGTGTCCTCGATGGTGTGGTGGGAGTCGATGTGCAGGTCGCCCTCGGTCTTCACGGTCAGGTCGAACAGACCGTGCCGGCCGAGCTGGTCGAGCATGTGGTCGTAGAAGCCCACGCCCGTGGACACCTCGACCTTGCCGGAACCGTCGAGATCGATCTCGACGAGGACCGAGGTCTCCTTCGTCACCCGCTCAACGCGGCCTACGCGGCTCATGCGCTCTCCTTCTTCAACTCACGGACCGCGTCGAGGAACGCGTCGTTCTCTTCGGGGGTTCCGGCGGTCACCCGCAGCCAGCCGGGTACGCCGTTGTCCCGGACCAGGACACCCCGGTCGAGGATCCTGCGCCACATCGCATGCGCGTCGTCGAACCGTCCGAACTGGACGAAGTTGGCGTCCGACGCGGTGACCTCGTAGCCGATCGCCAGCAGTTCGGCGACCAGCCGGTCCCGCTCGGCCTTCAGCTGCTCGACGTACCCGAGCAGGGTGTCGGTGTGCTCCAGGGCGGCCAGCGCGGTCGCCTGGGTGATCGCCGACAGGTGGTAGGGCAACCGTACGAGCTGGACGGCGTCCACGACCGCGGGGTGCGCGGCGAGATAGCCGAGGCGCAGGCCGGCCGCTCCGAACGCCTTGGACATCGTCCGCGAGAGGACGAGGTTCGGCCGGCCCTCGATGAGCGGCAGCAGCGAGTCGCCGTGGCTGAACTCGATGTACGCCTCGTCGACCACGACCATCGCCCCGGCGCTCGCGGACCTCGCGGCCTGCGCGGCCTCGTACAGCGCGAGGACGGTATCCGGCGGGACCGCGGTGCCGGTGGGGTTGTTGGGGGTGGTGACGAAGACGACGTCGGGCTGGTTCTCGGCGATGGCCTTCTCGGCCGCGGCGAGGTCGATCGTGAAGTCGTCGTTGCGGGGGCCGGAGATCCAGCCCGTGCCCGTGCCGCGCGCGATCAGGGCGTGCATCGAGTACGACGGCTCGAAGCCGATCGCCGTGCGGCCCGGTCCGCCGAAGGTCTGCAGCAGCTGCTGGATGACCTCGTTGGAGCCGTTGGCCGCCCAGACGTCGGCCAGGCCGACCTCGTGGCCGGACGTGGTCGTCAGGTACTCGGCGAGCCGGGTGCGCAGCTCGACGGCGTCACGGTCCGGGTAGCGGTTCAGGTTCCGCGCCGCCGCGCGCACCCGCTCGGCGATCCGCTCGACCAGCGGCTCGGGCAGCGGGTAGGGGTTCTCGTTGGTGTTCAGCCGTACCGGGACATCCAACTGGGGCGCGCCATAAGGTGACTTGCCGCGCAGCTCGTCCCGTACGGGGAGATCGTCGATTCCGAAGCTCACTTGCTCGCCGGTACCTTCCAGCCGAACCTTGCCTTGATCGCCGCGCCGTGTGCGGGCAGATCCTCCGCCTCCGCCAGCGTGACCACGTGATGCGCCACGTCGGCCAGCGCGTCCCGGGTGTAGTCCACGATGTGGATGCCGCGCAGGAAGGACTGGACGGACAGGCCCGAGGAGTGGCAGGCGCAGCCGCCGGTGGGCAGCACGTGGTTGGACCCGGCGGCGTAGTCGCCGAGCGAGACCGGCGCCCAGGGCCCGACGAAGATCGCGCCGGCGTTGCGCACCCGGTCGGCCACCGCGGCCGCGTCCGCGGTCTGGATCTCCAGGTGTTCGGCGCCGTACGCGTCGACCACCTTCAGCCCCTCGTCGATCCCGTCGACCAGCACGATCGCGGACTGCCGGCCGCGCAGCGCCGGGGAGATGCGGTCCTGCACGTGCTTGCTCGCGGCGACCTGCGGCTCCAGTTCCTTCTCGACGGCGTCGGCGAGCGCGACGGAGTCGGTCACCAGCACGGCGGCGGCCAGCGGGTCGTGCTCGGCCTGGCTGATCAGGTCGGCGGCGACGTGCACCGGGTCGGCCGTGTCGTCGGCGAGGATCGCGATCTCGGTCGGGCCGGCCTCGGCGTCGATACCGATCTTGCCGGTGAAGTAGCGCTTGGCGGCGGCGACCCAGATGTTGCCAGGGCCGGTGACCATGGTGGCCGGCGGGCAGGACTCGGTGCCGTACGCGAACATCGCGACGGCGGTCGCGCCGCCCGCGGCGTACACCTCGTCGACGCCGAGCAGGGCGCAGGCGGCGAGGATCGTCGGGTGCGGCAGCCCGTCGAAGTCGGACTGCGCGGGGGAGGCGAGCGCGATCGACTCGACGCCGGCCTCCTGCGCGGGGACCACGTTCATGATCACGGAGGACGGGTAGACCGACCGGCCGCCGGGCGCGTACAGCCCGACCCGGTCGACGGGGACCCATTTCTCGGTCACCGAGCCGCCGGGCACGACCTGGGTGGTGTGGGCGGCGCGCCGCTGCTCCCGGTGGACGAGCCGGGCGCGGCGGATGGACTCCTCCAGGGCCGCGCGCACCGCCGGGTCCAGTTCCGCCAGGGCCCGGGTGAGTGCCTCGGCCGGGACCCTGATCGAGGCCAGGCGCACGCCGTCGAACTTCTCCGCGAAGTCGATCATCGCCGCGTCGCCCCGATGATGCACGGCCTCGCAGATCGGGCGCACCTTCTCCAGGGCGGCCTGAACGTCGAACTCGGCTCGGGGCAGCAGGTCGCGCAGGGCGGGGCCCTCGGGGAGGGCGTCGCCGCGCAGATCGATGCGGGCCATCGGGGAATGTTGCAGCACGCGGTCAATTCTCTCAGACCCGGATCGGGCACTGTTCGCGCGTATCAATGGCTGATACGAATCCCGGAGGAAACCTGGAAGATCGCCTTCACGCTGGGCGTTCGGGGCGTCACTCAGCGGGCATGAAAGGTTGTATGAGACAAGGAAACGCCACTGAGGAGGAAGAGAACCGGTGAGCGAGGGGGCCGGTGTCCCGGACGGGGACCTGCCGGGTGATCTGACCGCCGCCGAGGCCGGCATGTGGCAGGCCTTCCGCAACGGCAGCGTGTACGACCTGAGCAGCGGCGACACCGTCGTCGACGATCCGCACGGGGGCCATCCCTGGGGCGCCGACCGGACCGTGCGGGCACGGATCGTGTGCTGGCTGCTCCTGGACGGCCCGCCGGCGCTCGCGGGCCGAGTGTCCTCCCTGAAGCTCGTGGGCGTGCAGATCAGCGGCGCCCTGGACCTCGCGGGCGGCACGGTGGTGCCCTACGTCGAGATGCGCGAGTGCCGCTTCGAGCGGGACGTCCTGCTGCCGGAGGCCCGCTTCACGACCCTGCGGCTGGTGGACTGCTCGGTGCCGCGCCTGGAGGCCGCCCGGGTGCACACGGAGGGCGATCTGCACCTGCCGCGCTGCCGCTTCCACAACGGCGTCCGGCTCACCGACGCGCAGATAGGCACCGACCTGCTGATGAACCAGGCGATCGTCTACCGCGACCGCAGCGGCCGTTCGATCGCCGCCGACGGCCTGACCGTCGGGCAGGACCTCCAGGCCGAGATGCTGGAGTCGCACGGCGAGCTGAGTCTGCGCAGCGCCAAGATCGGCGTCTCGCTGAGCCTGCGCGGCGCCCGGCTGGTCAACCCGTACACCCGGCTCGCCCTGAACGCCCCCCAGCTGACCGTGGAACGCTCGCTGTACCTGACCCCGGCCGGCGTCGGCGGCCTCCAGCTGAGCGGGACGACGCCCGCGCGCGGGACGCGCATCCAGCGCTTCGAGTGTCAGGGCGGGCTGCGCCTGGACGACGGACGGTTCGGGGACGCCGTCGATCTGGAGCGGGCCCGGTTCACCCTCACCGACGAGCAGGAGCTGTCGCTGCGCCGCGTACAGACGCCCGAGCTGCGCTTCCTCGGGGAACGGCCGGCCCGGGGGGCGGTGGTGCTGTCGGGGGCGCGGGTGGTCAACCTGATGGACCGGGCGGACGCCTGGCCGGGGCCGGGCCGGCTGCACATGGGCGGCTTCACCTACGAGAACCTGGTTCCGCGCGGCCCGTTCCCGCTGAACGAACGGCTGGAGTGGGTGGCGGCGGCGACCGCCGAGTACAACCCGGAGCCGTACGAACTGCTGGCCGCCGTGCTGCGGGCCGGAGGCGAGGACGAGGACGCGCGCGAGGTGCTGCTCGCCAAACAGCGCCGGCGTCGGGAGAGCCTGCCGGTCGCCGGCAAGTTGTGGGGGTACGTCCAGGACTGGACGGTGGCCTACGGATACCGGCCGGGCCGGGCCGCCGTGTGGATGGCGGTGCTGTGGGCGGCGAGTTCGGTGGCCTTCGCGCACGCCGACCACCCACCACTCAAGCGCGGCGAGCATCCGCCGTGGAACCCCGCGCTGTTCGCGCTGGATCTGCTGCTTCCGGTCATCGACCTCGGCCAGGTCGGGTTCTGGCAGCTGCGCGGCGGCTGGCAGTGGCTGGCCGCCGCGATCATCCTGCTGGGCTGGATCCTGGCGACGACGGTGGCGGCGGGCGCGACGCGGCTGTTACGGCGCAACTGAGATCGTGAGATCTGTCCGGGCAGGTGAGACAGGTGAGGCTGGTGATGCCCAAGTTGTTGAACGGTCACCATTTTACTTTCCCTTTTCCTCGGCGGGCACAACTTTCCGCGAGTTGGCCGTTCCCGCTGGCGTCCGCGTGACCTGCGGTCTTTCAATGGTCGTCACCATGGCTCTGCTGCCCCCGTTCAACCGGGCCTCTCGGACCACCTCGCGTCAGGCCGGCGGACTGTCCGCCGACGACGAGGTGCTGCTCGACGCGCCCGACGACCGGCTGGGCCCCGCGCTGGTCGCGGCAGCCCAGGGCGAGTACGGCCCCGCGTCGGCGCTGCTGAGCGCCACCCGGGCGAGCGCGGAGTGGGAGATGCGGGACCGCTACCTGCGCAGGCTCGCGGCCTTCGCCCGTTCGCGCGACGAGTGGTACGAGGCCTGGCGCACGGCCGCCCCGCACGATCCGGACGCACTGCTGGTGGGCGCGCAGCTCGCGGTGGACCGCGTCTGGCGGTCGCCGGCGCGGGCGGAACTGCTGCGCGAGGTGAGCCCGTCGATCACCGCCGCCGCCCGCGGCGACCTGCGCGATCCGGTGCCGTGGCGGATCGCGCTGGACCACGCGCGCGGCTCGAGCGCCGGCCACAGGTACTTCGAGGAGCTGTGGGAGGCGGCCGTCCGCCGTGCCCCGCACCACTACGGCTGCCATGTCGCGGCGATGCGGTACCTGGCCTCGTCCTGGCGGGGCTCCCTGCCCGCGTGTTTCGACTTCGCCGAGCTGGCCGCGCACGATGCCCCGGCCGACTCGCTCGTCCAGGCGCTGCCGGCCCGGGCGGCCTTCTCCTGCCTGACCGTCGGTCTGATCCACGGCCGGGCCGACGGACCCGCGGACGGACCGGCCGACGGCCGCGGCCCCGAGGTGACGCGGGAACGCCTGGACGCGGCCGCCGACCGGGCGATCGCGCTCTCCGCCCGCTTCCCGGCGGCCGACCCGTGGCCCGCCGAGGTCCGCAACAAGCTGATGTACGTCCTGGTGCGGCTGGAGCGCTGGACGGACGCCGCGGAGCAACTGCGCCAGATCGGCCCGTACGCCGCCTCGTTCCCCTGGGACCGGTTCTCGGACGATCCGCTCGCCAAGTTCCTGGAGATCCGCCACGAGATCTGGTCCCGGATCCGGGACCAGAACCGGGGCGAGACCCGTCGGCGAACCCCTTCCGTCCATCCACGGAGTGAGCACGGCGAACGTGCCCACTCCGGCGACCACTAGGCTCTTGCGTCGTGACCACCGTGCGGCTCCCGCTCTTTCCCCTGAACTCTGTGTTGTTCCCGGGGCTCGTGCTTCCTCTGAACATCTTCGAGGAGCGCTATCGCGCCATGATGCGCGAGCTGGTGAAGACCCCTGAGGACGAGTCGCGACAGTTCGCCGTCGTGACCATCCGCGACGGCCACGAGGTGGCGACGACCTCCCCGGGCCTGCCGGACCAGACGGCCGTGCCCGAGCGCGGACCGGCGGCAGGCTTCGGCGACGACCCGATCAAGGCGTTCCACGGTGTCGGCTGCGTCGCGGACGCGGCGACCATCCGGGAACGGGCCGACGGCACCTTCGAGGTCCTGGCCACCGGCACCACGCGGGTGCGCCTGCTGTCCGTCGACGCCTCCGGTCCGTTCCTGACGGCCGAGCTGGAGGAGCTCGCGGAGGATCCGGGCGACGAGGCGGGGGCGCTGGCCGAGGGGGTGCTGCGGTCCTTCCGCAAGTACCAGAAGCGGCTCGCGGGCGCCCGTGAGCGGTCCCTGTCGACCGGCTCGGACCTGCCGGACGAACCGTCCGTGCTCTCCTACCTGGTGGCCGCGGCGATGATGCTGGACACCCCGACCAAGCAGCGCCTGCTCCAGGCCCCGGACGCCGCGTCCCGGCTGCGCGACGAGCTGAAACTCCTTCGCTCGGAGACGTCGATCATCCGTAGTCTGCCGTCGTTGCCCGCGGCGGAACTGACGCGGGGCCCGATGAGTCTCAACTGACGCACGACCTCAAAACAGGCGGGATCAGGCCGCGATGGCGAAGAAGGCGAAGAAGCAGCAGTCGGGCGGCACGCCCGCGACGGTGGCCCTGACGGCCGCAGGGGTGTCGTACACGGTCCACTCCTACGACCACGACCCCTCCCACCCGTCCTACGGCGAGGAGGCGGCCGCGGCCATGGGCGTGTCACCGGAGCGGGTGTTCAAGACGCTGGTGGCGGACGTGGACGGGGCCCTGACGGTCGCGGTGGTCCCGGTGGCGGGCCAGCTGGACCTCAAGGCGCTGGCGTCGGCGGCCGGCGGCAAGCGGGCCACCATGGCCGACCCGGCACTCGCCGAACGCACCACGGGGTACGTACGCGGCGGCATCTCCCCGCTCGGGCAGCGCAGGAAGCTGCCCACGGTCCTCGACGCGTCGGCGTCCGCCCATCCGACGATCTGTGTCTCGGCGGGCCGCCGCGGCCTGGAGGTGAAACTCTCCCCGTCGGCCCTGGCCGACCTCACGGACGCGGTGGTGGCGCCCATCGGGCGTGCGTGACGGCGGTGCCGTTCGATCAACCCCGGTCCGGGCCCGCGGGGCCCGGCACGGTCCGGCTCACGCCTCCGGGGCGCCGTAGGGGTCCTTCGGGGCGGGGTCCTGCTCATAGGGGCCGTGCGGCTCCGGATCCCGGGGCCCGAACAGGGCGGTCAGGCCCAGGTGCACCACCAGGGCCGCCAGCGACCACGTCAGCAACGCCCCCTTGGCGCCCAGCTTCAGCGGCGCGGAGAAGGTGACCTGCCTGCCCGCGGACTTCGCGTGGGCGATCACGTCCTGGGTCGGCCCGAGCCACACGCCGAGGCGCCAGGCCAGCAGCGATCCCAGCAGCCCTCCGACGCCGAGCGCCACCACCAGCGGCACTCCCCCGCGCCGTCGCAGCAGGAAGACGACGAGCGCGCTCAGCGCCCCGAAGGCCAGCCCCAGCAGAGTGAACGTTCCATCGACCCCGACCGCCTGCTCGCCCTCGGACTCCTTGAGGTAGACGACCCAGCTCTTGTCGACCACGTCACCCACCAGCGGGACGTGCGGGGCCAGCCACCACCACAGCACGCCCAGCAGCACCCCGGCGAGGGCCACCGCCACCGTGATCACGGCGGCTTCCCGCACTTCGGTCTTCATCCCGGGCCCATCCTGTCCGTACGAACCGTTCGTGCCGTACGTCGGGTCCGGCACGGGAGCCACATACCCGGGAGGCGACCCCGGCCACGCACGGTGCGCGGGCTGTTCGTGGGGCGGTGGAGGAGGAGTCAACGGTGCGGTCACTCTGACATCGTGCCAGGCGCGCCTGTGCGGCGCGTCACCGGACGGCCGCCCGGCGGTACGCCCAGGTGGCGACGGCCAGCGAGACCACGCCGACTCCGCCGCAGACGGCGAGATCACCGAGGACGAAGGCCCAGTCGGGGTGCGGCCCGAAGGTACGCGCGAAGGCCTCGACGCCGTACGTCGACGGCAGCAGATCCCGGGTGAAGCGCACCGCCTCCGGCATCCGGTCCGCGGGCAGGACCCCCAGCAGCAGCGCCGCCGACATGCCGAGCTGCCCGAGCAGCGTGGCCAGTTCCGGACGCGGCGCGAGCAGTCCCAGCGCGGCCCCGAGCCCGGCGAGCGCGGCGCCCGCGAGCGGGATGACGGCGACGAGGATCCACAGGTGCGTCAGCGGCAGCCCGAACAGCACGGACCCGAACACCGCGGTCACCACGGTCCCCGGCACGGTGAAGGACGCGTACGCGCCCGCCGCGCCCAGCACCACGGCGGCCGGCGGCACCGGCAGCGTGGCGTAGTGATCGAGCCCGCCACTGCCCCGCAACTGCCCGAAGTACTGCGCGAGCAGGTTCAGCGCGACGAAGGCGACGACGAGGACCGACGACCCGGCCACCACCGCCTGCGCCTCACCGCCGCCGTCGACGACGCCCCGCATCAGGATCATGATCCCGATCGACTGGAAGGTCGCCACGAACAGCAGCGGGATGCGCGCGACCCGTGCCCGGGACAGCTGCGCCCGGTACACGGCCACCAGCGCCGGCCACAGCCGCGCGCGTGGACCGAGCTCGGCCGCCTCACGGACCGGCTCCTCGGCGGCCAGGGCACTGCCCGGCACCACCTCGGCGGGTACGACACTCACCTCGTGCGGCTCCCCTCACTCGGTCTCACTGCGGCGTTCGTCCTGGTGCGTACGGATGCGACGGTCCGCGTACTCAACGTGCTCACGCCTTCACCAGCCCCTGCTGCGCCGCGCCGCCCAGGGCGAGGTACACGTCCTCCAGGCTGGGCGTGGCGAGCGTGAAGTCGTCCAGCGCGGCGAACGCGGCCCCGCCGGTGACGGTGGCGACGACCGTGCGGGCCTCGTCCGGGGCGAGTCTGAGGGTCCAGCGGCGCCCGGACTCCACGGACCGCTCGCGCAGCGCGGCGACCTCGGGCACGTGCAGCGGAGCCGTCTCGCGCCACACCAGGTCGACCCGCACCTCCCCGGCGACCTGTTCCTTGAGGCCGGTGGGGGTGTCGCAGGCGATCACCCGGCCCCGGTCGAGGACGGCGACCCGGTCCAGGACGGTCTCCGCCTCGATGACGTTGTGGGTGACCAGCAGGACGGTCGCGCCGTGTTCGGCGCGGCGCCGGTCGACGGCGCCCCAGACCGCGCGGCGCGCCACGGGGTCCATTCCGGTGGTCGGCTCGTCGAGCACGAGCAGCGGCCGCCGGCCCACCAGCGCGGTGGCGAAGCAGGCCAGTCGGCGCTGCCCGCCGGACAGCTTCTTCAGCGGCCGCCCGGCGAGCGGCGCGAGGCCGAGTTCGTCCAGTACGGCGTCCCGCTCGGCCCGGGCGCCCCGCGCGTCCAGTCCGCGCAGCCGACCGGTGGTCTCGGCGGCGAGTGACACGGTGAGTTCGTCCAGGGCGGAGGACTCCTGCCCCAGGTAGGCGAGGAGTCGGGCGGCCCGCTCCGGGTGACGGACGATGTCGTGTCCGAGGATCTCGACGCTCCCCCGGTCGGGCCGCATCAGCCCGGTCAGCTGCCGTACGAGGGTGGTCTTCCCGGCGCCGTTGGGGCCCAGCAGCCCGAAGATCTCACCGCGCCGGATGTCCAGGCGTACGTCGTCGGTGGCTCTCACCTCGGAGGTCGCGGGAACGCCGCGCCGACCCCGTACCGCCGGATAGGTCTTGGTCAGCCCGCGCACGGCGCACACGACATCACCACTGTGCCGAAGTGCCGGTGTCGCGCGCGTACTCACAAGTGACGAGACTACGTGGTCCGCCGCCCCGGCCGGTTCCCGGGGCGGCCCATAAGGGGGAATCCGGGGGGTAACGATCTCACTCGGCCGCGGGGGCGTGCCCCGCCGCCGTCCGTAGGTCGATCTCCCGCCAGAACCCGGCCCGGATGGCGTAGCGGTCGTGCTCGTCGATCTGGTCGTCCTTGTGGGCGAGCAGCCCGAACCGGGCCGCGTACCGCAGCAGCTCGCCGTCGATGCGGTGCGGGACCCGCGGATACATCTGGGACAGCTTCTGCAGGTTGGCGCCCTGGTCCCCGAGCCGCTCCATCCATCTCCTGGCGAACACCTGTCCGACCTCGAACGGGTCCCCGCCGACCGTGGTGATGTCCTCCTCCCGGTCGGCCCACCGCTGCTCCGCCGTGGTCAGCTGCGCCAGCGTCGGCATGGACGCCACCTCGGGAGGTTCGGAGGCGGCGCCGGGCCGGTCGACCCAGCCCTTGTCGGAGGACCACCGCAGGGTCGCGGTCTGGGGCGGCTGGGCGGGCTGGACACCGGGAGCGCGCAGCGCGGCCAGGTCCTTCGGCGTGGGTACGCCCTTCGTGGCCGGCGTTCGTTCCTCGGTGCCGTTCTCCGAGGAACCGGCCACCGTGGCGTGCTCGGCCTCCTCAGTGGAACGCTCGGCCGCCGAGGAGAGCCCGGACTCGGGCAGCGGCGCCGACAGGATCGCGGCGATCTCGGGACGTGGCGCGGGCGGCGGAGCGCAGACCCCGCCGAGGTCCTTGGCGCGTACGGCCTTGGTGATCCACGTACGGTCGAGCACGCGCCGCTCGTCGGCCTCGGCGACCAGGTCCTCGGACTGGTTGTAGTCCCCGTCGGCGGCCTGCACGGCCCACAGGTGTACGGCGACCCCGTGTTCCTTGGCCGCCATCATGCCCGGGAGCAGATCACCGTCTCCGGTGACCAGGACGACGTCGGAGCAGGCACGGTTGCGGGCCAGCTCGGTCAGCTCGGCGTGCATCGCGGCGTCCACGCCCTTCTGGGCCCAGCGTCCGTCGCTGCGGGTCAGGGCGCCCAGCCGGACGGTGACCCGGGGCATCACGCGCAGCCTGCGGTGTTCGGGCTGCGGGACGCGGTCGGGGGCGCCGTCGAACCAGTAGATGCGCAACAGCGGCCGTTCGGTGTCGGACTCGGCGCGTTCGCGCAGCCCCTGGATGAGGGCGGCGTGGTCGACGGTGATACGGGATCGCGAGGGTTCCCCGGCAAGGAGACTGGCGGCGGCCCCCAGCAGATACCCGGCGTCCACCAGGACGATGCAGCGGTCCACACGACTCACCCTCTTCCCGGGAGGTTTGCTTCGGGCTTGCTTCGAGTCTGCCCGACCGCGCGGGGGTTAACGGCCCGAACTCGATCTTCGGCGTGGCGTTTCGGCTCCTCGCGCTCCGACAAGCCCTGTCACACACGGTAATTATCCGACATGCGCTCTTTGTCAGCCTATGTGAATCTGGTCCCGGCCCTGGCCCCTAGACCCCCCACAGGAGGCAGCACCATGGCCAAGAACAAGAAGCAGGACCGTAAGCAGCCCCAGTCCGAGCGCGGTCAGCAGGCGGCCCGCCCGTCGTCGATGGAGACGCAGGGCGAGGAGCACTCCCCGCAGGTGAGTCCGGGCGACATGGCCCGCAAGGGGCGTCACAAGCGCTTCGGTCACAACTGACTTCAGGTCACAACTGACATCCGGGTGACGGGCTGTTGACGCCCACCGAGACACCATCGAGACACCGAGGGGCGCATCCGAGACCGGATGCGCCCCTCGCGCACGTCGACCGCCTGCTTTCAGCCCGCCAGGCAGGACGGGCCCAACAGCACCTTCAGGTCGCCGAACAACGCCGGGTCGGGCTTGACACGGTGCCGGTCCAGACGCAGCACGGTCGTCTTGCGCGGGCCCTGGAGTTTGATCCGGACCTCGCTCTCGCCCTTGTGGTGCGTGAGGATCTCACCGAGGCGGCTGACCATGGGCGGAGTGACCCGGGTGGCCGGGATGGTGAGGATCACCGGCGCGTTGGTGCCCGCGTTCGACAGGTCCGGCACCTGGAGCTCCATGGCGACCAGGCGCGGCACGTCCTCGCGCTTGTCGAGGCGGCCCTTGACGAACACCACGGCGTCCTCGACGAGTTGGGTCGAGATGAGCTGGTAGGTGGCCGGGAAGAACATGCACTCGATGGAACCGGCCAGGTCCTCCACCGTGGCGATGGCCCAGGCGTTGCCCTGCTTGGTCATCTTGCGCTGGAGGCCGGAGATGATGCCGCCGATGGTGACGACCGCGCCGTCCGCGTGCTCACCTCCGGTGAGCTGGGCGATGCCGGCGTCCGCCTTGTCGGACAGCACGTGCTCCAGACCGAAGAGCGGGTGGTCGGAGACGTACAGGCCGAGCATCTCCCGCTCCTGGGCGAGGAGGTAGGTCTTGTCCCACTCGTCGGTGGTGAACTCCACGTCGAGTCCGAAGCCGGGCTCGCTGGTGTCCTCCTCGCCCATGCCGCCGAAGAGGTCGAACTGCCCCTCGGCCTCCTTGCGCTTGACCGCCACCACGTTGTCGATCATCGGCTCGAAGTGCGCGGTGAGGCCCTTGCGGGTGTGCCCCAGGGTGTCGAACGCGCCCGCCTTGATCAGCGACTCCGTGGTGCGCTTGTTGCACGCGACCGCCTCGACCTTGTCGAGGTAGTCGGGGAAGGAGCTGTACTTGCCCTTGGCCTTACGGCTCTTGATGATCGACTCGACCACGTTCGTGCCGACGTTGCGCACGGCTTCGAGGCCGAAGAGGATCACGTCGTCGCCCTGCGCGGCGAAGTTGTGCAGCGACTCGTTGACGTTCGGCGGGAGCACCTTGATGCCCATGCGCCGGCACTCGTTGAGGTAGACGGCCGACTTGTCCTTGTCGTCCTTGACCGAGGTCAGCAGCGCGGCCATGTACTCGGCGGGATAGTTCGCCTTCAGATACCCGGTCCAGTACGAGACCAGGCCGTACGCGGCGGAGTGCGCCTTGTTGAAGGCGTAGCCGGCGAAGGGGACCAGCACGTCCCACAGGGCCTGGATCGCCTCGTCGCTGTAGCCGTTCTTGCGGGCGCCCTGCTGGAAGAGGACGAAGTTCTTCGCCAGTTCGTCGGGCTTCTTCTTGCCCATCACGCGGCGCAGGATGTCGGCCTCGCCGAGCGAGTAGCCGGCGATGATCTGGGCGGCCTTCTGCACCTGCTCCTGGTAGACGATCAGGCCGTAGGTGACGTCCAGGACCTCCCTGAGGGGCTCTTCGAGCTCCTTGTGGATGGGGGTGATCTCCTGGAGCTTGTTCTTGCGCAGCGCGTAGTTGGTGTGCGAGTCCATGCCCATCGGGCCCGGACGGTAGAGCGCGGAGACGGCGGAGATGTCCTCGAAGTTGTCGGGCTTCATCAGGCGCAGCAGGGAGCGCATGGGGCCGCCGTCGAACTGGAAGACGCCGAGGGTCTCACCGCGCTGGAGCAGTTCGAAGGTCGTCGGGTCGTCGAGCGGCAGATCGAGCAGCTGGAGGTCGATGCCCTTGTTGGACCGCACCATCTTGACGGCGTCGTCCATGATCGTCAGGTTGCGCAGGCCGAGGAAGTCCATCTTCAGCAGGCCGAGCGACTCGCACTGCGGGTAGTCCCACTGCGTGATGGTCACGCCGTCGGTGTGCCGGGTCCACAGAGGGGCGTGGTCGACGATGGGCTCGCTGGACATGATGACGCCGGCGGCGTGCACACCCATCTGCCGGACCAGGCCCTCGACGCCCTTGGCGGTGTCGATGACCTTCTTGACGTCCGGCTCGTTCTCGTACATCGCGCGGATCTCGCCGGCCTCGCTGTAGCGGGGGTGCGAGGGGTCGGTGATGCCGTTGAGGTCGATGCCCTTGCCGAGGACGTCGGCGGGCATCGCTTTGGTGAGGCGGTCGCCCATGGCGTACGGGTAGCCCAGCACGCGCGCGGAGTCCTTGATGGCGTTCTTCGCCTTGATCTTGCCGTACGTGCCGATCATGGCGACCTTGTCGGCGCCGTACTTCTCCGTGACGTACCTGATCACCTCGACGCGCCGACGCTCGTCGAAGTCGATGTCGACGTCGGGCATGGAGACGCGCTCGGGGTTGAGGAACCGCTCGAAGATCAGGCCGTGCGGGATCGGGTCGAGGTCGGTGATGCCCATGGCGTACGCGACGATGGAACCTGCGGCGGAACCACGGCCGGGTCCGACCGCGATGCCCTGGTTCTTGGCCCACATGATGAAGTCGGCGACGACCAGGAAGTACCCCGGGAACCCCATCTGGATGATGACGTCCATCTCGTACTCGACCTGCTTCTGGCGGTCCTCCGGCACGTTGCCGGAGAAGCGGCGCTCCATGCCGCGGCGGACCTCCTCCTTGAACCAGGTGACCTCCGTGTAGCCCTCGGGGATGTCGAACTTCGGCATGAGGTTCTTCGCCTCGAACATGCCGGCGGTGTCGATCTGCTCGGCCACCAGGAGGGTGTTGGCGCAGCCCTCCTGCCAGGCGTCCGAGGAGTCGATGGCGTACATCTCGTCCGTGGACTTCAGGTAGTAGCCGGTGCCGTCGAAGCGGAAGCGGTCCGGGTCGGAGAGGTTCTTGCCGGTCTGGATGCACAGCAGGGCATCGTGCGCGGTCGCCTCGTGCGCGTAGGTGTAGTGCGAGTCGTTGGTGACCAGCGGCGGGATGCCGAGTTTCTTGCCGATCTCCAGGAGGCCGTCGCGGACCCGGTGCTCGATGTCGATGCCGTGGTCCATCAGCTCCAGGAAGTAGCGGTCCTTGCCGAAGATGTCCTGGTACTCGGCGGCGGACTTCAGGGCCTCGTCGAACTGGCCGAGGCGCAGCCGGGTCTGGAGCTCGCCGGAGGGACAGCCGGTGGAGGCGATGAGCCCCTCGGACCACTGGGAGATGGTCTCCTTGTCCATCCGGGGCCACTTCTGCAGCCAGCCCTCCGCGTACGCGTCCGAGGAGAGCTTGAAGAGGTTGTGCAGGCCCGTCGAATTGGCCGCCCAGATCGTCTTGTGGGTGTAACCACCCGAACCGGAGACGTCGTCCCGCTTCTGGTGCGGCTGGCCCCACTGGATCTTGCGCTTGTTGCGGCGGGACTCGGGCGCGACATACGCCTCGATGCCGATGATCGGGGTGACCCCGGACTTCTTCGCGGTGTGGAAGAAGTCGTACGCGCCGTGGAGGTTGCCGTGGTCGGACATGGCGATGTGGGTCATGCCCATTTCCTCGCACGCCTTGAACATGTCCTTGAGCCGCGCGGCACCGTCCAGCAGCGAGTACTGGGTGTGGACGTGCAGGTGCGTGAACGGCGGCTTTGACACGGCTGCGGCCTCCAAGAGAAAAGTGTGGCGCGAAGCGCCTCGTTGAGGGGCGGTGGTCGGGCGACGGGCGGGCAAACGTCGACGGGCGTCCCACCGGCTGCGGGCAGTCCGGGGGACAGCGTCGAAGTCTATGCCTCGACACTGACACCGAGCCGGTTCCCCCGCGTACCTTCATGTGAAGAAGAACGGGCACTCCCGCCGGCCGCCGCACGTTGGTCCGGGCGGGAGGTCCGGTCCCACTCGTCACGCACCATCCGCACCAGGAGGCACCCAGCGATGTCGGTCCCGCAGCTCAACGACGAGCACCGCGGCGAGGAGATCCTCGCCGTCTTCGACACCGCCTTCGGACGGCTGCTGGCCGCCGACCCGGCCGCGTTCCGCGTGAAGTTCCGCAAGATGGCGGCCTCGGCCTTCGCGTTCTACCGGGGCACGGCCGCCCTCTTCTACCACGACCTGACTGCGAACAATCAGTTCGGCTCGAAGCGGGGCGGCCCGTACCTGGACGAGCGCACCTCCCGCGTGTGGATCCACGGCGACCTGCACGCGGAGAACTTCGGCACGTACATGGACGCCAACGGCCGGCTGATCTTCAACGTGAACGACTTCGACGAGGCGTACGTCGGCCCCTTCACCTGGGACCTCAAGCGCTTCTCCGCCTCCATCGCGCTGATCGGGTACGCCAAGGCGCTCGGCGACGACCAGATCACCGAGCTGGTGGAGGTGTACGCGGGCGCGTACCGCGAGCGCATCCACGCCCTGGCCACCGGCGCGAAGAGCGACGAGGTGCCGCCCTTCACCCTGGACACCGCCCAGGGCCCGCTCCTGGACGCGTTGCGTGACGCCCGCTCGCTGACCCGCTTCGGGCTGCTCGACTCGATGACGGAGATCCGTGACTTCGAGCGCCGCTTCGCCCCGGGCGGCGGCTCCATCGAGCTGGACGCGGCCACCCGCTACAAGGTCCTCGCCGCCTTCGACGGCTATCTGGAGACGCTGCCGGCCACGTCACTGGCCCGCCCCGACTCGTACCGCGTGAAGGACGTCGTCGGCCGCCGCGGCATCGGCATCGGCTCGGCGGGCCTGCCCTCGTACAACATCCTGCTGGAGGGCCACAGCGACGCCCTGGAGAACGACGTCGTGATCTACATCAAGCAGGCCCAGACCCCGGCCGTCTCGCGCCACATCACCGACCCGGAGATCCGGGACTACTTCCAGCACGAGGGGCACCGCACGGTGATCTCCCAGCGCGCCCTCCAGGCGCACGCCGACCCGTGGCTCGGCTGGACCGAGCTGGACGGGGCGGGCCAGCTGGTCGCGGAGGTCTCGCCGTACGCCGTGGACCTCGACTGGGGCGACATCGACGACCCCGAGGAGATCGCGGCGGTCGTCGCCGACCTGGGCCGGGCCACCGCCACCATGCACGCGGCGGCGGACGACCAGTCCGGCGAGTCCCTGGTGCCGTTCTCCACCGAGCGCGCCATCGACGCGGCGATCGCCGCCGACGAGGAGGGCTTCGCGGGCCTCCTGGTCGACTTCGCACACGAGTACGGCGCACGCGCGCGGGCCGACCACCAGACCTTCGTGGACCTGTTCCGCAACGGCCGGATTCCGGGTCTGTGACGATCCGCTGTCGGTAGGCCCGCTCACAGGGATCTTTTAAGGGTCCCTTACCGGCCCACGTGACAGACTCGTCTTCGCTATGGACATATCCGGGACTCAGCTCAGAGCCGTACGCGCGGCACTGTTCACGGCACTCGTCGTGACACTCAGCAGCGCGTCGCACGTGCTGCTGTCCCGGGTCCCGCTGCCGCTGAACACGGTGGCCGCGATCGCGGCCGTCGTGTTCGCGGTCGCCTACGCCCTGGCCGGCCGGGAGCGCGGCTTCGGCCGGATCGCGGCCCTGCTGATCCCGCTGGAACTGGCCGCCGACACGGTGTTCACCACCGGCCAGCACGTCTGTTACGGCGCGGCCGGCGGCCCGGTCACCGGCCCCCTGCGCTCCGTCGGCTTCGACGTCCTGTGCGGCGGCGGCACCGGCCTGGGCGCCCCGCTGACCCGGGTGACCGGCAGCGGCACCGACCGGCTCGCGGGGCTGCTCGCCCACGCCGACCCGGCGACCACTTGGCTGCTGCTGGCCGCGCACGTCGGCGTCGGACTCCTCGCCGCCGCCTGGCTGCGCCGCGGCGAGCGGGCGCTGGCCCAGCTGCTGCGGGCGGTGGCCGCGACCACGTTCCGCCCGCTGCTGCTGGCGGTCGCGGCCGTGACGGTACGCACGGCCCCCGCGGCGCTCCCCGCGCGGCACCCCGGCCCGCGTACGACCACCGCGCGCGAGCGGCTCCTCGTGCACTCCCTGGGACGGCGCGGACCGCCGTGCCCGGTCGCGTTCGCCCACGCCTGAGCCCGAGCGGGGCTCGGCCACAGGGCCCTTCTGATGGTCCTGGCACCGAACAGCGGCTGAGCACCAGCCGGACCCCATACGTATCCCGCACACGCCCACGTCGTGTGCGCGTCCCCTACGGAGAACACCACCATGAGCAAGCGGAACAGCCAGGCAGCGAAGACGGCCGCCCGGGAGAGGCTGCGCGCGGAGCGCGAGCGGGAGGCCAAGCGGGCCAAGGTCAAGCGGCAGGCCATCGTCGCCGGTTCGGTCGTCGCCGTGCTGGCGCTGGCCGGCGGCATCGGTTACGCCGTCGTCCAGTCGCAGAAGCCCGGCCACTGGGAGGCCATGAAGGACGCGAAGGTCGTCGCCCCGGCCAACACCACCGGCACCGACGGCACCACCGTGGTCATAGGCAAGAGCAGCGCGAAGAAGACCCTCAAGATCTTCGAGGACCCGCGCTGTCCGATCTGCGCCCAGTTCGAGCAGACCGTCGGCCCGACCGTGAAGAAGGACATCGACGACGGAAAGTTCAAGTTCCAGTACGTCGGCGCCACGTTCATCGACAACAAGGACAACGGCGAGGGTTCCAAGAACGCGCTGAGCGCCCTGGGCGCCGCGCTGAACGTGAGCCCCGAGGCGTTCCTCGAGTACAAGGCCGCGATGTACTCGACGAAGTGGCACCCGGACGAGACGACCGACAAGTTCAAGGACGACGCCTACCTCATCAAGGTCGCGAACACCGTCTCCGCGCTGAAGAACAACACGAAGTTCCAGGACGCGGTCAAGAAGGGCACCTACGACGCCTGGGCGATGGCGATGTCGAAGACCTTCGACGACAACAAGGAAGGCGTGACCGGCACCCCGGGCTTCGTCATGGACGGCAAGCAGCTCAACGACGGCAAGCCTCTGATGACGGTGGCGGACTTCGACAAGGTGGTGGGCGAGGCTCTCAAGGGCTGACACCGGCGGGAACTCCTGCCGCCACGTGAAGAGCGGGCGAACTTTCCGAGTTCGCCCGCTCTCGGCTTATACCGATCAGTAACCTGATCGGTCGTGACCAGTCGATACAGATCATCCGAGAGCGCCGGTTCAGCCAACTCCCTGTCCCCGCGCCGCCGTACGGTCGTCAAGGCCGCAGCCGCCTCCGCGGTGCTGGCCGGTCCGCTCGTCGCCGCCCTGCCCGCGCGGGCCGACGCCGACTCCCCCGCCTTCCTCCACGGTGTCGCCTCCGGTGACCCGCTTCCCGACGGCGTCCTGCTGTGGACCCGGGTGACGCCCACCGCCGAGGCGGTACCGGGCTCCGGGCTCGGCCCGGACACCCCGGTCGACTGGGTGGTCGCCAGGGACAAGGCGATGACCGCCATCGTCGCCAAGGGTTCGGTCACCGCCACCGCGGCCTCCGACCACACCGTGAAGGCCGACGTGCGGGGCCTGGCGCCGGCGACGGACTACTGGTTCCGCTTCTCCGCCGGGGGCACCGACTCCCCCGTCGCCCGCACCCGCACCGCGCCCGCCGCCGACGCCACCGTGGCGAACCTCCGCTTCGGGGTGGTCTCCTGCGCCAACTGGGAGGCCGGCTACTTCTCGTCGTACCGCCATCTCGCGGCCCGCGGCGACCTGGACGCCTGGCTGCACCTGGGCGACTACATCTACGAGTACGGCACCGGCGAGTACGGCACCCGGGACACCGTCGTACGGCCGCACGCACCGTCCCACGAGATCCTCACGCTGGCCGACTACCGCGTCCGGCACGGGCGTTACAAGAGCGACGCCGATCTCCAGGCGCTGCACAGCACCGCGCCCGTGATCGCGATCTGGGACGACCACGAGTTCGCCAACGACGCCTGGTCCGGCGGGGCCGAGAACCACACCGAGGGCGCCGAGGGCACCTGGTCCGCCCGCCAGGCCGCCGCCAAGCAGGCCTACTTCGAGTGGATGCCGGTGCGCACGGCCGTCGCCGGCACCACCTACCGGCGGCTGCGCTTCGGCAGGCTCGCCGACCTCTCGCTGCTGGACCTGCGGTCCTTCCGTTCGCAGCAGGTCGGCGTCGGCAACGGCTCGGTCGACGACCCGGACCGTACGCTCACCGGACGCGCCCAACTCGACTGGCTGAAGGCCGGGCTGAAGGCGTCCGACACCGCCTGGCGGCTGGTCGGCAACTCGGTGATGATCTCGCCGTTCGCCATCGGCTCCCTCTCCGCGGACCTCCTGAAGCCGCTCGCCAAGCTGCTGGGGCTGCCGCAGGAGGGCCTCGGCCTCAACACCGACCAGTGGGACGGCTACACCGACGACCGCCGTGAACTGCTGGCCCACCTGCGCTCGAACGCGATCCGCAACACCGTCTTCCTGACCGGCGACATCCACATGGCGTGGGCCAACGACGTGCCGGTGGACGCCGGCACGTACCCGCTGTCCGCCTCCGCCGCCACGGAGTTCGTGGTCACCTCGGTGACCTCCGACAACCTCGACGACCTGGTGAAGGTCCCCGAGGGCACCGTCTCCGCGATCGCCTCGCCGGTCATCCGCGCCGCCAACCGGCACGTCCACTGGGTCGACACCGACCGCCACGGCTACGGCGTCCTGGACATCACCGCCGACCGGGCGCAGATGGACTACTACGTCCTGTCCGACCGCACGAAGGCCGACGCGACGTCGGCCTGGGCTCGTTCGTACCGCACCCGCACCGGCACCCAGAAGGTGGAGCGCGCCTACGACCCGGTGTAGATCACCGTTCCGGACGCGTCCGGGGGATCCAGCTACAGCGAGTCGAGGAAGCCGAGCGCCACCCGCCAGGTGGCCTCGGCGGCCTCCTCGTCGTAGTCCGGCAGTTCGGGGTCGGTGTACAGGTGGCCCGCTCCGGCATACCGGTAGACCTCGACATCGGCGCCCGTTCTGCGCATCTGGAGATACCAGGCGCTCAGCCAGTCGTCCGTCTCGAAGGGATCCGGCTCGGCCACATGCAGTTGGACGGGCAGCTCGTCCACCTCGGCGTTGGCCGCGATGTCCGACGTGCCGTGCAGAAGGAGCAGACCGCGGGCCTTGTCGTCGCCCAGCGCGAGCGTCTGCGCGATGGAGGCACCGAGTGAGAAACCGGCGTACACGAGCCCCCGCTCCGAGTAGGGCGCGGCGGCCAGTACGGCCCGCTTGAGCAGTTCGTCCTTGCCGATCTCGTCCTTGAAGGTCATGCCCTCCTCGACGGTGTCGAACGTGCGGCCCCCGAAGAGGTCCGGCGTCCACACCTGGTGTCCGGCGGCGCGCAACCGGTCCGCCGCCGCGGCCACGGCAGGTCTCGGACCGTAGGTCGAATGGAAGAGCACGATGTTCATGAGGCCATGGTGCCAGCCGGGTACGACACCGGTGATCCCGCGGCCGATCAGACCGCGGATCCCGCCTCGCGAGCACCGCCCTACCCACATCGCGTCGGAAGTCACATGTTCATGAACGCCCGAGGACGGTTACGTTCGGAGGCATGGAGAACGTACTCCGCCCACTGATCGTGGTCGGCGGCTCGGTTCTGCTCACGCTGTTCATCGGCTGGGCAACCGACCTGCTGCTGCGCAAGGCCGACGAACGACATCACGAGACCCCCCTGTGGGGTCTGCTGCGTCGTGGTCGGATTCCCTACCAGCTCGTACTCTGCGCGGCCCTGTTGAGAGGGTTTTACGACGAGGCGCAGCTGTTGCCGCGGCACCAGGCCGGGATCGGCCGGATCCTCACGCTGGTCCTCATCGGAGCCACCGCCTGGCTGGTGATCCGCATCGCCGCCGCGGTGGTGGAGACGACGTACAGCCGCTACGCGCGCGCCCACCGGGACGCCGCCCGGGTCCGGCGCGTGCGCACCCAGGTGACGTTGATCATGCGCGTGGTGTCCGCGGTGGTCGGTGTGGTGGCGGTCGCCGCGATGCTCCTGACGTTCCCCGCGTTCCGCGCCGCGGGCGCCTCACTGCTGGCCTCCGCCGGAATCCTCGGCATCGTCGCCGGTGTCGCCGCGCAGTCGACGCTCAGCAACCTGTTCGCGGGACTGCAGATCGCGTTCGGCGACATGGTGCGCATCGGTGACACGGTCGTGGTGGACGGCGAGTGGGGCACGGTCGAGGAGATCACCCTGACCTTCCTGACCGTGCGGACCTGGGACGAGCGCCGGATCACGATGCCCGTCTCGTACTTCACCTCCAAGCCGTTCGAGAACTGGTCGCGCGGGACCCCGCAGATGACCGGCATCGTGTACTGGCACCTCGACCACATGGCGCCCATGGACGCGATGCGCGAGAAGCTGCGCGACATCCTGCGCCACTGCCCGGCCTGGGACGGCCGCGCCTACGGCCTGGACGTCACGGACACCACCCCGAACACCATGCAGGTACGGGCTCTGGTGACGGCCAAGGACGCGGACGACATCTGGACGGTACGGGTCAACGTCCGCGAAGGCATGATCCGCTGGCTGTCCGAGGAACACCCGTACGCCCTCCCCCGCGTCAACACGGCCGACGCGGCTGTACCCCGAGGCCGGAGCAACGGCAGCCCGTCCCTCGACGAGGCCACTCCCTCCCGGGACCGCACCAGCTCGCGCCGTCTTCACGAATCACCACGAACCGGACCGGGCCGCTGAACCTGACCCCTCCGCGGCAGCCCCACCACGAACAGACGGAGGCCCGCCGAGCCCGGCGCCGCCATACAGGACGGCGGCGGGCGGTGGGCCCGGGCCACCGGACCGCCGGGCCGAACCCTCACCTCAAGCTGCGCACATCAAGATGCCGCAGCACCCGGTCCACCACCTCCGGATCCGCTCCGGGCTCGTTCCGCGCCGCCAACACCTCGTGCCGCGCCGCGCTCAACATCTCCCCGTGGATCCGGCGCACCCGCTTGAGCCTGCGCACCCGCTGCACATGCGCCTCCCGCCGCTCCTCCTCCCCCAGGTCCGGACTGATCCGCACGCCGATCTCGAAGGCCCGCCGCACCATCTGCTCGGACAGCTCCTCCGGCAGATCCTCCACCGTCTCGATCTCCCGGAGCCTCTGCTTCGCCGCCTTCGCCGCCCGAACCGCCAACGCCTTCTCGAACTGCTTCTCCCGATCCGTGTCCGCGCGCACCCCCAGCCGCTTCACGAGCCACGGCAACGTCAACCCCTGAAGCACCAGCGTCGCCATGATCACCCCGAACGCGATGAACACGATCTCGTCCCGGTTCGGGAACGGCGCACCCTCGTCCGTCTTCAGCGGAATCGCCAGCGCCAACGCCACCGAGGCCACGCCCCGCATCCCCGACCACCACATCACGACGGTCTCCCGCCAGCCCACCGGGATCTCCTCGTCGTGGTCGTCACGCCGCGCGTGCAACCGCTTGGTCAGCCACGTCGCCGGCAGCAGCCACAACAGCCGTACGAGCACGACGACGCCCACGATCGCCACCGCCCACCCGAGCATCTCCCCCCACCGGCCGGACGCCGTCCTGATCGCGTTGTGCAGCTCAAGGCCGATCAGTCCGAACGCCACCCCCGTGACCAGCGTGTCGACGATGTCCCAGAAGGTGTGCCCGGCCAGCCGGGTCAGCACGTCGTCGGCGTCGGTGGCGTACTCGGCGAGGAACAACGCGGTGGTGAGCACGGCGAGCACCCCGGACCCGTGGAACTCCTCCGCCAGCACGTACGAGACGTACGGCACCAGCAGCGTGAGCCCGATCTGCAGGGTGGCGTCGTCGAGCAGGTCCATCAACTTGTTGGCGCCCCAGCCCAGCGCCAGCCCGACCGCGACCGCGACGACGGCGGACAGCACCAGGTCGAGCCCGGCCTTCCACGGCGAGAACGCCCCGCTGATGGCCGCCGCGATCGCCACGTGGTACAGCACGATGGCCGTGACGTCGTTGAAGAGCCCCTCGCCCTCCAGAATGGACACCAGCCGACGCGGCAGCCCGAGTTGCCCGGCGACGGCGGTCGCGGCGACCGGGTCGGGCGGCGCCACCAGCGCGCCCAGCGCCACCGCGGCGGCGATCGGCAGCCCGGGCACGATCGCGCTCGCGACGACGGCCACGGTCAGCGTGGTGACGAAGACCAACGCCACGGCCAGCAGGAGGATGGGTCGTATGTTGGCCGTGAACTGCCGCCATGACGTGCGTCTCACGGCGGCGTAGAGCAATGACGGCAGCAGCGCGGGCAGGATGAGATCCGGCGGGATGTTGACGTTCGGCACGAAGTCGAGCAGGGCGAGGACTATCCCGAGGAGTGTCATCAGCACGGGCGCCGGCAACCCGAACCGCTCTCCCACCGGGACGCTCACCACGGCCCCGAGCAACAGTATGAACAACAGGGCCAACTGATCCACGGTCAGTGCTCCGGGAGGTCTCGACGTTCACACAGCGGACCTCAAGCCTGCCACGCCCCCGTGCTCACCTGCCCTTCCGTACCTCTCTGGTCACAGAAGTACCTGCCCGAAGCCCCTGGTCACAGAACGCGGCGCATGGCCCGGTGCGGGATCCCCGCGTCCGGGAACTCCGGGCCGTAGGCCACGTATCCCAGCCGCTCGTAGAACCCCGTGGCCTGGGTCTGCGCGTGCAGGTCCACAGCGGTGAGTCCCCGCGCGCGGGCCGCTTCCTCGATGGCCCCGACCAGCGCCGCCCCGACCCCGAGCCCCCGCGCGTCCTTCGTCACCGCGAGCCGCCCGAGCGACCCCACGGACAGATCTCCGCCGGTCTTCGCCGCGGCCGTCTCGCCGTGCAGCAGCCGCCCGGTGCCGAGCGGTACGCCGTCCTCCCGGATCGCCAGGACATGCACGGCGTCGGCGTCGTACGCGTCGTACTCGATGTCCTCGGGGACCCCCTGCTCGCCCACGAAGACCTCCTTGCGCACCCTGAAGCAGGCCTCCCGGTCGGCGGGGTCCTGAGCGACACGCAGCGCGTACGACGTCGGGCTCACGCGTAGGTCTCCTCGCGGACCTGGTCCAGGGCCTGCTGCAGGTCGTCCGGGTAGCCGCACTCGAACTCCACCCACCGCCCGTCCCCGGGGTGCTCGAAGCCGAGCCGGACCGCGTGCAGCCACTGACGGGTCAGCCGCAGCCGCTTGGCGAGCGTGGGGTCGGCGCCGTACGTCAGGTCGCCGACGCAGGGATGGCGGTGGGCGGCCATGTGCACGCGGATCTGGTGGGTGCGCCCGGTCTCCAGCTTCACGTCGAGCAGGGAGGCGGCGCGGAACGCCTCGATGAGGTCGTAGTGCGTGACCGACGCCTTCCCTTCCGCGGTGACCGCCCACTTGTAGTCGTGCTGGGGGTGGCGGCCGATGGGCGCGTCGATGGTGCCGCTGGTCGGGTCGGGGTGGCCCTGGACGAGCGTGTGGTACCGCTTGTCGACCGTGCGCTCCTTGAACTGGCGCTTGAGCGAGGTGTACGCGTACTCCGACTTGGCCACGACCATCAGGCCGGAGGTGCCCACGTCCAGTCGGTGCACGATGCCCTGACGCTCGGCGGCGCCCGAGGTGGAGATGCGGTACCCGGCGGCCGCGAGCCCGCCGATCACGGTCGGCCCGGTCCAGCCCGGCGAGGGGTGCGCGGCGACACCGACCGGCTTGACGATCACGACCACGTCCTCGTCGTCGTGCACGATCTCCATGCCCTCGACCGGTTCGGCGACGATCTGCACGGGCGCGGGCGCCTGCGGCATCTCGACCTCCAGCCAGGCCCCTCCGTGCACCCGCTCGGACTTCCCGACCACCGACCCGTCGACCATGACCTTCCCCGCGGCGGCGAGTTCGGCCGCCTTCGTCCGGGAGAAGCCGAACATGCGGGAGATGGCGGCGTCGACGCGCTCGCCCTCCAGGCCGTCGGGCACGGGCAGGGTACGGATCTCGGGAATGGTGCTCACCCGTCGAGTATGCCGGACGGGCCGGACCGCCCCGTACGGAGCCTGTGGACAACTCCTCCCCACAGGTCCGGCGGGTCAGTCCTTGTGGACGGTGCCGTCCGGGTCGAGCCCCCTGAACGACAGCAGCACGATCAGGATGCCGCCGCACACGATCGCCGAGTCGGCGAGGTTGAAGACCGCGAAGTGCTTGGGCGCGATGAAGTCGACGACCGCGCCCTCGAACACGCCCGGCGAACGGAAGATCCGGTCGGTGAGGTTGCCGAGCGCGCCACCGAGCAGCAGACCGAGCGCGATCGCCCAGGGCAGGCTGTAGAGCTTGCGGGCGAGCCGGGCGATGACCAGGATCACGGTCGCCGCGATCATCGTGAAGATCACGGTGAAGGCCTCACCGAAACCGAAGGCCGCGCCCGCGTTGCGGATGGCCTCGAACCGCAGCCACTCCCCGACGATCTCGATCGGCGCGTGGTGCTCCAGCTTGGCGACCACGATCATCTTGCTGATCAGGTCGAGGGCGTAGGCGAACGCCGCGACCGCGAACAGGACGAGGATCCGCCGCTTGCCCCTGGGTCGCGCGCCCGCGTCCTGCTGCCCCGCCGAACCGGAATCCGGACCGGACGACTGGTCCGGCTCGGCCCCAGCCCCCTCCGGGGATTCCGGCGTACCGATGATCCGCTCCGCCTCTGCCACGTGAGTCCCTCAACCTAGGTACCTGACTGAGGACGAGAGTACGGCACGCCCACCGGCACCCGGGTACTGGTCAGTACCGGCGTTCCTGCTTCTGCTTGCACTCGACGCACAGGGTGGCCCGCGGGAATGCCTGCATCCGGGCCTTGCCGATGGGGTCGCCGCAGTTCTCGCACAGGCCGTAGGTACCCGCGTCGAGCCGCCCGAGGGCGCGCTCGGTCTGGACGAGCATCTCGCGCGCGTTGGCGGCGAGGGCAAGCTCGTGCTCGCGCGTGATGTTCTTCGTACCGGTGTCCGCCTGGTCGTCGCCGGCGCCGTCCCCGGAGTCCCGCATCAGGCCCACCAGGGACTCCTCGGAGGCGGTGATCTCGTTGCTGAGTCTCGTCGCCTCCGACTGCAGTTCGGCGCGGGCCTCCGCGACCTCGTCCGGGGTCCAGGGGTCCTCACCGGGACGCACCGCGAGCTCACCGGGCTCGGCGGCGACGCGCAGGCGCGCCTTGGGTACGGCGGTCTTCGCCGCCGTGGTCTTCTTCGCAACCACTGTCGTGGCTCCCGTCTGCTCCGCGGCCTGGGCCGCGCCCGCCTTCTTGGACGTGCTCTTCCTGGCCGCAGTCGTCTTGGCTGCGCCCGTCTTCTGGGCGCTCTTCGAAGCAGCGCGTTTCGCCCCCGTCGCGGAAGCGCCCTTCTTGGTCACGCCCTCCTTGGTCGCACCCTTCCCAGACGCACCCCGCTTGGTCGCCCCCCTCGCAGAAGCCGACTCCGTGGAAGCACCCTTCCCAGATCCACCCCCTTGGGAAGCACCCTTCCCGGTAACAGCCCCCTTCGAAGCCGTAGCCGCCTTCCCGGAGGCAGCCTTCCCGGAGGCAGCCCTCCCGGAGGTCTTCTTCCCCGAGGCCGCTTTCCGAGAGGCCGCCTTCCCCGAGCCCTGCTTCCCGGCGGCCTTCCCCGCGGCCTTCCCGGCGGCAGCCCTCTTCCCAGGAGCCCGCTCCACCGCTGCCGCCTTCTCCCCCGTGCCGCCCACGGTCGGACCCGCCGCCGTCGGCATCGTCCTCACGGCCTTGACGTCCCCCTCGGCCGCGCCCCGCCGCACGCTCTTCTTGCCCCCGACGTCCTTGGCCGCACCGCCTGGGGCGCCCGGTGACCCGGGCGCCGACTGCTGTACGGCGGTCTTCTTCGCCACCATGGCCGCGGCCCCTTCACATACTGTGATCTTGCACGCGAATCGTGCTGGGACGATAAATCGACTTCAGCCCCGCGGCAACGGGGCATACCGTACGATTCACCACCTCGCGGAAGTCGTGCGGCAAACCTGCATGCGTTGTGCCCAGCTCTCCGCCGGGTAATCCGCCAGGTTGACCGTCCCGGGTTCCGAACGGACGCACCTCGCCATTCGGGTCACCCAGGGCGCCGCCAGGCCCCGCCCGGCGGCACCGGAAAACCGGTCGGCCGCTGTCCTTCCGGCGCCGTACACTGGGCGGAGCGAAAAGCATGGATGGGGACGAGTAGCGGCGTACGCAGCCCAGAGCGACCCGGGGACGGTGGAAGCCCGGGGGCGAGCGCGACGTGAAGATCACCCCGGAGCGCCGGAAGAAAGCCGCACGGACGCACCAGCGGCGAGTAGAACCGGCATCGCGACCCCAATGAGGGGGCTCACCGGCGTGCACTGCACACCGGAGGGCCAAGGAGGGTGGTACCGCGGGAGCGCGCCGAAAGCGGCGCAGGAAGACACAGCTCTCGTCCCTCCGGACGGAAGGCAGCAAGTCCGCCGGAGGAAGCCCGCTGATGACAACGCCGACGTACCGCCAGGTACCCGCCCAGGTCGACCTGCCCGCGCTCGAGCACGCGGTGCTCGATTTCTGGCGCGAGCAGAAGATCTTCGCCAAGAGCCTGGAGCAGTCCGAGGGCCGCCCCGAGTGGGTGTTCTACGAGGGCCCGCCCACCGCCAACGGCATGCCGGGCGCCCACCACATCGAGGCCCGCGTCTTCAAGGACGTCTTCCCCCGCTTCCGCACCATGCGCGGCTACCACGTGGCCCGCAAGGCCGGCTGGGACTGCCACGGCCTGCCCGTCGAGCTGGCCGTGGAGAAGGAGCTCGGCTTCAGCGGCAAGCAGGACATCGAGGCGTACGGCATCGCCGAGTTCAACGCCAAGTGCCGCGAGTCCGTGACCCGGCACACCGACGCGTTCGCCGACCTGACGACCCGCATGGGCTTCTGGACCGACCTCGACGGCGCCTACCGCACGATGGACCCGGCGTACATCGAGTCGGTCTGGTGGTCGCTCAAGGAGATCCACGGCAAGGGCCTGCTGGTCCAGGACCACCGCGTCGCCCCCTGGTGCCCGCGCTGCGGCACCGGCCTGTCGGACCACGAGCTGGCGCAGGGCTACGAGACGGTCGTGGACCCGTCCGTGTACGTCCGCTTCCCGCTCACCTCCGGCCCCCTCGCCGGCCAGGCCGCACTCCTGGTCTGGACGACGACCCCCTGGACGCTGGTCTCCAACACGGCCGTCGCCGCGCACCCCGAGGTCACCTACGTCGTCGCGACCAACGGCGAGGAGAAGCTCGTCGTCGCCGAGCCGCTCGTCGAGAAGTCGCTCGGCGAGGGCTGGGAGACCACGGGCCAGACCTTCACCGGCGCCGAGATGGAGCGCTGGTCCTACCAACGTCCGTTCGAGCTCGTCGAGTTCCCCGAGGCGGCCCACTTCGTGGTGAACGCCGAGTACGTCACCACCGAGGACGGTACCGGCCTGGTCCACCAGTCCCCCGCCTTCGGTGAGGACGACCTCAAGGTCTGCCGCGCCTACGGCCTTCCGGTCGTGAACCCGGTCCGGCCGGACGGCACCTTCGAGGAGGACGTCCCGCTGGTCGGTGGCGTCTTCTTCAAGAAGGCGGACGAACGGCTCACCGAGGACCTCCAGCAGCGCGGCCTGCTCTTCAAGCACATCCCGTACGAGCACAGCTACCCGCACTGCTGGCGCTGCCACACCGCGCTCCTCTACTACGCGCAGCCGTCCTGGTACATCCGCACCACCGCCGTCAAGGACCGTCTGCTCCAGGAGAACGAGAACACCAACTGGTTCCCGGACACGGTCAAGCACGGCCGGTACGGCGACTGGCTGAACAACAACATCGACTGGGCGCTGTCCCGCAACCGCTACTGGGGTACCCCGCTGCCGATCTGGCGCTGCGAGGACGACCACCTCACCGTCGTCGGATCCCGCGCGGAGCTCACCGAGCTGACGGGCACCGACCAGTCCGGCCTGGACCCGCACCGCCCGTACATCGACGACGTCACCTTCGCCTGCCCGCAGTGCGAGAAGACCGCCACCCGCGTGCCGGAGGTCATCGACGCCTGGTACGACTCGGGTTCGATGCCGTTCGCCCAGTGGGGCTACCCGCACAAGAACAAGGAACTGTTCGAGGCGCGCTACCCGGCGCAGTTCATCTCCGAGGCCATCGACCAGACCCGCGGCTGGTTCTACACGCTGATGGCGGTCGGCACCCTGGTCTTCGACAAGTCGTCGTACGAGAACGTGGTCTGCCTGGGCCACATCCTCGCCGAGGACGGACGCAAGATGTCCAAGCACCTCGGCAACACCCTCGAGCCGATCCCGCTGATGGACCGGCACGGCGCGGACGCGGTCCGCTGGTTCATGGCGGCCGGCGGCTCCCCGTGGGCGGCCCGCCGGGTCGGCCACGGCACGATCCAGGAGGTCGTCCGCAAGACGCTCCTGACGTACTGGAACACCGTCGCCTTCCAGGCCCTGTACGCGCGCACGTCCGACTGGGCGCCCAGCGAGGCGGACCCGGCCCCGGCGGACCGCCCGCTGCTGGATCGCTGGCTGCTGTCCGAACTGCACGCCCTCACCGACCAGGTCACCCAGTCCCTGGAGGCCTACGACACCCAGCGCGCCGGCAAGCTGCTCTCGGCGTTCGTCGACGACCTGTCCAACTGGTACGTACGCCGCTCCCGTCGCCGCTTCTGGCAGGGCGACAAGGCGGCGCTGCGCACGCTGCACGAGGTCGTGGAGACGGTCACCAGGCTGATGGCCCCGCTGACCCCGTTCATCACCGAGCGGGTCTGGCAGGACCTGGTGGTCCCGGTCACCCCGGGAGCCGTTGAGTCGGTACACCTGACGGCGTGGCCGGAGGCGGACCTCACCGCGATCGACCCGGAGCTGTCCCAGCAGATGCTCCTGGTGCGTCGACTGGTGGAGCTCGGCCGTGCCACCCGCGCGGAGTCGGGCGTCAAGACGCGCCAGCCGCTGCGGCGGGCGCTGATCGCGGCGACGGGCTTCGGCGCCCTGAACCCGGAGCTGCACACGCAGATCACGGAGGAGCTGAACGTCGAGACGCTGGCGTCGCTGAGCGAGGTCGGCGGCAGCCTGGTCGACACGACCGCCAAGGCCAACTTCCGGGCCCTGGGCAAGCGGTTCGGCAAGCGCGTCCAGGACGTGGCGAAGGCCATCGCGAACACGGACGCGGCGGCACTGTCGCTGGCGCTGCGCGCCGGCACCGCGTCGGTGGAGGTCGACGGCGAGACGGTCACCCTGGCTCCCGACGAGGTGATCATCACCGAGACCCCGCGCGAGGGCTGGTCGGTGGCATCCGACTCGGGTGCGACGGTGGCCCTGGACCTGGAGATCACGGAGGAACTCCGGCAGGCGGGCCTGGCCCGTGACGCGATCCGCCTGATCCAGGAGGCCCGCAAGAACAGCGGCCTGGATGTCGCCGACCGTATCGCCCTGCGCTGGACGGCGACGGACCCGGCGGTGATCGCGGCCCTGACCGAGCACGCCGGCCTGATCGCCGACGAGGTTCTCGGCACGGACTTCGCCCAGGGCGAGGCGGACGACACCTACGGCACTCCGTTCACGGACGAGGGCCTGACACTGACGTTCCGCCTGCGCAAGGCGTAGATCGAACCCGCGACGGCCCGGTCTCCCGTTCGGGAGGCCGGGCCCTCGTGCGTGGCACCACCGTCAGACGCGCAAAGAGCGGGGCCCCGGATCGAAATCCGGGGCCCCGCTCTGAACGCTCCCGACATCTACGTCGTACTACCAACCGTCAGTTGTCCACCAACATCAGTTGTCGTCCTCGTCGATCAGGAAGCCACGCATCGGCGAGGGAGCCTGGCCCATCGACGACGGGCCCTGCGGCCGCACCGGCGCCATCGGCTGAGTCATCGCCGGGGACATCTGCTGCTGACCGCCGTAGGACGGAGGAGCAGGAGACGGTCCGCCGCCCATCGTCTGGTTGCCGCCGTACGACGGCGCGCTCGCACCGGCCGGAGCCATCGACGGCGCCGGGGACGGCGGCAGCGACGCGGCAGCCGGAGCACGCGGCGGGGCCAGCGAGTCGTCGGCCTGGGTCTCCAGCTGACGCAGCTGCGACTCCAGGTACGACTTCAGACGCGTGCGGTACTCGCGCTCGAAGCCACGCAGGTCCTCGACCTTGCGCTCCAGCGTGGCGCGGGCGGACTCCAGGGAGCCCATCGCGACGCGGTGCTTCTCCTGCGCGTCCCGCTCCAGGGCGTCGGCCTTGGCACGGGCGTCACGCTCAAGACCCTCGGCACGCGAACGCGCCTCGCCGACGATCTTGTTGGCCTCGGAGCGGGCCTCGGCGATCGCCTGGTCGGCGGTCTGCTGGGCCAGCGAGAGGACACGGGCGGCGCTGTCGCCACCGGGGCCCTGACCGGGGCCACCCATCGGGCCGCCCATGGGGCCACCCATCGGTCCGCCCATCTGCTGCTGCATGGGGGGCTGGCCACCCATCGGACCCTGACCCATGGGGCCCTGACCCATCGGACCCTGACCCATCGGACCGGGACCCTGCGGGCCGCCCTGGCCACCGCCGGAACCGGCGGGCAGCTGCGGTGCACCGCTCGGCAGCTGGGGCGGGCCACCCATGGGGCCACCCATCTGCTGCTGCGGCGGGCCCGATATGCCGGCCGGGACCGGAGCGCCGGGACCTCGCATGCCCTGCTGCGGCATTCCTTGCTGCGGCATTCCCTGCTGAGGCGGCATGCCCTGTTGCTGTTGTTGCTGCTGCTGCTGCTCCTGCGGCGGTTCCGGAGGCTTGCGCATGTTCTGCTGGTTCTGGGCAGCAGCTCGCGTGGCCGCGGCCAACTTCGCGCGCAGGTCCTCGTTCTCGCGGAGCAGTCGGGTCAGTTCGGCTTCAACCTCGTCGAGGAAGGCATCGACCTCGTCCTCGTCATAGCCTTCTCGGAGGCGGACGGTCGTGAACTGCTTGTTCCGCACGTCCTCGGGGGTCAACGGCATCTCTTCACCTCAACGTAGTCATCGGCAGTCGGCAAGACCGTATCGTCCACAGTCACCTCGCGAGATTGCCCACGACGGAGATCAGGATGTAGACGATGATCATCAGGACGAAGAAGGACAGGTCAAGCGCCACGCCCCCGAGACGCAACGGCGGGATGACCCGCCGCAGGAGCTTGAGCGGTGGATCAGTGACAGTGTAAGTGGCCTCCAGAACGACCACCATCGGCTTGCCGGGTTGCCACGAGCGGGCGAACTGGAAGACGTAGTCCATGACCAACCGGAAGATGAGCACGATCAGGAAGCACATCAGCGCGACGTAGATGACCTGCAGGACCACGCTCATTGCTGGTGTTTCCCTCTCCCCTGTTCCGTGCTGCCGGGTACTGCTTGTACTGCCGTTTCCGGTCGTGCGCCTCAGCTCTGGTTGAAGAACCCGCCCTCTGCGATGCGGGCCTTGTCCTCCGCCGTGACATCGACGTTAGCAGGCGACAACAGGAACACCTTCTGCGTCACCCGTTCGATGCTGCCGTGAAGACCAAACACCAAACCGGCCGCAAAGTCGACAAGTCGCTTCGCGTCCGTGTCATCCATCTCGGTCAGATTCATGATCACCGGGGTGCCTTCACGGAAGTGTTCCCCGATGGTACGGGCCTCGTTGTAGGTTCGAGGGTGAAGTGTGGTGATCCGGTAAGGCTCTCGTTCCGACACGACCTTGGGCATGATCACCGGTGCGTTCTTCTCCAGACTTGCGCGTTCTTGTGTGATGGATGCCACGGGCGCGATGCGCGCCGGGCGCCCGGATTCCGCGGCTAGCGAAGCGGGTCGGGGCACCGGCTCACGCGGCACCGAAGGCTGTACCACTCGTACCGGTTCATCCCTTTCAGGCTGAAGCGCCTGGTGGGGCTGGTGCGAACCGTGCGACTGGTGTGACGGCTCATGCCGTCGACGGTCCCGCTCGGGCTCCGGGTCCAGTTCGGGTTCGAAGTCGTCATCGGGGTCAAATCCGCGACCGTCGTACCCATCGTCCTCCACGAGGCCGAGGTAGACCGCCATCTTGCGCATCGCGCCGGCCATGCTCTGAGTCCTCCGCTCTGTGGTGGATCGACTGACTACTGCCAAGTGCCCGCGATCCACGAGGTCGTTATGCCCGCTTTCCAGCGGTAATGACCATATTTTCTGCTGTGGTCCGACTTCCTGGCGACGTTACCCGAGCCTGGGGCGGACTCCGAGTACCGAGGTGCCAACGCGTACATGTGTCGCTCCGGCCATCACGGCCTCTTCGAGATCCGCACTCATCCCTGCCGAGACCATGGTGGCAGCCGGATGGGCTCGGCGCAGGTCAGTCGACAAATACATCAACCGCTCGAATGCCGCCTGTTGACGCCCCGCAAACTCCCCGGTGAGCGGCGCGACGGTCATCAGTCCGTCGAGCCGCAGACCCGGGGCCCCGGCGAGGAGGTCGGCCAACTCCGCGATCCCGCCCGGCGCCACACCACCTCGCTCCCCTCGCTCGTTCTCACCCGCGTCGAGGGCGACCTGGATCAGACAGCCCACCTCGCGCCCGGCCCGTACGGCTTCCTTGGACAGGGCCGTCACCAGCTTGGAACGATCGACGGACTGCACAAGATCCGCGTAACCGACCACGGATCGCACTTTGTTGGTTTGCAACTGTCCGACGAAATGCCAGGAAAGCGGCAGATCGGTACATGCGGCAGCCTTGGGCGCCGCGTCCTGGTCACGGTTCTCGGCCACGTGCCGCACGCCGAGTTCCGACAGCATCCGCACGTCGCTCGCGGGATACGTCTTGGTGACCACGATCAGGGTCACCTCCGCGCGCTCCCGCCCGGCGGCCGCGCACGCGGCGGCGATGCGCTCCTCCACATTCGCCAGATTCGCGGCGAGTTCGTCCTTACGTTCCCTCATGCACCATCAGTCCAGCCAGACATAGCTCGCGAGCCGTCCCGTGGTCCGGTCGCGGCGATACGAGAAGTGGTCCCCCGACTCCAGCGTGCACACCGGCGACTGCACCCGGTCGCGCACCCCGAGCCGTTCGAGTTGCGCGTGCACTCCGGCGGTCACGTCCACCGCCGGTGTGCCCCAGCTCGTCTCCGCGTGCGCCGCCGGTTCGACGGCGGCCACCTCGGCCCGCATCTCCTCGGGCACTTCGTAGCACCGGCCACAGACCGCGGGTCCGGTGCGGGCGACGATCCGGGACGGTTCGGCGCCGATGTCGATCATGGCCCGGACGGCCGCCGGGACGACGCCGGCGACCATCCCGGGCCGACCCGCGTGGACGGCGGCGGCCACCTGGGCGACCGGGTCGGCGAGCAGGACGGGTGTGCAGTCGGCCGTGAGTACGGCGAGGGCCACTCCGCGCCGGGCGGTGACGACCGCGTCGACCGTGGGGACCGCTGAAGCGGAGCTGACGGGTCCGTCGACCACCAGGACGTCCGCCCCGTGCACCTGGTTCATCCAGACCACCTGGGCCGGGTCGAGGCCGAGGGACTTGGCGGCCAGGTCACGGTTGGTCCGCACGGCGTCGAGGTCGTCGCCGACCGCCGGGCCGAGGTTGAGCTCCTCGTACGGAACGGCGCTCACCCCGCCCCACCTGTCGGTGAAGGCGAAGTGCGCGCCGCTCACGGTGTCGCGCTGTCTTATCACGTCAGGATGATCACTTGAGGAAGTCCGGTACGTCCAGTTCCTCGGCCGCGCTGTCCGTGTAGGAGCGGGACGGCGGAACCGGCGGGGAGACCTGGATGTCGGCCACGGGCTCCGGAACGGGCTCCTCCTCCTTCGGCGTGACGCTGCCGAGCGAGCCGAAGCTCGGACGGCTCTCCTGCCGGACCGGAGTGGCCTCGTCGCGGCGGGCCGGGGCCGACGAGGAGGACGACGCCGAGCCGAGGACGTTCTCCCGGCGGGCCGGCGGCTGGCCGCCGTCGAAGCCGGCCGCGATCACGGTGACCCGCACCTCGTCGCCGAGAGCGTCGTCGATGACCGCGCCGAAGATGATGTTGGCCTCGGGGTGGGCCGCTTCGCTGACCAGCTGGGCGGCCTCGTTGATCTCGAAGAGACCGAGGTCGCTGCCGCCGGAGATGGACAGCAGCACGCCCCTGGCGCCGTCGATGGAGGCTTCCAGCAGCGGCGAGGAGATCGCCATCTCGGCAGCCGCCACCGCGCGGTCGTCGCCGCGGGCCGAGCCGATGCCCATGAGGGCCGAACCGGCCTCGGACATGACCGACTTCACGTCGGCGAAGTCGAGGTTGATCAGGCCGGGGGTGGTGATGAGGTCAGTGATGCCCTGAACACCGGAGAGCAGGACCTGGTCCGCCGACTTGAACGCGTCGAGGACGGAGACCTGGCGGTCCGAGATGGACAGCAGCCGGTCGTTCGGGATGACGATGAGGGTGTCGACCTCTTCGCGGAGTTCGGCGATGCCGTCCTCGGCCTGGTTCGCGCGGCGCCGTCCCTCGAAGGTGAACGGGCGCGTGACCACGCCGATGGTGAGGGCGCCGAGCGTGCGGGCGATGTTGGCCACGACGGGCGCGCCGCCGGTGCCTGTGCCACCGCCTTCACCGGCCGTCACGAAGACCATGTCGGCCCCCTTGAGGACCTCCTCGATCTCCTCACGGTGATCCTCGGCGGCCTTGCGGCCGACGGCCGGGTTGGCTCCGGCGCCGAGTCCTCGGGTGAGTTCACGGCCGACGTCGAGCTTGACGTCGGCGTCGCTCATCAACAGCGCCTGCGCGTCGGTGTTGATGGCGATGAACTCAACACCCTTGAGACCGACTTCGATCATCCGGTTGATGGCATTGACACCACCGCCGCCGACACCGATGACCTTGATGACTGCGAGGTAGTTCTGCGGTGCTGCCACGTCGAAGGCCTCTCGCCTCGAATTACGTTGTCGCCGCCTCACGGGTGTGAACCCGTGGTCCGACGACAGATGCCGAATGGGACGGTCCATAACGCCGACCCGAACCCTAACGCTGAAGTTTAGGGTTACCAGTGTGTCTGTTCCCTGGAGTCTTCTGAACAGGACACTAAGTCGACAAGTGGCGCGCGTTCAACGAACACGCCGAACCTCCCGTTTTTCTTTTCACCCTATGTGATCAGGCGTAGCGCTGCCCAACCAGGGTGCTGGCCTGCGCGGATGTGCGTCAACTCCCCGATGACGCAGGCGCGGTGGGGGCGCTGACATCGAAGTGCCGCGCGCCGGGGGTGGCTTTCATGAGAGCTGTGAGCGTACGGGCCTTGACGGAACCCTGCTCTCCGCTACCCCACGCGACGGTGCGACCGCCGCCCAGGTCCAACGAGATGTCGTCGTACGACAGCACCTTGACGGTTCGGGTGTCGCGGGCGACGGCGTCCGGAAGCGCGCCGGCGACCCGGACCGCCTCACGCACCAGCCGGCCCTCGCCGAAGCGGCGCAGGCTCGCGGCGCGCGAACCCGGCCGAGAGAGCGTCAATTCGAGTACCGGGACACCCTTAGGAGCCCGCGGAACGGTGGCGAATCGGACGCCTCCTTCGTCCACTTCAACGAAGTTTCGACCCTTTTGGACAAGGAGAACCGGAGTGCGCTCAGTCACGTTCAGCTGGATTTCATGGGGCCAGGAACGCACTACCTCAACCGCGTCAATTCGGGGCAATTTCCGGCGCAGTCGTGCCTCAATCGCGTCGGTTTCGACGGAAATCAATGGCTCCCCGACGGGAACGTCGGCTGCCTCGCGCACCTGCGCGGGGGTCAGCACCCGGGTCCCGGAGACGGACACCTCTTCCGCGCGCAGCCACTGCGAGCCGTACAACAGCCAGACGGTGCCCGCACCGAGGAGGACCAGCGCGAGGGCGAGGATGATGATCATACGAAGGCGGGGCGGTGTGAACCTCCGGAGGGGCGGCGGGCCGGACGACCTCTGCTGGCGTTCACCGCGCTCGGCGGTCGTCGATCCGGCCACGCTCCCTGCCTTCCCTCATACGTGCCTAGCGGCGTGCACGACTGGCGTTGATCGCCTCGTACACCATGCCGACGAGCAGGTCGTCGGCGTCCCGGCGGCCGAACTCGGCGGCGGCGCGGGACATCTGGTACAGCCGGTGCGGGTCGGCGAGCACGGGCAGGACGTTCTGCTGGACCCACTGGGGGGTCAGTTCCGCGTCGTCGACCAGCAGTCCGCCGCCGGCCTTGACCACCGGCTGGGCGTTCAGCCGCTGTTCGCCGTTGCCGATGGGCAGCGGGACGTAGGCGGCCGGGAGTCCGACGGCGGAGAGTTCGGCGACGGTCATCGCGCCCGCGCGGCACAGCATCATGTCGGCCGCGGCGTACGCGAGGTCCATCCGGTCCACGTACGGTACCGGGATGTACGGGGGCATCCCAGGCATCTGCTGCACCTGCGGCAGTTCGTTCTTCGGGCCGACCGCGTGCAGGACCTGGATCCCGGCCTGCTGGAGCCAGGGCGCGACCTGCTGGACCACCTCGTTGAGCCGGCGGGCGCCCTGCGAACCGCCGGAGACCAGCAGCGTCGGCAGGTTCGGGTCGAGCCCGAAGGCGGCGCGGGCCTCGGGGCGTACGGCCGCCCGGTCGAGGGTGGCGATGGCCCGGCGCAGCGGGATGCCGATGTAGCGGGCGTCCCGCAGCTTGCTGTCGGGGGTGGAGACGGCGACCTTGACGGCGTACCGGGAGCCGATCTTGTTGGCGAGGCCGGGCCGGGCGTTCGCCTCGTGGATGACGATCGGCACGCCCAGGCGCTTGGCCGCGAGATAGCCGGGCAGCGCCACGTAGCCGCCGAAACCGACGACGGCGTCCGCCCTGGTGCGCTCCAGGATCTGCTCGGCGGCCTTGATCGTGCCGCGCAGCCGGCCCGGGACGGTGATCAGCTCAGGGGTGGGCTTGCGTGGCAGCGGCACCGCGGGAATGAGCGCGAGGTCGTAGCCCCGCTCCGGTACGAGCCGGGTCTCCAGGCCGCGCTCCGTGCCCAGGGCCGTGATCCCCACGGTCGGGTCCTGCCTGCGCAGGGCGTCCGCGAGGGCGAGCGCGGGCTCGATGTGGCCGGCGGTCCCCCCACCGGCGAGTACGACATGCACCGAAATTCACCGCTCTCCGGACGAGCGCGCCGCCGAGGCACGCCGTCGCATCGTGTTCCATCTCCGAGGCCCCCGCACAGGGCCCCCCGCGCGCTTTCTACCAAAGCGGCTCTGCCGCATGGAAAGCGCCATCCGCGCAGCGGGGTCCTCACGCGCGAAGGCGATCAGGAGCCCGATGGCGAACATGGTCGGCAGCAGGGCGGACCCCCCGTACGAGAACAGCGGCAGGGGGACACCGGCGATCGGCAGCAGGCCGAGCACCGCACCGATGTTGATCACCGCCTGCGCGGTGATCCAGGTGGTCACACCTCCCGCGGCATACCTCACGAAGGGGTCCTCCGTGCGTCCGGCCACGCGGATACCCGCATAGCCTAGAGCCGCGAAGAGGGCGAGCACCGACAGCGTCCCCGCCAGGCCCAGTTCCTCACCGGTCACGGCGAAGATGAAGTCCGTGTGCGCTTCCGGGAGTTGGCCCCATTTCTCCACACTCGCACCCAGCCCGGACCCGAAGAGCCCGCCGCTGGCCAGGGCATAGATGCCGTGCACGGCCTGCCAGCAGTCGGCCACTCCGGACTTCGGTTCGGTGGCCCCGATGCACTGGAGCCGGGCCATCCGGTTGGGGCTGGTCTTGATGAGGATCACACCGAGGGTGGCGGCGACCGACAGGACCCCGACGAACAGCCGGGTCGGGGCGCCCGCCAGCCACAGCACGCCGAACAGGATCGCGGTCAGGATGATCGCCGTACCCATGTCACCGCCGAGCATGATCAGTCCGAGCAGCATGAAGGCGACCGGCACGAGCGGCACCAGCATGTGCTTCCACTGGGACAGCAGCTTCCTGTCCTGCTTGCGGGCCATCAGGTCGGCGCCCCACAGCACCAGGGCGAGCTTGCCGAACTCGCTCGGCTGGATCTGGAAGGAGCCGCCGAGCGAGATCCAGTTCTGGTTGCCGTTGACCGACATCCCTATCCCGGGCACCTGCACCAGAGCCATCAGGAAGACGGCGCCCGCCAGGATCGGGTAGGCGAGCGCCCGGTGCAGCTTCACCGGCATCCGGGAGGCGATCAGCAGCAGCACACCGCCCATCACGGCCGCCAGGAGCTGCTTGCGAAAGAAGTAGGAGCCCGGCAGGGACATCTGCAGCGCCGTGATCTGGGAGGCCGAGTAGACCATCACCAGACCCAGCACGGTGATCAGCAGACTGCCGCCGAGGATCAGGTAGTACGCGGTGAGCGGCCGGTCCCAGGCGCGGCGGGCCCGGGTGTACAGACTGAGGAACGGGTTCTCGCGCACCGTACGGGGAGCGGCGGGCCGCGCCACCCGCCGCTGCACGGGCGGCCGTCCGGTACGGCTACCGGACATCGGCGTCCTTGCCGTACGTCCGCCACGTGTGCGTGGCGGGGTTCGCGAGTCCCACGCGTCCCTCCCAGGGTCGCCCGGCAGGCGGCCGGGTCATAGGGGGTGTCTGGCGCTCCCGGAGCCGAGCTCGCGAACCGCCTCCGCGAACGCGTCACCGCGCTTGTTGTAGTTGGCGAACATGTCCATGGAGGCACAGGCCGGGGCCAGCAGAACCGTGTCGCCCTCGACCGCGAGCCGCTGCGCCTCCTGGACTGCCTGGAGCATCGCCCCAGTGTCGGTCCGGTCGAGGTCGACGACGGGTACTTCCGGGGCGTGTCGCGCGAGGGCTTCGCGGATGAGGCCGCGGTCCGCGCCGATCAGGACGACCCCTCGAAGTCGCCCTGCCGACCTGGCGACCAGCTCGTCGAAGGACGCGCCCTTGGCCAGCCCGCCGGCGATCCAGACGATCGACTCGTACGCCGCCAACGAGGCTTCCGCCGCGTGGGTGTTGGTGGCCTTGGAGTCGTCGATGTACCTGACCCCGGCCACGTCGGCGACGTGCGCGATGCGGTGGGCGTCCGGGGTGAAGGCCCGCAGGCCGTCCCGTACGGCCGCGGCCGGCACCCCGTAGGCACGCGCGAGAGCGGCCGCCGCGAGGGCGTTGGCGATGTTGTGCGGGACCGGCGGGTTGATGTCGGAGATCTCCGCCAGCTCCTGGGCGTTCTTGTGCCGGTTCTCCACGAAGGCCCGGTCGACCAGGATGCCCTCCACCACACCGAGTTGGGAGGGGCCGGGCGTGCCGAGGGTGAAGCCGACGGCTCGGCAGCCCTCCTCGACGTCGGCTTGGCGCACCAGGTCCTCAGTGGCCTTGTCGGCGACGTTGTAGACGCAGGCGACCTGATTGCCCTCGTAGATACGGCCCTTGTCGGCGGCGTACGCCTCCATGGAACCGTGCCAGTCGAGGTGGTCGGGGGCCAGGTTCAGGACGGCGGCGGAGTGGGCGCGCAGCGAGGGGGCCCAGTGGAGCTGGTAGCTCGACAGCTCCACGGCGAGGACGTCGTACTCCTCCTCGCCGAGCACCGCGTCCAGCAACGAGACGCCGATGTTGCCGACGGCTGCCGTGCGCAGGCCCGCCGCCTTGAGGATCGAGGCGAGCATCTGGACGGTGCTCGTCTTGCCGTTGGTGCCGGTGACTGCGAGCCAGGGAGCTGCCGGCCGTCCTTCCCGGCCGCGCAGCCGCCAGGCGAGTTCGACGTCACCCCACACCGGGACCCCGGCCTGCGCGGCGGCCGCGAACAGCGGCTTGTCCGGCTTCCAGCCGGGTGTGGTGACGATGAGTTCGGTGCCCTGCGGCAGGGTCGCGCCGTCGCCGAGGCGCACCGTGATGCCCAGGGCCTGAAGTTCGGCGGCCTGGGCACGGGCCCGCTCGTCGTCGCCGTCGTTGACGACCGTGACGACGGCGCCGAATCCGTGCAGCACCTTGGCCGCCGGGATGCCGGAGACGCCGAGCCCGGCGACCGTGACGCGTTTTCCCTGCCAGTCGGTCACTTTTCCGCCGCCCATCCCGCGTAGAAGAGACCCAGTCCGACAATCACACAGATGCCCTGGATGATCCAGAAGCGGACCACGACAAGGACTTCGGACCACCCCTTGAGTTCGAAGTGGTGCTGGAGTGGCGCCATTCGGAAGACCCGCTTGCCGGTGAGGCGGAACGAGCCGACCTGGATGACCACCGACATGGTGATGAGCACGAACAGGCCGCCCAGCAGGGCGAGCAGCAGCTCGGTGCGGGAGCAGATCGCGAGGCCGGCGAGCACACCGCCGAGCGCGAGCGAACCGGTGTCCCCCATGAAGATCTTGGCGGGCGAGGTGTTCCACCACAGGAAGCCGAGGCAGGCGCCCATCAGCGCGGAGGCGACGACGGCGAGGTCGAGTGGATCACGCACCTCGTAACAGGCGCCCGGGTTCGTCAGGGTCTCACCGTTGGCGCAGGACTCCTGGTACTGCCAGACACCGATGAACGTGTAGGCGCCGAAGACGAGCACCGAAGCGCCGGTGGCCAGGCCGTCGAGGCCGTCCGTCAGGTTCACGCCGTTCGACATCGCGAGGATCATGAACAGCGCCCAGACCACGAACAGCACGGGGCCGATCGTCCAGCCGAAGTCCGTGATGAAGGACAGCTTGGTGGAGGCCGGCGTCTGTCCCCGGGAGTCCGCGAACTGGAGCGAGAGCACCGCGAAGGTGATGCCGACGATCAGCTGGCCGGCCATCTTCGCCTTGGCCCGCAGACCGAGCGAACGCCGCTTGACGATCTTGATGTAGTCGTCGAGGAAACCGACCATGCCCATGCCGACCATCAAGGCGAGGACCAGGACACCCGAGAAGGTCGGAGGGGGCGTCTTGGCCTCCCCGAGGCCGGTGAACACCTTGGACAGGAAGTAGGCGACGACCGTCGCGATGATGAAGGCGATACCACCCATGGTCGGCGTACCGCGCTTGCTGCCGTGCGTGCGCGGGCCGTCGTCACGGATGTACTGCCCGTACCCCTTGCGGGCGAGGAGCTTGATCAGCAACGGGGTGCCGACCAAGGTCAAGAAGAGGCCAATGACTCCTGCGAACAGGATCTGCTTCATCATCGGGCGGAAACCTCACCCTCGGCACCGGTCTCGACGAGCGCCTGCGCCACGCTCTCGAGCCCGACCGACCGGGACGCCTTCACGAGTACGACGTCCCCCGGGCGCAACTCGCTGCGCAACAGGTCGATCGCCGCCTGTGCGTCGGACACGTGCACCGACTCCTCACCCCACGAACCCTCGTTATATGCGCCCAGTTGCAGCCAGGACGCTTCCCTGCCCCCGACCGCGACGAGCTTGCCGACATTGAGCCGGACGGCCAGCCGTCCGACCGCGTCGTGCTCGGCGAGCGCCTCGTCCCCGAGCTCGGCCATCTTGCCGAGCACCGCCCAGGTCCGGCCCCCCTTCGCCTGTGAGGCTTTGCCCATTGCGGCGAGCGCACGCAGGGCGGCTCGCATGGACTCGGGGTTCGCGTTGTAGGCGTCGTTGACGATCGTCACGCCGTCCGGGCGCTCGGTGACCTCCATACGCCAGCGGGAGAGGGAGCCCGCCTCGGAGAGCGCGGTGGCGATCTCAGCTGCGGACATGCCCAGTACGTGGGCGACGGCGGCCGCGGCGAGCGCGTTCGACACGTGATGCTCACCGTACAGGCGCATAGTCACATCGCTTGCACCGGAGGGTGTGTGAAGCCTGAAGGCGGGCTGTCCGTTGTCCGTGAGTCGCACGTTCTCGGCGCGTACGTCCGCTTCGCCGGACTCTCCGAAAAGGATCACCTTCGCCTTCGTACGGGACGCCATGGCCCGTACGAGTGGATCGTCGGCGTTGAGGACCGCGGTGCCGTCCTCGGGCAGGCTCTCGACGAGTTCGCCCTTGGCCTGCGCGATCTGCTCGCGGCCGCCGAACTCACCGATGTGCGCCGAGCCGACATTGAGGACGAGGCCGACCTTCGGCGGAGTCAGGTCGGCGAGGTAGCGGATGTGGCCGATGCCGCGGGCGCCCATCTCCAGCACGAGGAACCTGGTGTCCGCGGTGGCGGACAGGGCGGTCAGCGGCAGCCCGATCTCGTTGTTGAGCGAGCCCGGCGTCCACACCGTGGGCGCCTCGCGCTGGAGCACCTGGGCGATGAGGTCCTTGGTGCTGGTCTTGCCCGCGGAACCGGTCAGCGCGACCAGGGTCGCGCCGAGCCGTCGTACGACATGACGCGCGAGGGCGCCCAGTGCCGTCTGGACGTCGTCGACGACGATCGCGGGTACGCCGACGGGGCGGGACGCCAGTACGGCGACCGCGCCCGCTTCGACGACCGCGTGTGCGAAGTCGTGGCCGTCCACCCGCTCGCCCGCGAAGGCGACGAAGAGGCTGCCCGGCTCCACCTCACGGGAGTCACGGACGACCGCTCCGGTGACCTCGACGGACGGGTCCGGTATGTCGTGCGTCTGCCCGCCGACGACTGCTGCGATCTCGGCGAGGGAGAGGGCGATCACAAGTTCATCCCTGGGTCTTCTGGATAGCTTCGCGAAGCACCTGGCGGTCGTCGAAGGGACGGACCACGCCGGCGATGTCCTGGCCCTGCTCGTGGCCCTTGCCCGCGACCAGCACGGTGTCCCCGGGCCGCGCGCGGGACACCGCGGCGGCGATCGCGGCGGCCCGGTCCTCGAAGACCTGGACCTCGCCGCGTTCGTGTGCCGGTACGGAGGCCGCGCCCTGAAGCATGGTCGCGAGGATCGCGAGGGGGTCCTCGGAGCGGGGGTTGTCGGAGGTCAGCACCGCCGTGTCGGCGTGCCGGGCCACGGCGGCGCCCATCGGCATCCGCTTGGTCGTGTCCCGGTCGCCGCCGCAGCCGAGCACCACGTGCAACTGCCCCTCGGTGACCTTGCGCAGGGCCCGCAGGACGGATTCGACGGCGTCGGTCTTGTGGGCGTAGTCGACGACCGCGAGATACGGCTGCCCGACGTCCACCCGCTCCAGGCGGCCCGGTACGCCCGGCACGGCGGCGACGCCGTCGGCGGCGGTCTGTGGGTCGAGGCCGGCGGCGGCCAGGGTGACGATCGCGGCGAGGGTGTTGGCCACGTTGAAGGGCCCGGCGAGCGGCGAGCGGGCGGTGATCCGCTCCTCCTTGGGGCCGACCACGGTGAACGTCGAGTCCAGGGGCCCGACTTCGACGTCCTCGGCACGCCAGTCGGCGTCCGGGTGGCCCTCGGCGGAGAAGGTGACGACCGGGACGGTGGCTTCCTTGACCAGCCTGCGCCCGTACTCGTCGTCGAAGTTGACGACGCCGAGCCTGCTGCGTTTCGGCGTGAACAGCTGCGCCTTGGCCTGGAAGTAGTCCTCCATGCCGGAGTGGAACTCCATGTGTTCCGGGCTCAGGTTGGTGAAGACACCGAGGTCGAAGACACAGCCGTCGACCCGCCCCAGAACCAGGGCGTGGCTGGAGACCTCCATCGCGACCGCCTCGACGCCCCGCTCGCGCATGACCGCGAACAGGGCCTGGAGATCGGTGGCTTCGGGGGTGGTGCGCTCGGACTTGATGCGCTCGTCGCCGATCCGCGTCTCGACGGTGCCGATCAGGCCCACCCGATGCTCTCCACCGCCCTCCACCGACGACGCCTCGCGCCGGTCCCTCTCGCCGGTGGCCCAGGCCGTCCGCAGGCCGCCCTCGACGAGGTAGGCGGTGGTGGTCTTGCCGGAGGTGCCGGTGATGCCGATCTGGAGCAGATCGCGGCCCGGGTGGCCGTAGATCGTGGCCGCCAGTTCGCCCATCAGCGCCCGCGGGTCCGCGACGACCAGCACCGGCAGTCCGGTGGCGGCGGCGCGCTCGGCGCCCGTCGGGTCGGTCAGCACGGCGACCGCGCCGAGGCCGGCGGCCTGGGTGACGAAGTCGGCGCCGTGCAGGCGGGCGCCGGGGAGGGCGGCGTACAGGTCGCCGGGGCGCACGGCGCGCGAGTCGTGGGTGATGCCCGTGACCTCGGCGTCGGCCGGGCCGGCCGGCATGTCGGCACCCAGTTGATCGGCGAGCTCCGCGAGGGGTGTGGCGGAGACCTGGACCGGGCGGGGCGGTCCCAGATATGTCACGGGTGCGCCCTTCTGGGTGGTTCGGGGCTGATCAGGGTGTGGCACGGCGGTGAGCGTACCGGGCGCACCGGCCTCGGAGCGAAGTGAGGGGCCTGGCGTTGCCTGGTTCCCGGGATCGGGGGTGATCGTTGTCACGAGGTGGTTCCTGGGTGCTCGGTGCTGATCAGGACGTGGGGTCCTGACTGGTCGGACCAGGGGCCCGGCCGGTCAGGGTTTGTAGGTGACCGGGAAGCTGACGGCCTTGGCCCCGGTCGGCGGGACCTGCAGCGACTTCAGGGCGAACTCCATGACCTGTTTGTAGACGGGTCCGCAGATCTGGCCGCCGAAGTAGCTTCCCTTGGTGGCGTTCTGGATGGCGCAGTAGACGGTGACGCGGGGCTTGTCGGCGGGCGCGAATCCGGCGAACGAGGAGGTGTAGCCCTTGTACTTGCCGGTGGCCGGATCTACGCGGTTGGCGGTGCCCGTCTTGCCCGCGACCCGGTACCCCGGGATGCGCGCCTTGATGCCGGTGCCCTCCTCGTCGTCCACGACGGACTCCAGCATCTTGGCGAGGGTCTTGGCCGTCCTGGCGCTGACGACCCTTGTCTCCTTGGGCTTCGCGGCGGGGGTGAAGCGTCCGTCCGGCCCCTTCGTGCCGCGTACGAGGGAGGGTTCGAGGCGTACACCGCCGTTGGCGATGGTGGAGTAGACGGAGGCGGCCTGCACCGCGTTGAGGGACACGCCCTGGCCGAAAGGAATCGTGTACTGCTGCGAGGTCGACCAGGTGCCGGGCGGCGCGAGGATGCCCTTCGTCTCGCCGGGGAAGTCGAGTCCGGTGTAGCCGCCGATGCCGAACTTGCGCAGATAGGAGTAGAGGACCTGGTTGGCCTGCCGCTGTGTCTTGCCGAGCTGGCCGGTGGCGAGGATGGTGCCGATGTTGCTGGACTTGGCGAGCACGCCGTTGAGCGTGAGGTACCAGGTCGGGTGGTCGATGTCGTCCTTGAACAGCCGGTCGCCGCGGTGCAGGCGGTTGGGCACGACGACATGCGTCTGGGGGGTGGCGGCGTGCTGCTCCAGGACCGCGGCCATCGACATGACCTTGGCGGTGGAGCCCGGCTCGTAGGCGTCCTGGAGGGCCGCGTTGCCCATGTTCACCGAGCTGGCCTTGGACAGGTCGTTCGGGTCGAAGCCGGGCGAGTTGGCCATGGCGAGGATCTCACCGGTGCGGGTGTCCTGCACCACCACGTAGCCGCGGTCCGCCCCGGACTCCTTGACCTGCTCCGTGATCGCGTTCTGCGCGGCCCACTGGATGTCCCGGTCGACGGTGAGCTCGACATCGCTGCCGGGCACGGCGGGCGTCTCGGTGGAGCCCACGGTCGGCACCTGGCGGCCCCCGGCCTGGGCGTAGCGGATCTTGCCGTCCTTGCCCGACAGCAGGCCGTTGAGCTGCTGCTCGACACCTCCGGCGCCCTTGCCCTCGGCGTTGACCCAGCCCAGTATCCCGGCGGCGAGATCTCCGTTCGGGTACACCCGCTTGCTGGTGGGGACGGCGAGGACGCCCGCGAGGGCGTTGACGGTGCCCGGGTCGGTCTCCGCCTTGTCGGCCAGCGCCGTCTTCAGGTCCTTGATCTGCTTCCAGACCTGCGGGGTCTGGCGGTAGGCGAGCACGGTGTAGCGCAGGTTCGGGTTCGCGGGCCTGAGTTTCCTGACGAGCGTGTCCTGTTCGACCCCGAGGATCGGGGCGAGGAGGGCGGCCGCCTGCTCGGGCCCGTCGTCGACCTTCAGCTGCTTGCGGGTGAACAGCGTGGGGTCGGCGGTGATGGTGTACGCGTCCACGCTGGTCGCGAGGGCCACGCCGGCGCGGTCGGTGATACCGCCCCGGTCGGCGGCCAGGGTGTAGCCGACGTACCGGTTCTGTTGGGCCTTGGCGGCATACGTGCTCGCGTCCACGGCCTGCACCTGGAGCAGTCGTACGACGAAGGCGATGAGGACCAGGGCGAGGGCGAGGCCGACCATGCGCAGCCGTGGGCGGGGGCTGCCCAGCCGGATGGCGTTGGGGGCCGCGGGGCGGGGCGCCGGTCGGCGGGCCGGGCGGGCGCCGGAGCCCGAGCCCTGGCCGCGCCGGGCGACGGGACGGGCGGGTCGTTCGGGACGGGCGGGGCGGGGCACGCGGCGGCGCGGCGGTTGCCTGTCGGACACTTCCGTCACCTGCCGGGGGTCGGAGTCGGGTTCGTGAGGGACGGGACCGCCGGGGCCGGCCCGGCCTGCTGCGCGGGAACGGCCGGCCCGGCGGGGGCCGGGGCGACGGGCGTGGGCGTCCCGGTCGGCGCGGTGGCCGTCGGGGCCGGGGTGCCGTTCGCCGGGGGAAGCCGGTGTTCCAGGCCCATCGCTTCGGGGGCCGGCGCGAGCGGGACGCGTACGGAGGCCGGTTGGGCCTCGGCGGCGGGGCTCGGTACGCCCTTGACGGTGCCATCGGGGTTCAGGAAGGCGGGGTCGCCGCCTGGCACCATGCCGAGTTCGCGGGCTCGGCGCTGGAGCGCTTCGGGGGCCGAGTAGGCGTCGATGTCCCGTTGCAGAGCCTGTTCCTCGTCGGTGAGGTCCGTCGTCCCCTTCTGCACGTCGTCGAGTTTGAACGAACCTTCGGAAAGGGCGGAGTTCAGCACCAGCAGCCCGATCAGGCCACCGCCGAGCAGGAGCACCACCAGCAGGACGAACGGGGTGCGGGCGGCCTGGCCGGAGCCCGCCGAGACCGGGATGAGCCGTGCGAGCCGGGCGGCCCTGCCCCTCAGTTGGGGTTTCCTGCTCACTCGCCCTCCCCCTGAGTCCCGATGTCCGACCTGCCCGCCCCCGGGCCCGGGCCGCACACCGGGCGGCCCCGCCCCTGCGTCTGCCTCACTCGACGTCCTCCCTGACGCGCTCGGCTCCGCGCAGTCGCGCCGGTGCCGCCCGCCGGTTCTCGGCGATCTCTTCCTCGGTGGGAAGTTCGGCACCACGCGTGAGCAGCTTGAGCCGCGGCTGGTAGCGCTCGGGGACGACGGGCAGCCCGGGCGGCGCGGTGGTGGCGGCGCCGGCCGCGAACACCTGTTTGACCAGCCGGTCCTCCAGCGAGTGGTACGACAGGACGGCGATCCGTCCGCCCACGTCCAGCGCCTTCACCGCGGCCGGGATCGCCCGCTCCAGGACGGAGAGTTCACCGTTGACCTCGATGCGCAGGGCCTGGAAGGTGCGCTTGGCCGGGTTGCCGCCGGTGCGCTTGGCGGCCTGCGGCAGGCTGTCCCGGATCAGCTCCACGAGCCGCGCGCTGTTGCTGAACGGCTCCTTGTCGCGCTCCCGCACGATCGCGGACACGATCCGCTTGGCCTGCTTCTCCTCGCCGTACGCCCGGAGGATCCGGACGAGTTCGCCGGGCGGATAGGTGTTGAGGACCTCGGCGGCGCTGATCCCGGTCGTCTGGTCCATGCGCATGTCCAGCGGGGCGTCCTGGGCGTAGGCGAAGCCCCGGTCGGCCTCGTCGAGCTGCATGGAGGAGACACCGAGGTCGAACAGGACGCCCTGGACGCGCGGCACACCGAGCCGGTCCAGGACCTCGGGCAGCTCGTCGTACACCGCGTGGACGAGGTCGGCGCGTTCCGCGTAGGGCGCGAGCCGCTCGCCGGACAGGCGCAGGGCCTCCTTGTCCCGGTCCAGGGCGACCAGGCGGGCCTCGGGGAACCTCGCCAGCAGGGCCTCGCTGTGGCCGCCGAGGCCGAGTGTGCAGTCGACGACCACCGCTCCCGGCCGCTCCAGGGCGGGCGCCAACAGGTCCAGGCACCGTTGGAGCATCACCGGGACGTGTCGGCCGGCTCCCACCTGTCGCCCACCACCGCCCTTGCTCGAATGCGCTTCGCGCCCCATCGAATCTGGGCCCTCTCAGGTCCGGCGCGGGCCGCACGCACCGCCGGGTCCCCGCCCTCCCCCAGGTTCGCCGGGGGGCGACCCCGGTGAAGGGGGGAGGCCTGCCGGCGCCGGGAGCGTCAGCCGACCGGGAGCGGGAGGAGGCCGAGCCGTACGTACGCGCCGCGCACGTGGGGAGATCTCCGGAAAATCGCCGGGATCTCCAGGGAAAACAGTCCGCAGGGAGACCTCGCCTCCCGCTTCGCGTCACTTTAGTCCACGGCCTGGCACGGTCAATCAACCGGCCTGCGCGTCGCGCTGGGGGGCGGCGTCGATACGGCGAAACGGGAAGAATCACTCGTACGGTCACACTCGCGCCCCCCGTGTGGGTTAGCTCACAACAGAACTCAATGGCGTTCTTTGTCCACTCTCACGCCGGGCCCGGATCGAGCGTGACCAGTACGGTGATGGCTATGACGACTTCCGCATCGGTTCCCGCAGGTCCCGAAGCCGCCACAGTGACTGGCGGCACCATCACCGACCGTCTCGTCGAGGCGAACGAGCGCTACGCGGCCGACTTCACCGACCCCGGTATGGACGCCCGGCCCGTTCTGGGCGTGGCAGTCGTGGCGTGCATGGACGCACGACTCGACCTGCACGCCGCGCTCGGCCTGGAACTCGGCGACTGCCACACCATCCGCAACGCCGGTGGTGTCGTCACCGACGACGTGATCCGCTCACTCACCATCAGCCAGCGCAAGCTCGGCACCCGCAGCGTCGTCCTGATCCACCACACGGGCTGCGGCCTGGAGGCGATCACGGAGGAGTTCCGCACCGACCTGGAGATGGAGGTCGGCCAGCGTCCGGCCTGGGCGGTGGAGGCCTTCCGGGACGTCGAGCAGGACGTACGGCAGTCGATGCAGCGCGTGCGGACCTCACCGTTCCTGCAGCACACCGACGACGTACGCGGTTTCGTCTTCGACGTGAAGACCGGACTGCTGCGCGAGATCGACCCCGCGTAGGCGTCCAGCGGGCCCCGCGCGGACGTCCGGCGGACCGCGCGAACCCTCGCGACCGACCGACGCAGCTGTCGTTTCGCTGTTAATTCCCGGCCCTCGCGCACTCAAAAGACCGCAAGCCCTGACATATCGCGGGCGGTTATCCACAGGCGAGTGACACGAAACGGTAACGGCAGCAAGAATGCGGGTGTGACGTCACGCGGAACTTTCCTCGTGTGGTGTCCGTGTTCCGGGGTGGGCCAGTCGCGCATCGAGTGCGTCGGCCCGGAAAGAACGGGCCGAGGAGGGCCGGGTGACGACCTATGACGATCGAGCGAGCCTCACTGATCTGACCGCCACTGTGGAGCGTGTCCGCAGTTCGGTGGAGGGTGTGATCGAGGGCAAGCCCGAGGTCGTACGGCTTTCGCTGACCGTACTGCTCGCCGAGGGACATCTTCTGATCGAGGATGTCCCCGGCGTCGGCAAGACCATGCTGGCCAAGGCACTGGCGCGGTCAATCGACTGCTCCGTGCGACGGATCCAGTTCACGCCAGACCTGCTGCCCTCGGACATCACCGGGGTGTCCATCTGGGATCAGCAGCGCCGGGACTTCGAGTTCAAGCCGGGCGCGATCTTCGCGCAGATCGTGATCGGCGACGAGATCAACCGGGCCTCGCCGAAGACGCAGTCGGCGCTCCTGGAGTCGATGGAGGAGCGCCAGGTCACCATCGACGGGCAGACCTACGAGCTGCCCGGCCCCTTCATGGTGGTCGCCACGCAGAACCCGGTCGAGATGGAGGGCACCTACCCGCTGCCGGAGGCCCAGCGCGACCGCTTCATGGCGCGCGTCTCCATCGGCTATCCGAGCGCCGAGGCCGAGCTGCAGATGCTCGACATCCACGGCGGGGTCAACCCCCTGGACGACCTCCAGCCGGTGGCGCACGCGCACGAGATCCTGAAGCTGATCGACGCCGTCCGCGGCGTCCACGTCGCCGACCCGGTCCGCCGGTACGCGGTCGATCTGGTCGCCGCCACCCGCACCCACCCCGACCTCAGACTCGGCGCCTCCCCGCGCGCGACGCTGCACCTGCTGCGCGCGGCGAAGGCGTCCGCCGCGCTGAGCGGCCGGGAGTACGCCCTGCCGGACGACGTGCAGGCACTCGCCGTCGCGGTCCTGGCCCACCGTCTGCTGCCGACCGCGCAGGCCCAGCTGAACCGCCGTACGGCCGAGCAGGTCGTGCAGGAGATCCTGCAGCGCACCCCGGTGCCCTCCGCGCCCCAGCAGGGCGGCATCGGTCTGGGTCGCGGCGCGACCGCGCTGGGCTCGCAGCCGCCCCGGAGGCTGTGATGACCTCCGGGGGAACCGGGCCGGCGGAGGCCGACCACGGCGAGAAGGGCGGGATCCGCACCGCGCTGGCCGGGCTGACCACCCGTGGCCGCTCCTTCTTCGCCGCCGGTGTGGCCGCGGCCATCTGCGCGTACGTTCTCGGGCAGAGCGACCTGCTGCGGGTCGGGCTGCTGCTGGCCGCGCTGCCGCTGATCTGCGTCACCGTGCTCTTCCGCACCCGCTACCGGGTGGCCGGCAGCCGCCGGCTCTCCCCCGCGCGCGTACCGGCCGGCAGCGAGGCCCGCGTCCACCTGCGGATGGACAACGTCTCGCGGCTGCCCACCGGACTGCTGATGCTCCAGGACCGGGTGCCGTACGTGCTGGGTCCGCGTCCTCGTTTCGTGCTCGACCGGGTGGAGCCGGGTGGCCGCCGCGAAGTGTCCTACCGGGTCCGCTCCGACCTGCGCGGCCGCTATCCGCTCGGCCCCCTGCAACTTCGCCTGACCGACCCGTTCGGGATGTGCGAGCTGACCCGGTCCTTCTCGACGTACGACACCCTGACGGTGATCCCGCGCGTGGAGCCGCTGCCGCCGGTGCGGCTCAGCGGTGAGGCGACGGGGTACGGCGACGGGCGGCACCGCTCACTGGCGCTGGCCGGCGAGGACGACATCATCCCGCGCGGCTACCGCTACGGCGACGACCTGCGCCGGGTGCACTGGCGCTCCACCGCGCGCTACGGCGAGCTGATGGTGCGCCGCGAGGAGCAACCGCAGCGCGCCCGCTGCACGGTCCTGCTGGACACCCGGGGCCTCGCCTTCGAGGGCGCGGGCCCCGACTCCGCCTTCGAGTGGGCGGTGTCGGGCTCCGCGTCGGTCCTGGTCCACATGCTGGAACGGGGTTATTCGGTACGGCTGCTGACGGACACCGGCAACTCGGTGCCCGGCGAGGGCGCCGACGGGTTCGCGGGGGTGAGCCAGGGGACGGCGGACGCGGCCGGGCTGATGATGGACACCCTCGCGGTGATCGACCACTCGGACGGCGCGGGTCTGTCCCGGGCCTACGACGTGCTGCGCGGCGGCAACGAAGGACTGCTGGTGGCCTTCTTCGGCGACCTCGACGAGGAGCAGGCCGCGATCGCCGGCAAGATGCGGCAGCGCAGCGGCGGAGCGGTCGCCTTCCTGCTGGACAGCGCCGGCTGGGTGCGGGAGCCGGGCGAGGGGTCCGACCCGTCGGACCGGGGCGGGGAGCGGCTGCGGATGTTGCGCGAGGCGGGCTGGACTGCGCTGAATGTGCCCCGGGGCGTCTCGCTGGAGGACCTGTGGCGCCAGGCGGAGCGGGAACGCACCGGGGTCGGTGCGTTCGGCACCGGGGAGGGGTGGTCATGAGCGGGCGGGTACGACTGGCGCTGTGCGCCTGGGCGGCCACACTCATGTCCGCATGCGCCCTGCTGCCGCTGGTCCGGCCGACCACCTGGATCCTGCAGGCCGCACTCCTGCTGGCGGTGCAGTCGGGCGTGGGGGCGGCGACCCGGCGGGTGCCGCTGGCCCGGCCGCTGACCGTCGCCGCACAGGCCCTGGTCGCGCTGTTTCTGCTGACGGTGACCTTCGCGCGCGAGCAGGCCGTCGCCGGGCTGGTTCCCGGCCCGGACGCCTTCGTACACTTCGCCGACCTGCTGCGACAGGGCTCGGACGACATCGCACGGTACGCGATCCCAGCGCCGCTGGAGTCCGACGGCATCCGGCTGATGCTGGTCGGCGGAGTGCTGATCATCGGGCTCGCGGTGGACGCCCTGGCGGTCACCTTCCGCAGCGCGGCCCCGGCCGGCCTGCCGCTGCTGGCGCTGTACTCGGTCGCCGCGGGACTGTCCGACGGCGGCACCGACTGGCTCTGGTTCCTGGTGGCGGCGGCCGGCTATCTGCTGATGCTCCTGGCCGAGGGGCGGGAGCGGCTGTCCCAGTGGGGCCGGCTCTTCGGCGGGGCGGCACGCGTTCCGGGCGAGGAGTCCGGGACGGTGGCGCCGGTTCGCACCGGGCGCCGCATCGGTGCGGTCGCGCTGGGCGTCGCCCTCGTGGTGCCGTTGGCGCTGCCCGCGATGAACGGCGGCCTGCTGGACGGCACCGGGGCGGGCGTGGGCTCCGGCCGCGGGGGCGGCGGCACCATCTCCGCGGTCAACCCGCTGGTCTCCCTGCGCGACAGTCTGAACGTGGACGAGGACCGGCAGGTGCTCTCCCTGCGCCCCGAGGCCGACACGGACATCTCCAACCTCTATCTGCGGATCGTGTCCCTGGACGACTTCGACGGCACGACCTGGAAGCCCGCCAAGCGGTCCATCACCGCCGTACCGAGGGGCGGGTTCCCGACCCCCATCGGCCTCGGACCCGACGTCAAGCGCACCGAGATCGAGACGACCATCACGGCGGCCGACTGGTACGCCCAGGACTGGCTGCCGATGCCGTACCCGCCCAGCGGGGTGCGGATCGGGGGTAACTGGCGCTACGAACCCGAGGGAATGACGCTCGTCGGGGACCACGGCCAGAACACCCGTGGTGTGACGTACGAGGTGAAGAGCCTGGACGTACAGCCGACGGCCGAGCAGCTCGCCTCGGCGCCGGCTCCCCCTCCGGCCCTGACCCGCGAGTTCACCGATTTGCCGGACTCGCTGCCGCCCGTGGTGGCCGCCACGGCCCGCAAGGTCACCGGGAACGCGACGAACCCGTACGAGCAGGCGGTCGCGCTCCAGGACTACTTCGCCGTGACCGGCGGGTTCGAGTACGACACCCAGGTACAGGTCGGCAGCGGCTCAGAGGCGATCGCCCGCTTCCTGAAGGACAAGCAGGGCTTTTGCGTGCACTTCTCCTTCGCGATGGCGGCGATGGCCCGTTCCCTGGGCATACCGGCGCGGGTCGCGGTGGGCTTCGCGCCCGGCTCCCCGCAGGCGGACGGGTCGGTGGCGGTGGGACTGAAGGACGCCCACGCCTGGCCCGAGCTGTACTTCGAGGGCGTGGGCTGGACCCGCTTCGAGCCGACCCCGAGCCGGGGCACGGTGCCGTCGTACACCGTCCCGGACACCTCCAGCGGTACGCTTCCGGACCCCTCGCAGCCGTCCGAGTCGGCGAGCACGGCGCCCTCCGCCGCCCCGTCTGCCAGCCAGGCCTGCACACCGCAGCAGCGGAAGCTGGACGGCTGCGCGAGCCAGTCCCCGCAGGCCGCTGTCGCCGGGAACGACGACGGTCCGAGGTGGTACGTGCTGCTGGCGTGGGTCCTCGGTGGCCTGGCCGCCCTGGCGATCCCCATGGCGCCGATGTTGTGGCGGCTGCGGACCAGAGCGGTACGGCTGGGCGGTCACGGCCGCGGTGAGGCCGATGTGGCGGTGACCACTCTGGCGGTCTGGCAGGAGCTGACCGACACGGCGTGGGACGTCGGGATCGAACCCGACGAGTCGCAGACCCCGCGCACGGCGGCCGCCCGGATCGTCCGGCTCGGACGTCTCGACCCGGCGGCGGCGGCCTCGGTGCACCGGGTGGCGGACGCCGTGGAACAGGTCCTCTACGCGCCGCGGCCGCGCCCGACGACGGGTCTCGCTCAGGACGTCCGCCGGGCGGTCGTGGGGCTGCGGAGCACGGTCAGTGGGAGCACAAGACTGCGGGCGGTGGTGGCCCCGCGTTCCGCCATACGGGTGGTGTGGACGTTGTCGGAGTGGTGGGCCGGTCTCGTGGCCCGTGTGGCGGCGGTTCGGCCGAGCCCGCGCAAGCCGTCGGGGCAGGAGAGCTGAGGCTGTCGGCCGTCTCCTGGGGTCCCCTCGGCTGAGGGGGCTCCGCGGCCCAGGCTCCACAGCACAGGAGCGGGCCCCGGGTCGATGTGGCCCGGGGCCCGCTCCTGTGCGTCCGAAGAGGCTCAGCCGTCCGCATCCGTGACGAGGTCGCTGTGCGCCCGATGCCGACCGGGCTGCTTGCCGCGGGCATACGTGAGGGGGTGACCACCCGTCGGATGGTCACCCCCTCACCTGTCTGTGAGAGCTGTTTCTCGAGCTAATGGCCCTGTTCGTCGCGGCGCCGCTGCCAGCGCTGTTCGATCCTGTCCATCATGGAGCGCCGTTGCCGTCCCTGGCGGCGGGCCTGTGGTCCACCAGCGGGCTGTTCGCCCGGCTTGGGGGCCTTGCGCCAGCCGGTCACCGCGAGCACCGCACAACCAAGCATGACCAGGAAGCCCACCACACTGAGCCAGACCTGCTTGGCGACCATTCCTGCCATGAGGAGCGCGATACCCACGAGGAAGCCCGCGACCGCCTGGTAGACCCGTCGCCGGGTGTACGTGCGCAGCCCGCTTCCCTCAAGCGCTGTCGCGAACTTGGGATCTTCGGCGTACAGCGCTCGCTCCATCTGCTCGAGCATTCGCTGCTCGTGCTCCGAGAGCGGCACGGAGTCCTCCTCATCGTGCAGTCGCCGGGGCGACTAGGGGGTCCCTTCAGGATAGGCAGGGAATCGCCCCCGTGAAACCCGCCCCTCTGCGCCAATTGGCCAACCGGATCCCGCCATGAAGTCCCGGCTCGCTGAAGATTCCATTCCCCAGCGGCCGACCCGTCATGCCGGACGGTCTCCCTCGATCATACGGCGCGGCGCGCACGATCGGGGGGCCTGTGGCGTACTCCATGTGCACTCAAGTACCTGATCAGCGAGGCGGCCCTCGCCCCGTGCGCGGGACGGCTCAGGCCTCGTCGGCCCCGCGGGTCTCGCCGAGCACATGGAGCTGGGTGGCCACGGAGTGGAATGCGGGGAGCTCGGCCGCGGCTTCCTCCAGCTTGAGCAGGGCCTCCAGGGCACCTGGGTCTGTGTCCACCAGCACACCGGGGACGAGGTCGGCGAAGACCCGTACGCCGTGCACCGCGGCGACCCGGAGGCCCGCGCCCTCGACCAGGCCGGTGAGCTGCTCGGTGGTGAAGCGGTGCGGTACGGGGTCGCCTTCGCCCCAGCGGCCGTTCGGATCGCCGAGGGCCCGCTGGGCCTCCTTGAAGTGGCCCGCGAGGGCCCGCGCCAGCACGGCGCCGCCCAGGCCCGCGGCGAGCAGGCTGAGGACGCCCTCGGCGCGCAGGGCGGCCACCGCGTTGCGGACGCCCTCGGCGGGGTCGTCCAGGTACTCCAGGACGCCGTGGCACAGCACCGCGTCGTAGCCGGCGCGCTCGACCACGTCGAAGAGGCCGTGGGCGTCGCCCTGGACGCCCCGCACCCGGTCGGCGACGTCCGCCTCGGCGGCGCGGCGCTCCAGGGCGAACAGCGCGTTCGGGCTGGGGTCGACGACGGTGACACGGTGCCCGAGGCGGGCCACGGGCACCGCGAAGTTGCCGCTGCCACCTCCGGTGTCGAGGACGTCCAGCGACTCCCGACCCGTGGCCTTGACCCGACGGTCGAGGGCGTCCTGGAGGACCTCCCAGACCACGGCGGTACGGAGGGAGGCGCGGGGGCGCATCGGGTCCGACACGGCAGTTGACTCCTCGGCGCGGCACCGCCTCTTGCGCGGCGGAGCGAACGGGGCGCCTTCCCGCCCCGGAGCACGGGAGAAGGAAGGCTTCAGGCCTTCCCCACCCTATTGCCTCCCGTCACACCTGGCGGCGCGCGGTCCTCGGATCAGCCGGCGTCCGGGAAGTCACGGTCGGCCCGGTCCTGGTCCGCCGGCTGGTCCGTGTCCTGGCGGGGCTGCGGAAGGACGGGCTGGAGCACCAGCGTGCGCTCGACCAGGCGCAGGAACATCGCCGCGTCCCGTATCAGGTCGTCGGCGTCCCGGCGGCTGGCCGCGCCCTGGATGCCCGCCTCGGCCCGGGCGCGGCGCCGGGCCCCGGAGGCGAACAGCGCGCTCCACTCGGTGAGTTCGGGGGCTATTTCGGGGAGCACCTCCCAGGCGCTGCGGATGCGGGCCCGGCGTCGGGGCGTGGTCTCCGGGCGCCCCCGGGCGGCGAGCACGGCCGCGGCGGTACGCAGGGCCGCGAGGTGGGCTGTCGCGTAGCGCTCGTTCGACGTTTCCAGGGCAGTGGCCTCGTCCAGTCCGGCGCGGGCCTGGGCGAGCAGATCCAGGGCGGCGGGCGGGGCCGTGGCCCGGCGCAGCACAGGGTGCACGTCGCTCGCCGGGCCGGCCAGTGAGGGGGCAGGGCCGGTGGCGCGGCGCCGCTGCGCGGCTGCTGCGTGAGAGGTGGCCATGACGAACCTCCTGTCGTCTGTGTGACGGCACGCCCTGATACGGGATGCCGTATGGGCCCATCGTGCGGTATGGCACTGACAATCCGTTCCGACCTGGGCTTTTGCTTCAAACGGAGGTTCGAGCTACTTTTGCACTGACCAGTCAGTTCAAAAACGGAAGCAGGGGGAACTGTGGGCGGCATCCGCGTCACAGCCGAGGGCTTCGGCCTCAGGGGCCCTCGCGGTTGGGCCTTCCAAGGCGTCGGCGTCGACGCGGACCCCGGGTCGCTGCTCGCGATCGAGGGCCCCTCGGGCTCCGGCCGCACGAGCCTCTTGCTCGCCCTCACCGGACGCATGAGGGCAACCGAGGGCACGGCGGCCGCGGGAGCGGCCCGGCTGCCGAAGCAGTCGGCGGCCGTCCGCCGGGTCAGCGCGCTCGCGCACGTCCACGGAGTCACCGACCTCGAACCGGCCCTGACCGTCGGCGAGCACCTGCACGAGCGCGCGCTGCTGCAGCGGCGCTACGGCGGGTCGTTGCGGGGGCTGTTGCGTCCGCGGGCGGAGCGGGCGAGCGAGTCGAGGACGCTCATCGACACGGCGCTCGCCCTGGCCGGACTCGACCTGGAGGGCCTGCCCAAGGGCGCCCGAACCGCCGTACGCGATCTGGAGCGGGTCGAGGCGCTACGGCTGTCGGTAGCGCTGGCGCTCGTCGGGCAGCCGGGACTGCTCGGGGTCGACGACGTCGACCTGAAGCTGTCCGAGGCCGAACGCGCCGAGGTGTGGGCCCTGTTGACGTCGATCGCCGAGGCCGGGACCACCGTCCTGGCGGTGTGCTCGCGGGCCCCCGAAGGCACCGTCACGGTGTCCACCCGTACGTCCGACGACCCGGAGGTGAAGGCGGATGCGCTCGCCGAAACTGGCCGCGCTTGAGTTGCGCCGCTTCGGCAGGGGGAGGCTGCCGCGCGCGGCGCTGGTCGCGTTGCTGGTGCTGCCGCTGCTGTACGGCGCCCTGTACCTGTGGTCCTTCTGGGATCCGTACGGTCGACTCGACCGCATCCCGGTCGCCCTGGTGAACGACGACCGGGGCGCGAAGGCCGACGGAACGGAGCTCAGGGCCGGCGAGGACATCACCGAGGGCCTGCGCGACAGTGACACCTTCGAGTGGCACGAGGTGAGCGCCGCCGAGGCACGCGCGGGCGTGGAGGACGGCAGGTACTACCTGTCCCTGACCATGCCGGCCGACTTCAGCCGCCGTATCGCCTCCAGTTCGGGCGACTCCCCCGAGACGGGTGCGCTCCAGGTCCGCACGAACGACGCGAACAACTACATCGTCGGGCAGATCTCGCGGACGGTGTTCAGCGAGGTGCGGTCGGCCGCCTCCACCAAGGCGTCGCGCTCCTTCCTGGACCGGATCTTCATCTCGTTCTCGGACATCCACGGCGAGACGGTGAAGGCCGCGAAGGGGGCCGACGACCTGGAAGGCGGCATCGGCAAGGCGGAGAAGGGCTCCAAGGACCTCGCCGACGGCCTGAAGGACGCCAAGAAGGGCAGCGGCAAGCTGTCCGGGGGGCTGACCCGGCTCAACACCGGCGCCGGCGACCTGGAGGACGGCTCACGGAAGGTCGCGGAGGGCACCCGGACCCTCGCCGACCGGGTCGACGGGGTCGCGGACACGGTGCGCCCCTTCCTCGACGACAACGAGAAGACCATCGGTGACACCGCCCAGTTGGTGGCCGACTCCGCCGGGACGATCCGGCACAACCTCGACAGGCTGGTCGAGACGGCCCCGACGGCCGCCAAGGGGGCGCACTCGGCCTCCGACACCCTGGACGGCATCTACCGGACACGCTGCGAGGACCCCGTCCTGCCGGACGCCGCCTGCGCCGACCTGAAGAAGGCCCGCCAGGCCGCCGCCGACGTGGCGAGGGTCGCCGACGACCTCAACACGCTGGTCGCGGACCAGCACGGCGACCTGAAGAAGCTCGACGACCACCTCGGCACCCTCCAGGAGCAGGCCCAGGCGCTCGCCGACCGGGCGCCGCATCTCTCCGAGGACCTCGATGACGCCGTATCGAAGATCAACAAGCTGAACGAGGGGGCCGGCAAGGTCGCCGCCGGCGCGAAGGAGCTGCACAAGGGGCTCGGCACGGCCGAGACCGGCGCGTCGGACCTGGACTCGGGCGTCGGCGCCCTCAGGACCGGCGCCGAGGACCTCAGCGGCGGCATGTACAAGCTCGTCGACGGCTCCGGGAAGCTCTCCGACGGCCTGCATGACGGAGCCGGGCAGATCCCCGACTACGACAAGCGGGACCGCGACCGGCGCACCGACGTGATGGCGGACCCGGTCCAGCTGGTCTCCAGGGACCTGCACAAAGCGCCCAACTACGGCACCGGTTTCGCCCCGTACTTCATCCCGCTGTCGTTGTGGGTGGGCGCCATGGTGGCGTACATGCTGATCACGCCGATGAACCGGCGTGCCCTGGCCGCGGGCGCCCCGGCCTGGCGGATCGCGCTGGCGGGCTGGCTGCCGGTGGTGGCGATCGGCGTGCTGCAGACCGTGGCCCTGATGTCCGTGCTGCACTGGGCGGTCGGCCTGGAGATGGTCCGGGCGGCCGGCACGGTGGGCTTCCTGTTCCTGGTGACGGCGTGTTTCGCGGCGATCGTGCAGTGGCTGAACGCACGCTTCGGGGCGGCGGGGCGGATCCTCGTGCTGGCTCTGCTGATGCTCCAGTTGACGTCCGCGGGCGGCACCTATCCGGTGCAGACCAGCCCGGGCTTCTTCAACGCCCTGCACCCCTTCCTGCCGATGAGCTACGTCGTGGAGGCCCTGCGCAGGCTCATCACCGGCGGCGGGCTGGGTCCGGTGTGGCAGGGGTGTGCCGTTCTGACGGCGTTCACCGCGGCAGCCCTGGCGCTGACCGCCCTGTCGGCCCGCCGGCGTCAGGTCTGGACCCTCGACCGACTGCACCCGGAGCTGACCCTGTGAGTCCTTCGGTCACTCCTCGGGTCCCGGCTCCTGTGAGAATCAGGACCATGGAAAGCAGCAGCACCACGCCGGGTGTCAGCACACGCCGCGAGGCCACCCGGCAGAAGCTCTACGAGGCGGCCGTCACGCTCATCGCCGAGCAGGGGTTCTCCGCCACCACCGTGGACGAGATCGCCGAACGCGCGGGGGTCGCCAAGGGCACGGTGTACTACAACTTCGCGAGCAAGTCGGTCCTCTTCGAAGAGCTGCTGCGGCACGGAGTGGGCCTGCTCACCGCCTCCCTGAGGGAGGCGGCCGAGCGGACCGAGCAGGACGGCGGCAGCAAGGTGGACGCCCTGGACGCGATGGTCCGCGCGGGTCTCGTCTTCATCCAGCGCTACCCGGCCTTCACCCAGCTGTACGTGGCGGAGTTGTGGCGCACCAACCGCGCCTGGCAGTCCACCCTCATGGTGGTCCGCCAGGAGGCGGTGGCGGTCGTCGAGGGCGTCCTGCGCGAGGGCGTGGTCAACGGCGAGTTCAGCGACGAGGTCGATGTGCAGCTCACCGCCGCCGCCCTGGTCGGCATGGTGCTGGTGGCCGCCCTGGACTGGCAGGCGTTCCAGCCGGAACGCTCCCTGGACGACGTGCACGCGGCGCTGTCCCGGCTGCTCCAGGGGCGGGTGAGCGGACGCCGCTGAGGAGGGCCGCCGCCCCTGCGCCGAGCACACGAGAACGCCGGTTCGATGTGGCCGCGTCCCCCGCGGGCCACCTCGAACCGGCGCTCCCTGGTGCTCCCCCGTGCTCCCCCGATTTTTCCCGTGCCCCCGCTGGGCCCCCGTTCGGTCGTCTTTCCGGGTCCCCCGTGCCTCGCTCCCGCCGACACCGGCCGGCGGAAGGAGCGGATCCGGGGCCGGCTCCGTTCCGGCGCCCCGTGTCGCCGGTGCCGGAGCCGCGCCCCTTTTCCGTGCCTCCACTCTCTCGTTCACCGAGGCCGGCCCCCATCCGCGCGGGTACTCAACTCACCCCCTAGGTACGCGTACTCAGACCTGCGCACTCAGCCCCAGGCCGCCGTGTCGCCGACTGGATACGATCGCGTCCGTGTCCGTACTCCCCTTGGTCTTCACCAGCGGCTGGGCCAGCGGCGTCAACGCGTACGCGGTGGTGGTACTGCTCGGCCTGTTCGGCCGGGCGGGACTGAGCGACGACGTCCCGCAGACGCTGCAACGCCCCGAGGTGCTCCTCGTGGCGGGCCTGTTGTTCCTGTGCGAGGCGGTCGCCGACAAGATCCCGTACGTCGACTCGGCGTGGGACGCGGCGCACACCGTGATCCGGCCGGTGGCCGGTGCGTGGGTCGGGGCGCTGCTGGCCGGGCAGAGCGGTTCGCTGTCCGATGTGGCGGCGGGCCTGATCGGCGGTTCGACGGCGCTGGCCAGCCACACGGTGAAGGCCGGCACGAGGATGGCGGTCAACGCCTCCCCGGAGCCGTTCAGCAACATCGTGGTGAGTCTCGCCGAGGATCTCGGGGTCGGCGCGATCGTCACGTTCGCGATGTTCCATCCGCAGGCGGCGGCGATCATCGCGGGGGTGGCGCTGCTCGCCGGACTCGCCGTGCTCTGCTTCCTGGTCTCCAGGATCCGGCGGTTCCTGCGCCGCAGGGCCCGGCGGCGCGAGGAGCGGCGGCTCGCGGGCGAGGCCTGGCAGCCGCCCCGCTGAGCCGGGGAACATCGCTGGTCACAGGCTCGTGACAGGAATGTCGGTGGCGGCCGATAGAGTCGCGTTCATGGCACGGATTGCGGTGATCGGCGCCGGGACGGGCGCGATGGCGGCCGCCGCCCGGCTGGCCGTCGCGGGCCACCGGGTGGTGGTGTACGAGCGTACGGAGACGTACGGCGGGGCGGTGCGCCGCTTCGAGCGGGACGGCTTCTCCTTCGACACGGGCCCGGGGCTCCTCCCCCTCCCCGCGGTCTACCGCGACCTGTTCCTCAAGACCGGCAAGGAACCACTGGAGGCCTGCGTCGAGCTGGTCCAGGTCGACCCGTCGGCACGGCACGTCTTCGCGGACGGCACCCGGCTGTCCGTGCCCAACGCCTCACGCGCGGGCGTCGTCACGGCGCTGGACGAGGCGCTGGGGTCGGGCGCCGGGCAGCGTTGGGGCGACTTTTTGGTCCGGGCTCGGGAGGCCTGGGACCGGACCCGGCGGCCGCTCCTGGAGGAGCCGCTGTGGCCGAACTGGTCGGTGCTGGCCGACCGCGAGCCCTATCCGGCGGTCCCCCACAAGCGCCTGCTGCGCACCCGCAGGGCCACGACCCTCGCGGAGATCGGCGCTTGGGAACTGCGCGACCCCCGTCTCATCGCCCTCCTGGAGAGCCACGCCCTGGCGTTCGGCCTCGACCCGCGGGTGGCCCCGGCGAGCGCGGCCGTGCTGCCGTACCTGGAGCACGCCTTCGGTACCTGGTATGTCCGCGGCGGCATACGGGAGTTGGCGCGCGCGGTGTACGAGCGGTGCGTGGCCAGGAGGGTCGAGTTCGTCTTCGGCGCCGAGGTCACCGGGGTGCTGGAGAAGGACGGCCGGGCGGCGGGAGTGGAACTCGCGGGCGGCGCGGTGGCGGAGGCCGAGTTCGTGGTCGCCGGCGTCGCGCCGGAGGTGCTGAGCCGCGTCGTCGGCCACGCGGCGGCGCGGGGCGCGGACGAGGTGCCGCCGCAGCGCGGGCTGCCGAGCCGGATGACGGTGCTGCTGGCCCTGCGCGGCGGGCGTCCGAAGGAGGCGGCGCACCGGACCGTGGTGCACGCGCCCCACCGCGAGAGCGAGTTGGACGGGCTGTTCGCCACGGCTCCCGCGGCTCCCACGGCTTCCTGGCGTCCGACGGTGACGGTACTGCGGCCGGACGATCCCGAACTCGTCCCGGACCCGGAGCACGAGGCCGTCACGCTGACCTCCGTGGTCCCGGCGGGGCGGCCCGAGCCCGAGGTCGTGGACGCGTACACCGAGGCCATGATGAGGGCCGCCGAGCAGGTTGTACCGGAGCTGCGAGAGCGCCTGCTGTGGCGCGAGGTCCGTACCCCGGCCGACATCGCGGACGCGACCGGGGCGGAGGGCGGCGCCGTGCCCGCACCGGCGCTCGCCGCGGGGGACGGCCGTCTGCTGCATCCCTCCAACAGCACGGCGATACCAGGCCTGTTCACGGTCGGCGGCTGGTCACATCCGGGCGGCGGTCTCCCGCACGCCGGAATGTCGGGCGCGCTCGTCGCCGGACTGATCGTGGAGGGACCGGAGTTCCGGGGCTCTCAGTGACCGCGCGCGACCGTCCTGAGGAACGCCTCAGAAGCGGTACTGCTCGTCGAACCCTTGGCCCTGGTTCTGCTCGTGGCCCTGCTGGCCGTACTGCTGCTGCTCCTGCGGGAAGTCTCCGTACGGGTCGTCGGTGCTGCGCTGTTGCGGCACCCACACCCCGCCCGCCGGGGTCTCGCCGTAGCCACCGGTGGCGTACTGGTCCTGGCTGTAGCCCTGTTGCCCGTACTGCTGCTGGCCGCCGTAGGAGGCGTCGTACCCGGCGCCGTCGTAGGTCTGGGTGCCGATGTACGGGTCGGAGTAGGCGGCGTACTGCTGCTGTCCGGATGCGTCGTAGCCGTACTGCTGCTGGTCGTAGCCGGTGTAGCCGTCGTAGGAGTACGACTGGTCGGCGGCCGCCGTCGCGTACTGGTCCTGGGTCTGCTGCCCGGCGGCGGCGTAGGTTCCGTCGGCGGCGGCGTACCCGGAGCCGTATATGCCGTACGAGCCGGTTTCGTCGGGCATCGGCTGCGGCTCGTACACGGAGGTGGTCTCGGCGGCCGTCGGGCCGACGGGGCGGGCGGGCGTGAACACGTCGTCACGGTCGTACTCGTCGTCGCCGTAGGCACCGGTGTGCCGGCCGAAGTCGGCGTCCTGCCCGTAGTCGGCGTCGGCCGCCTGGACGTCGGTGACCCCCAGGGCCGGATCCGGACGGTCGTCGTCCTTGCCGCGGCGCCGCTTGCTGACGTCGGCGCCCGGGCGGCTGACCGCCCAGCCGGACGCGAAGCCGCGACGGAAGGAGAGGGTGACGTAGGTCTGGCCGGTCGCGAAGGCGACCGCACCGAGTGCGATGACGGCCACCGACGGGATCAGCACGCCGAGCACGACGCCGAGAAAACCGGCGAAGGCGAGCAGCCGCCAGCGCAGGCGTGCCTTGTACTGCAGCAGCACCTCGCCCAGCAGCCACAGCGCGACGACGCCGAACGCGATGTAGAGGACCGTCCAGCCCATGTACGCCCCTCTCACAGTGGCCGTTACGCAGTGTGTCGTATGCCGGTGCGACCGGTCTAGGCCTGCGGCGGGTTGTGCAGCCCCAGGTTCTCGTAGATCTCCAGCGTCGCCGTGGAGTTGTTGAGCGTGATGAAGTGCAGTCCGGGCACTCCCTCGGACAGCAGCCGCGCACAGAACTCGGTGGCGAACTCGATACCAATGGAGCGTACAGCCGCCGGATCGTCTTTGACTGTGAGGATCCGCTCTTTCAGGGCGGGCGGGAAGGACGCGTTGGTGAGGGACGGGATCCGGGCCAGCGTCTTCGCGCTGCCGATCGGCATGACCTCGGGAATGATCGGGGTCTCGCAGCCCGCGGCCGCGACCCGGTCACGCAGTCGCAGGTAGTCCTCCGGCTGGAAGAACATCTGCGTGATCGCGTAGTCCGCGCCGGCGCGGCACTTGTCGACGAAGTTGCGGACGTCCACGTCCCAGTCGGCGGAGCGCGGGTGCATCGCGGGGAAGGCCGCGACCCCGACGCAGAAGTCGCCGGACGACTTGATGAGTTCGACGAGTTCGGCGGCGTAGGTGAGGCCGTGCGGGTGCGGCACCCACTCGCCCATCGGGTCGCCGGGCGGGTCGCCGCGCAGGGCCAGCATGTTGCGGATGCTGGCGTCCGCGTACTGCCCGATGATGTTGCGCAGATCGGCCACCGAGTGGTCGACCGCGGTGAGGTGGGCGATCGGGGTGAGCGTGGTGTTGGAGGCGATCGCCTCGGTCGCCTTGACCGTGCCCGCGCGGGTGGAGCCGCCCGCTCCATAGGTCACGGAGACGAAGTCGGGTGCCACGGCCTCCACCCGGCGCAGCGCGTTCCAGAGGTTCCGCTCGCCCTTCGGGGTCTTCGGGGCGTAGAACTCGAACGAGTACGTCGTCTTGCCGGTCGCGAGCATGTCACGCACGGTGCGTGCGTGGTCCGACCTGGTGGATGCGGTGCCGAGGGCCATACCCGCAGGTTAGTCAGGGTGCGGCGGTCCCCCAACCGGATCACGGATTTTTGACCGATTTGTCTATTTACTGTCCACCCATTGGACGGACAGGTAGGACAAGCTGATCGGATGGTCGCCGTGCGGCCTCACGAGGCCTGGCGCAGTCGCTTCGCGAACTCGGCGGCCGCCGCTCCCGGGTCGTCCGCCTCCGTGATCGCCCGGACGACCACAACCCTGCGGGCGCCCGCCTCCAGCACCTCGTCGAGGTTGCCGAGGTCGATGCCGCCGATGGCGAACCAGGGCCGGTCGGTGCCGAGTGAGGCGGTGTAGCGGACCAGGTCGAGACCGGGGGCGTGGCGGCCGGGTTTGGTGGGGGTCGGCCAGCACGGGCCGGTACAGAAGTAGTCCACGCCCTCCTGGACAGCGGCCGCGGCGGCCTCCGGCCCGGCGTGCGTCGAGCGGCCGATGAGGACGTCGTCGCCGAGGATCGCGCGGGCGGCGGGGACCGGAAGGTCGCCCTGGCCGAGGTGCAGGACGTCGGCGCCCGCGGCGTGGGCGACGTCCGCCCGGTCGTTGACGGCGAGGAGCCTGCCGTGCCGGGCGCAGGCGTCGGCGAACACCTTCAGGTGCTCCAGCTCCTGGGCCGCCTCCATGCCCTTGTCCCGCAGCTGCACGATGTCGACCCCGCCGACCAGGGCGGCGTCCAGGAACTCCGCGAGATCGCCCTGTCGCTCACGGGCGTCCGTGCAGAGGTACAGCCGGGCGTCGGCGAGCCGGGCGCGGGCGGTGCTGTCGGGCATGCGGAGGTCCCCCCGGTGGTGGATGGCGTACGGGCCAAGGCCGTGGTCGGCCGCGGCCGTGGCTGCGCGAGCCACGGCCCGTACGTCGGCGATGTTCGGATCGGTGGCGTGCTCGGATCAGACGGCGAGCGCCTGGGCGCGGCGCTTCACCTCCGTGCCGCGATTCTCGCTCAGCGCCTCGGCGGGGGTTCCGGGCAGGCTCGGGTCGGGCGTGAAGAGCCACTCGAGCATCTCTTCGTCGGTGAAGCCGTCGTCCCGCAGGAGCGTCAGGGTGCCGGTGAGGCCCTTGACGACCTTCTGCTCGGCCCCGTCGATGAAGGCGGCGGGGACGTGCAGCGCGCGGTTCTCACCACGGCGTACGGCGATGAGCTGGCCCTCCTTGACCAGCTGCCGCACACGCGTCACCTCGACATCGAGCATCTCTGCGATGTCGGGGAGGGTGAGCCAGGCGGGGACGAGAGCATCGATCTTTGCGTCAATCTCGGTCACGGGACAAGCGTGCCATCTCGCACTGACAGTCGGAAGTCAGGAGCGCCGGACCTGCGGTTTTCTCCTGGGAGGGAAGGGAAGATCCTGGCCGGGCCAAGATCCGCGGTTCCCTCCTACGCCGTGGCCGCCTTCAGGGGCCTGGCCGAGTCGGCCAGCAGCGTGGGATCCATGAGCGCCCCCGCCTCGATCAGCCGCCGTCCCTGCGCCAGGTCCCGGGGGCGCCCCACCGCCAGAAGGGCGACCAGGCGGTTCTCCCGCAGCCAGCACACCGACCAGGCGGGGCCGGACGGGTCGCCGCGCCACAGGGTGGTGTCCGCGGACGCGTGGTGGCCCGCGTACTGCACGAAGCGCCCGAACTGCTCGGACCAGAAGTACGGGACCGGGTCGTAGAGCGCCGGGGGCTCGTCGGTGGCCTCGCCGACGATGTTCGCGGCCACGGTGCGCGGCCCCTGCAGGGCGTTGTCCCAGTGGTGGACCAGCAGGCGCTCGCCGTACCGCCCCGAGGGGAAGGAGGCGCAGTCGCCGACCGCGTAGACGTCCGGTTCGGAGGTGCGCAGGCGCTCGTCGGCGACGACCTCGCCGTGGGCGCCGAGGGTGATGCCGGAGCCGGACAGCCAGGCCGTGGCGGGGCGGGCGCCGATGCCGACGACCACGGCGCCGGCCGGCAGCCGCGAGCCGTCGTCCAGGAGCACCGCCCCGGGCTCGACACGCGCCACGCGCGCGTGGGTGCGCAGAACGGCGCCGGCGTCGGCGTACCAGGAGGCCATCGGGGCGGCCACCTCGGCGGGCAGCGCGCCGGCCAGCGGACGGTCCGCGGCCTCGACGACCGTCACCGCGCAGCCGGCCTCGCGGGCGGCCGTGGCGAACTCGGCGCCGATCCAGCCCGCGCCGACGACCACGATGTCGTCCTGCCGGGCCAGTACCGGGCGCAACCGCTCGGCGTCGTCCAGGGTGCGCAGCAGGTGGACCGAGGGCACGCCCTCGGCGCCCGGCAGCCGGATGGGTTCGGCGCCGGTCGCGAGGACCAGGACGTCGTACGGCACCGGCCCCTCGGCGGTGTCCAGTCGGTGCTCGCCGGGGTGCACGCCCACCACCTCGCGTCCGAGCCGCAGTTCGATGCCGAGAGCGTCGAAGTCGACGTCGAAGGCCGTGCTCTCGGCCTTGCCGAGCAGCACGGCCTTGGACAGCGGTGGGCGGTCGTACGGCTGGTGGGGCTCCGCGCCGATCAGGGTCACCGTGCCGGTGAAGCCCTGTTCCCGTAAGGCGACCGCGGTCTGCACCCCGGCCATGCCCGCGCCCACCACGACGACCCGCCGGTTCGCGGAGGTTCCCTGGTCCTGCGTCTGCTCGCTCACGTGATCACCTTAGACAACTGACGAACAGTCAGTCAGGGGGTGTGCTCCGTGAGCTGCTCCACAACGCTCGTTCCGCTACCGGTCTGCGACTCCCACTCCCAGTTCTCCTCCAGCCGCACGCGACCGTCGGGCAGCTCGACGACCGCCGACACACAGTGCCCCGAGGACGTCGTCCCGTCGTGCTTGAGCTGTACGTACCGGAAGTCCAGGCGGTCGCCCTCCCGCGTCCCCACGAGGTGGCCGCGGACGACGTCCCCGCCCGCGTACTCGGCCCAGATCTCGCCGTCCTTCTCGTGGTACGTGAACCGGGTGCGGGTGCCCACCTGACCTGGGGCCTGGTCGGCGACGGGGGCCAGGACGAGTCCGTCGAGAGATCTGCGGGGCGGGGCGGGCGGGCGTGGCACGGGCAAAGGCTCCCTTACTGAGGGGGACGAGGTCGGGCTAGGGTGGCCAACGTAAAGCACTCGCGGGAGCCCGGACGCACCGGGCTGAGAGGGAGGCTGGCGGCCTCCGACCGTACGAACCTGATCCGGGTCATGCCGGCGAAGGGAGGGGCTGGACGCCCATGTCGCGTACGCCAGATCCATCGGCCACCTCAGACGTCCCGTCAGACACCCCGGGCACCTCCGACGCCAGGTCGGGCGCCTCGGACGTCCTGGTCGTCGGGGGCGGCATCATCGGCCTGGTCACCGCGTGGCGAGCCGCGCAGCGCGGGTTCGCCACGGCCGTGGTGGACCCCGAACCGGGCGGCGGCGCCGCCCGGGTGGCGGCCGGGATGCTGGCCGCCGTCACCGAACTGCACTACGGCGAGCAGACCCTGCTCGGCCTGAACCTGGAGTCGGCCCGCCGCTATCCGGACTTCGCCGCCGAGCTCACCGACCTCACCGGCCGCGACCTCGGCTACCGCCGCAGCGGCACGCTCGCCGTCGCGCTGGACGCCGACGACCGCGCCCACCTGCGCGAACTGCACGCCCTGCAACGGCAGTCGGGGCTGGACTCCGAGTGGCTGTCGGGGCGGGAGTGCCGCCGCCTGGAGCCGATGCTGGCGCCGGGTGTGCGCGGCGGGCTGCGCGTCGACGGTGACCACCAGATCGATCCGCGGCGGCTGGCCGACGCCCTGGTGGCCGCGTGCGAGCGGGCCGGGGTCGCCTTCCACCGCACCTGGGCCGAACGGCTGTCGGTGGTACGGGAGCGGGCGAGGGGTGTCGTCACGCGCGAGGGCGTGACGCTGGGCGCCGGACAGGTGGTGCTGGCGGCCGGCAGCCTCAGCGGGCGCCTCGCGGGGGTCCCCCCGGACGTCCTGCCGCCCGTGCGGCCGGTGAAGGGGCAGGTGGTGCGGCTGACGATGCCCGAGCGGTACGCGCCGTTCCTGAGCCGGACGGTGCGGGCCGTGGTCCGCGGCAGCCAGGTCTACCTGGTGCCCAGAAGCAACGGCGAGCTGGTCGTCGGCGCCACCAGCGAGGAACTGGGCTGGGACACCACGGTGACCGCGGGCGGTGTGTACGAGCTGCTGCGGGACGCCCACGAGCTGGTCCCCGGGATCACCGAGCTGCCGCTCACCGAGACCCGGGCCGGGTTGCGCCCCGGGTCCCCCGACAACGCGCCGCTGCTCGGCCCGACCGGTCTGGACGGGCTGCTGCTGGCCACCGGGCACTATCGCAACGGCGTGCTGCTCACCCCGGTCACCGGCGACGTCCTGGCGCACGCCCTCGTCACCGGTGAACTCCCGGACGAGGCCCGCCCCTTCACGCCCAAGCGCTTCAGCGCCGTCCGAACGGAGCTGCCGGTATGAACGTCTCGGTCAACGGCGAGCCGCGCGAGCTCGCCCCGGGCACCGCCCTGGACACGCTCGTGCGCTCCCTCACCGTGGCCCCCTCCGGAGTGGCCGCCGCCCTGAACGAAACCGTCGTCCCGCGCGCACGATGGTCCTCGACGTCCCTCGCCGAGGGAGACCGCGTCGAAGTCCTCACCGCCGTCCAAGGAGGCTGACCCATGGCCGACGACCCCTTTGTCCTCGGTGGTACGTCCTTCACGTCCCGTCTCATCATGGGTACGGGCGGCGCGCCCAGCCCGGAGGTCCTGGAGCGGGCGCTGGTCGCGTCCGGGACGGAGCTGACGACGGTCGCGATGCGCCGGGTCGATCCGGGCGTGCACGGCTCGGTGCTGTCGGTGCTGGAGAAGCTCGGCATCCGGGTGCTGCCGAACACCGCGGGCTGTTTCACGGCCGGTGAGGCGGTGCTGACGGCTCGGCTGGCGCGGGAGGCGCTCGGGACGGACCTGGTCAAGCTGGAGGTCATCGCGGACGAGCGGACCCTGCTGCCGGATCCGATCGAGTTGCTGGACGCCGCCGAGACGCTGGTCGACGACGGGTTCACGGTGCTGCCGTACACCAACGACGATCCGGTGCTGGCGCGCAAGCTGGAGGACGTCGGGTGCGCGGCGATCATGCCGCTCGGGTCGCCCATCGGATCCGGGCTGGGCATTCGCAACCCGCACAACTTCCAGCTGATCGTCGAGCACGCGGGGGTGCCGGTGATCCTGGACGCGGGGGCCGGTACCGCCTCGGACGCGGCGCTGGCGATGGAGCTGGGGTGTGCGGGTGTGATGCTCGCCTCGGCCGTGACCCGGGCTCAGGAGCCGGTGCTGATGGCCGATGCCATGCGGCACGCCGTCGAGGCGGGCAGGCTGGCGCGGTTGGCGGGCCGGATTCCGCGGCGGCACTTCGCTGAGGCGTCGTCTCCGACGACCGGCCTGGCGGCGCTGGATCCGGAGCGGCCGGCGTTCTGAGCGGAGCGCGGCCGTGGGAACCTCACCGCTGGTGCCCCCGATGGCCGCTGTGACGTGGTGGGTTGCGTCACAGGTCCGCTGCAGTACCGCCTCGATCCCGGCCGAACCGGGTGCGTGTCAGTCACGGCTCGTAGACTCACCCGCGTGGATACGACCCTTCAGGACCCTCTGGTCGGGCAGGTGCTCGACGGCCGCTATCGCGTCGACGCGCGGATCGCGGTCGGTGGGATGGCCACGGTCTACCGGGCCCTGGACACCCGCCTGGACCGGGTTCTCGCACTCAAGGTGATGCATCCGGCGCTGGCCGCTGACGGGGCGTTCGTCGAGCGGTTCATCCGGGAGGCCAAGTCGGTGGCCCGGCTCGCGCACCCGAACGTGGTGCAGGTCTTCGACCAGGGCACCGAGGGGTCGTACGTCTACCTCGCGATGGAGTACGTCGCCGGCTGCACCCTGCGCGACGTGCTGCGTGACCGCGGGGCGCTGCAGCCGAGGGCCGCGCTCGACATCCTGGAGCCGGTGCTGGCCGCGCTCGGCGCCGCGCACCGCGCGGGGTTCGTGCACCGGGACATGAAGCCGGAGAACGTCCTGATAGGGGACGACGGTCGGGTCAAGGTCGCCGACTTCGGGCTGGTGCGGTCCGTGGACACCGTCACCAGCACCACCGGGGCCGTGCTCGGCACGGTGTCGTACCTCGCCCCCGAGCAGATCGAGCAGCCGGGCGCCGCCGATCCCCGCGTCGACGTGTACGCGTGCGGTGTCGTCCTGTACGAGATGCTCACCGGCGAGAAGCCGCACGACGGGGACTCCCCCGCGATCGTGCTCTACAAGCACCTCCACGAGGACGTGCCGCCGCCCTCGGCCCTCGTGCCGGGGCTGGCCTACGAACTCGACGAGCTGGTCGCCTCCGCGACGGCCCGTAATCCGGACATCCGCCCGTACGACGCGGTCGCGCTGCTCGCGCAGGCGCGCCAGGCACGTGCCGCGCTCGGCGCGGAGCAGCTGGACGCCGTGCCGCCGCAGGCGCTCTCGGGGGCGCACGACGGCGCCGAGGACCGGACGAGCGTGATCCCGCGCTCGCTGGCCGTGCCGCGCCCGCTGCCGGTCAACGAGGACGACGACGCCCAGGCCGGGTTCCAGCGCACCAGCCGCCTGGAGTCCGGGCCGCCGCTGCCCCCGCGGGGCCGTTCCCGCCCGCCGCGCCGACTGGTCGCGATCATCGCGGCGGTCCTGCTGGTCCTCGGGGTCGGCGCGGGCGTCTGGTACATCAACTCCGGTCAGTTCACCAAGGTCCCGACGGTGCTGGAGAAGACCGAGACCCAGGCCCGGGACCGGCTGAAGGCGGCCGGGCTGGACGTCGGCAAGGTCGACCACGCGTACAGCGACACCGTGAAGCGGGGCACGGTCGTGAGCACCGACCCGGAGCCGGGCGCCCGGATCCGGGACAACGACTCGGTGCGGCTCGTCATCTCCGACGGTCCCGAGACCGTGAAGGTGCCCGACGTGGCGGACTACCGGCTGGACAAGGCCAGGTCCGTGCTGAAGGGGGACGGGCTGCAGCCGGGCATGGTCACCCGGGAGTTCAGCGACGAGGTGGAGCGGGGCTTCGTCATCTCCACGGAGCCGGGGGCCGGCACCGAGCGGCGCGCCGGTTCGGCGATCGCGCTCACCGTCAGCAAGGGCAGCCCGATCGACATCCCGGACGTCACCGGCGAGTCCCTCCAGGACGCGAGGGCGGACCTCCAGGAGGCGGGCCTGAAGGTGGAGGTCTCCGCCGAGGAGGTCAACTCCTCCGACTACGACAAGGGGCAGGTCGCCCGGCAGACACCGCGGGACGGCGCCACCGCCGCCGAGGGCGACACCGTGACGCTGACGCTGTCCAAGGGCCCGGTGATGGTCGAGGTCCCGGACGTGGTCGGTGACAGCGTCGATGACGCGCGGAGCGAGCTGGAAGCCGCCGGCTTCGAGGTCGACGAGGACCGCGGGCTGCTCGGGCTCTTCGGCGACACCGTCAAGAAGCAGTCCGTCGAGGGCGGCGAGAGCGCGCCCAAGGGGTCGACGATCACGATCACGATCCGCTGACCGGGCGCACCCGGCCGCGTGACACCCTGGGTGGGTGAAGAGTCAACAGGCCGGCACCGGCCCCGAAACGGCCGGTACGGTGCGCAACCCCGTCGGCGGTCATGTCCCGGTGGCGGGCGGTCTCCACTCGGTAGGCCTGTCGTACGCCCGTGACCTCGGGGCGGAGACCGTGCAGGTCTTCGTCGCCAACCCGCGCGGCTGGGCCACGCCCGTCGGGAACCCCCGGCAGGACGAGGCGTTCCGTGCGGCGTGCGCGGCCGAGTCGATCCCGGCGTACGTGCACGCCCCGTACCTGATCAACTTCGGGTCGCACACAGAGGCGACCGCGGAGAGGTCGGTGGAGTCGCTGCGGCACTCCCTGCGGCGCGGGCGGGACATCGGGGCGCTGGGCGTGGTCGTGCACACCGGCAGCGCGACCGGGGGCCGGGACCGGTCCGTGGCGCTGAAGCAGGTGCGGCGGTATCTGCTGCCGCTGCTGGACGAGCTCACCCACGACGACGACCCGTACCTGCTGCTGGAGTCGACGGCCGGGCAGGGCGCCTCGCTGTGCTCGCGGACCTGGGACTTCGGGCCGTACTTCGAGGCACTGGACGCCCATCCCAAGCTGGGCGTGTGCCTGGACACCTGCCACATCTTCGCGGCCGGCCACGACCTGACCGGGCCGAGCGGCATGCACCAGACACTGGACCTGCTGGTGGACACGGTCGGCGAGGGCCGGCTGAAGCTGATCCACGCCAACGACTCCAAGGACGTGGTCGGCGCCCACAAGGACCGGCACGAGAACATCGGCTCCGGCCACATCGGCGAGGACCCGTTCCGCGCGCTGATGACCCACCCGGCCACCGAGGGCGTACCGCTGATCATCGAGACGCCCGGCGGCAAGGAGGGGCACGCGGCGGACGTGGAGCGGCTGAAGAAGCTGCGGGAGGCCGAGACGGTCGGTCCGCGCGAGGGTGAGGGGCGCTGAGCCCGCCGGTGCGCGGGCACCCGGTGGTTCAGAGCTCGGGGCCGTCCCCCGGCACCTCCTGGTAGGAGTAGCGCTGTTCCTTCCAGGGGTCGCCGACGTTGTGGTAGCCGCGCTCCTCCCAGAAGCCGCGGCGGTCGGCGGTCATGTACTCGACGCCGCGGACCCATTTGGGGCCCTTCCACGCGTACAGGTGGGGGACGACGAGGCGGAGCGGGAAGCCGTGTTCGGCCGTCAGCAGTTCGCCGTCCTTGTGGGTGGCGAAGATCGCGCGTTCGTCCGCGAAGTCCGCCAGGCGGAGGTTGGAGCTGAAGCCGTACTCGGCCCACACCATCACATGGGTGACGGTGGACGCGGGCGGGGCGAGGTCCAGGACGGTCCGGGCGGGGACGCCGCCCCATTCGGCGCCGAGCATGCTGAACTTCGTGACGCAGTGCAGGTCACCCGTGACGCTGGCGTACGGGAGGGCGGTGAACTCCTCGTGGGTCCAGCAGTGCTTCTCACCGTCCGCGGTGGCGCCGAAGACCCGGAACTCCCAGCGCTCGGGCCGGAACTTGGGGACCGGGCCGTAGTGCGTGACCGGCCAGCCGCGCTGGACCCGCTGCCCCGGCGGAAGATCGGAGTGTGCGGCTGGTCCAGAATCGCGCTCTCCCGACTCGCGTTCCACCGGCTGACCCATGTGTCCATCCTGACAGACCCGGGGCAGTGCACATGACCAACCCCCATCCAAATCGGGCAATTAGAACTAAGTGTGCCCTTACTTACTAAGTGAAGACTTACTGGACGATCTTCGTAGCGGGTGGAATCATGCGGCGCAACCCGCCAGTTCCCCCCGGTCGGAAGGAGCCTCTGCGATGCAGGGCGACCCCGAGGTCATCGAATTCCTCAACGAGCAGCTGACCGCCGAGCTCACCGCGATCAACCAGTACTTCCTGCACGCGAAGATGCAGGAGAACTTCGGCTGGACCAAGCTCGCGAAGTACACGCGAAGTGAGTCCTTCGACGAGATGAAGCACGCGGAGGTGCTCACCGACCGGATCCTCTTCCTGGAGGGGCTGCCGAACTACCAGCGCCTCTTCCATGTGCGCGTGGGGCAGACGGCCCAGGAGATGTTCGAGGCCGACCGTCAGGTCGAGGTCGAGGCGATCGACCGGCTCAGGCGTGGCATCAGGGTGATGCGGGAGAAGGGCGACATCACCTCGGCCAACATCTTCGAGTCGATCCTGGCGGACGAGGAGCACCACATCGACTACCTCGACACCCAGCTGGAACTCCTGGAGAAGCTCGGCGAAGCGCTCTACCTGGCCCAGCTGATCGAGCAGCCGGAGAGCTGAACCGACCGGGCCTAGGCGGCTTCCTCGAGCTCCTTCGCGCCCTCGGACTCGGCCAGCACCGGCCCGCCCTGGTAGGCAGGCTCATGACGAGGACACGCCCGCCGACCGAGGATGGCCTGGATCCGACGGACACAGGACCCGCAGTCCGTACCCGCCTTGCAGGCGGAGGCGATCTGGCGGGGGGTGCTGGCGCCGTCCTCCGCGTGCCGCTGGACCTGCGCCTCGGTCACCCCGAAGCAGTGGCAGACGTACACGCGGACTCACCTCCCGTCGAGATCAATAAGGCTAACCTAACCTTACCCATCGCGCCGGATCCACAAAAGTGGGGTGGGGCGCGGATCGTGTGTGACTGCTCCTGCTCACCATAGGTATCAAAGCCAGGAACCCGACCGTCAGTTCTCTCG